>CAKVEA010000004.1 GCA_934728355.1 uncultured Eubacteriales bacterium
ATAAAGATATAGATTTTGCCAAAGAAGAAATATTTCCGTTTGCTTCTTTTACGGCAACTATGTTTTGATGTTTTGAAAGCTCCAGATATGTTTCAGGTGCAATGTTTACTCCTGTTCTTGACGGAACATTATATAAAATTATAGGGCAAGAAACTCTATCGGCTATGTGAAGGTAGTGTTTAATAAGTCCACTTTGAGAAGTTTTATTATAGTAAGGAGTAACTATTAAAAGGCCATCTGCTCCGAGTGATTCGGCTTCTTTCGAAAGTTCTAAAGCTGTACTTGTATTGTTGCTTCCGCTTCCTGCAATAACAGGTATTCTACTGTTTACTTTTTTTATTGTAAACTCAATTACTTTTTTATGTTCACTTTGAGAAAGTGTAGCTGATTCTCCTGTCGTACCGCAAGAAATAATTGCATCGGTTTTATTTTCTATTTGAAATTCTATTAATTTTTCAAGTGTTTCATAATCTACACTGCCATCATTTTTCATTGGAGTTATAAGTGCAACTCCTGCACCTTTGAATATAGTTTTTTTCATTTTAAATTTCCTCCTAAATATAGTTTTCTCTACAAAGCATTTCGGCGAGTAAAATTGCTCCTCCTGCGGCACCTCTTACAGTGTTGTGACTCATACAGATAAACTTAATATCATATTGGGAATCTTCTCTGAGTCTGCCTACGGATATTCCCATTCCGTTTTCAAGGTTTCTTTCTGAAAATATTTGAGGTCTGTCGTTTTCTTCGAAATATTTAATAAATTTTTTTGGGGAACTTGGTAAATTTATGCTTTTTTCATTTGGCTTAAAAGTGTTCCATCGTGATAAAATTTCCTCTTTGGTTACTTTTTTTTCGAAGGACGCAAAAACTGCTGCAGTATGACCGTCTGTTACGGGAACTCTTAAACATTGTGAGGTTATAATTGGCGATTTTGAGGGAACAATTTCTCCGTTTATTAAATTTCCCCATATTTTCAGTGGTTCTTTTTCTGTTTTTTCTTCTTCTCCGGGTATGTACGGTATAATATTATCAATCATCTCGGGCCAAGATTTAAAATCTTTTCCTGCCCCTGATATTGCTTGATATGTACATGCAAGAACTGATTTTATTCCTAAATCATTAAGAGGAAAAAGAGCAGGTACAAAGCATTGTATAGAACAGTTTGATTTAACTGCTATAAATCCTTTTTTTGTGTTTAATCTTTTTCTTTGAAATGGAATTACGTCTATATGATTTGCGTTTAGTTCTGGAATTATCATAGGAACATCTGGAATATTTCTGCAAGCACTGTTGTTTGAAATTACGGGACATTCTAGTTTTGCATATTTTTCCTCTAATTCTTTTGTTTTTTCTTTTTCCATATTTACAGCACAAAAAACAAAGTCAACAGAACTTGCAATCTTTTCAGCATCTTTTATTGCATCAAGGACAATCATGTTTTTAGTGATTTTATTAACCGCACCTTTTAAACAAGGTTTATTTTTAACTGCTTCCTCAAAGGTTTTTCCACAAGATTTTTCACTTGCAGCTAGGTATTTTATTTCAAACCAAGGGTGGTTTTCAAGAAGAATTATAAATTTTTGACCTACCGTTCCGGTAGCACCTATTATTCCAACACTATACTTTTTCATAAAATCTTGAGCTTATGATTTACTAATTCTTACTTCTGATTGTATGATATGAATAAAATCATTATGCTCATTTCACCGCCTTTTATTTATATTGATATTTTTATTTATATTAAGCAGTTTGAATTTTATTTTGCTGCTCTAAAGGTTTATAATACCATTGTATTTAAAAATATGTCAATTTGATTATTATATCAATTAACAAAATCATAAATAAGGAGAAAAAATGGAAAAAGACGTTATAAAATTAGACAAGAAAAGCGATTTTTATTATTATTTACCTGAGAATTTAATTGCTCAAACACCAATTGAAAAGAGAGATTCTTCAAGACTTATGGTTTTAGATAAATCAAGTGGAAAGATTATCCATGAGCATTTTTACAATTTGATTGACCATCTGAAGGAAGGAGATTGTTTAATACTTAATGACTCGAAAGTTTTGCCTGCAAGAATTTTTGGTGAAAATGAAAGCACGGGTTATATAGTTGAGTTTCTTCTTTTAAAGCAAAAAGGGGTAGGGGTATGGGAATGTTTGGTTAAACCCGGGAAAAAAGCAAAGATAGGATTTAAATTTTTATTTAAGGATGAAAACAAGAAAATTGTTTTAGAGGCTGAAATAAAAGATATTTTAGAAGATGGAAACCGAATAATAGAATTTAAAAACAAAAATGATTTTTTTGCCAGACTTGAAAAAATAGGGCAAATGCCATTGCCTCCATACATAAAAGAAAAGCTTAAAGATAAGTCGAGGTATCAAACAGTTTATGCGAAAGATTTGGGTTCGGCGGCAGCTCCGACTGCAGGGCTTCATTTTACTCAGGAATTACTTGAAAAGTTAAAACAAAAAGGAATCAATATAGGTTATGTTACACTTCATGTAGGACTCGGAACTTTTAGACCTGTTAAAGAAGAAAATATAGAGAATCACAAAATGCATTCGGAGTATTTCGAATGTTCTGAGCAAACTGCAATGTTAATAGAGAAAACAAAAAGTTCTGGCGGACGCGTAATATGTGTCGGAACAACAAGTTGCAGAGTTATTGAGTCAATTTATAAAAATTTTGGAAAAATCAAACCTTGCAGTATGTCAACTGACATATTCATAAAGCCTGGTCATAAATTTGGAATAATGGACGGACTTATAACGAATTTTCATCTTCCTGAAAGTACACTTATAATACTTGTATGTGCTTTTGCGGGATATAAAAATACTATGAATGCATATAAAGAAGCTGTTCAAAAAGAGTATAGATTTTTCAGCTTCGGGGATGCTATGATGATAATATAAAAAAAGTCTTGAAAAAGATTTTTTCGTATGCTATAATTAGCTGTCAGATTACACACGTCGATTAAAAGGTACTTGGTGGCTTAACCATAGGAGCTTTAATTTTCGACGGAGGAAAAACCAAGGAGGAAAATTTATGTCAGTAGTATCAATGAAACAACTTTTAGAAGCAGGAGTTCATTTTGGACACCAAACACGTAGGTGGAATCCGAAAATGTCTAAGTATATTTTTACTCAGCGTAACGGAATTCACATTATTGACCTTCAAAAAACCGTTAGAAAGCTTGATGAGGCTTATAATTTTGTAAGACAAGTTGCAGAAGAAGGAAAAAGCATTTTGTTTGTCGGAACCAAAAAGCAAGCTCAAGAATCTGTTAAATCAGAAGCTATAAGATCAGGTTCTTGCTATGTTAATGCAAGATGGCTCGGAGGAATGCTTACAAACTTCACAACTATTCGTAAAAGGGTTAACAGATTAAATCAATTAAGAGTAATGGAAAAAGACGGAACTTTCGATTTACTTCCTAAAAAAGAAGTCATTAAATTGCGTCTTGAAATAGAGAAATTGGAGAAATTTCTCGGCGGTGTTAAAGAAATGAAAAATCTTCCCGGAGCTTTGTTTGTTGTAGATCCTAAAAAAGAAAAGATTGCTGTTTCCGAAGCCAAAAAACTTGGTATTCCGGTTGTTGCAGTTGTAGATACAAACTGTGATCCAGATACAGTGGATTATGTTATTCCTGGAAATGACGATGCTATAAGAGCCGTTAAACTTATCAGCTCAGCTATAGCAGATGCAGTTCTTGAAGCAAAAGAAGGCGAAACAGGAAGTCTTTCAGAAGAACTTTCAGCCGACAAAGATTTGGAAAACGAAATTTTAAATATGAGTTCTGATGACGAAAACAGTGCAGAAAGATAATAGTTTTTGACAAATCACTTAAGAATTATAGGAGGAATAGTTTATGAGTTTTACCGCTAAAGATGTTAAAGAGCTTAGAGAAAAAACTGGTTGCGGAATGATGGATTGTAAGAAAGCTCTCACTTCTTCGAATGGAGATATGCAAGCAGCAATAGACTTTTTAAGAGAAAAAGGATTAGCAGCAGCAACTAAAAAATCTTCAAGGATTGCAGCCGAAGGTCTTGCAATGGCTTATACAAATGAGGACAGTTCTTTAGGTGTAGCAATAGAAGTAAATTCTGAAACGGATTTTGTTGCTAAAAATGCAGAATTTCAAGCATTTGTTAAACTTTGCGGAGAAACTGTTATGAAGGAAAATCCGTCATCTGTTGAAGAACTTCTTGCTCTTAAAGATAAAGATGGAAAAACAATCGAAAATATTTTACAAGAGAAAATTTTAACTATCGGTGAAAATATTAAAATCAGACGTTTCAAACGTCTCGAAGGAGTAGTTTCGTCTTATGTTCATGCCGGCGGAAAAATAGGAGTTCTTGTTAAATTTGATTTAGCAGATGACAGTGTATCCAAAACAGAAGGTTTCCGTGTATTTGCAAAAGATATAGCAATGCAAATAGCAGCTGTAAATCCTCTCTATTTAAATAGAGAAGAAGTTCCTGAAGAGGTTCTTGATCATGAAAAGAAAGTTTTGAAAGAACAAATTTTGAATAGTGGCTCACCTGAAAAGGTTGCAGATAAAATTCTCGAAGGAAAAATTGGAAAATACTATAAGGAAGTTTGCCTTCAAGAACAAATTTTTGTTAAAGACAGCCATTTAAGTATTTCTCAGTACACTGAGAAAGTTTCTAAAGAACTTGGAACAGAAATAAAAATAAATTCTTTTGTCAGATTTGAAAAAGGTCAAGGACTTGAGAAAAAAGAAGATAATTTCGCAGATGAAGTAGCAGGAATGATTAAATAGTTTTTGACTTCAAGAAATGTTTTATTTTCTATTTTCGATTAAGGCGGCATTTGATGATTAAACTAAACACAAAATATTTAGAAAATTTTATAAGTGAATCGGATTATTTGCTTTTTGAAAGTAAACTTGAAAATGCACATAAAAAACTTCATAACAATGTTGAAAATTCATTCGGTAAAGGTTGGCTTTATTTGCCTTCAAATTATAAATCCGAAGATTTGAAATTTATTTATGAAGCATCAGAAGAAATAAGAGAAAAATGCGATGTATTGATTGTTATCGGTATAGGAGGATCGTATTTGGGATCTAAGGCAGCCTTAGAGTTTTTAAGTCCCAAATATTACGGTTCACACATGAAAACTAAAGTAATGTTTGCAGGTAATAGTTTAAGCGCTTATGAAATTAGTAAAATAATTGATGTTTGTAAATCTAAAGATGTTTGCTTAAACGTGATTTCTAAATCAGGCGGAACACTTGAGTGTGCTTTAACTTTTAGAATTTTAAGAGAAATTTTAGAAAGTAAATATGGTAAATCGGAAGCATCAAAAAGAATTTTTTGTACTACAGGCTTTAGTAAATTAAGTACACTCAAAAATCTTGCTTCCGAAAATAAGTATAGATTGTTGGAAATACCGCAGGACGTGGGAGGCCGCTACTCTGTTCTTACATCTGTTGGTTTATTGCCTCTTTGCGTTGCGGGAGTTGATATAAAAGAAATGATTTCGGGTGCTTTATCTGCACAAAAAGAGTATGAAAGTCTTAGTTTTGAAAATGAGTGTTATAAATATGCTTTGATTAGAAATATTTTATACTCTAAAGGAAAGAGCATTGAAATCATAGCGGGTTATGAGCCGAGCCTTAAATATTTTTTTGAATGGTGGAAGCAACTTTTCGGTGAAAGTGAAGGAAAAAATAAAAAAGGGATTTTCCCTTCTTCTGTTGTATTTTCTTCTGATCTTCATTCTCTGGGTCAATTTATTCAGGAAGGAAATCCTATAATATTTGAAACAGTTCTTACTTTTAATAATCATTTTCATGATATAAGTATTACCAAAAATAAAAATGATTTAGATAATTTAAATTATTTATCAGGTAAAACTGTTGAATATGTGAATTCCAAGGCTTTTGAAGGTACGATTCTTGCTCATATGCAAGGTGGTGTGCCGAACATCCATCTCGAGATAGATAGTATGGATGAATATAATTTGGGTTACTTAATATATTTTTTTGAAAAAGCTTGTGCGATTTCAGCTTATATTTCAGGGGTAAATCCTTTTGATCAACCCGGTGTGGAAGCTTATAAAAAGAATATGTTTTCACTTTTAAAAAATCCGTAAAATATATAGTATATCAATGATATCCTTGACAAAAATGAGAAATTATTTTATAATTATCTAGCTTGGGTTAACCTATGTTGAGCTTGAGTGTACCTAAATAAATAATTAAAAAAATCCATGCAAGATAAATTTTATTTTGCAGTGAGTTTTAAAATAAGATTTTCTCTTGAATTTTTATTTGAGAATTTCTTTTGCTAAAGGAAAGTAGGTGTATATAATGGCAATAGTACCTAAAAGAAAAACTTCTAAAGCTAGAAGAAATTCCAGACGTTCAAATGTTTGGAAATTGGAAGCACCGGCACTCAGCCGTTGCGGAAAATGCGGAGGACTTAAACTGATTCATAGAGTTTGCAAAGGTTGTGGCTACTACAAAGATAGAGAAGTCATAAAGAAGGAAGCATAGTTTCAGTTTATAATTTAAGAATTTAGAGGAGGAGAAATCCTTCTCTATTTTCTTCAAGTGCTAATTATTTAAAGTTTAAAAAAATTCTTGAGTTTAACTTAATTATTTATATTTGAGTTTTGCTTATGGAAGGAATGATGCGAATGTCAAAACCGGTGGTGGCTTTTGTTGGAAGGCCGAATGTTGGTAAGTCCACTCTTTTTAATAAATTAATCGGAAAAAGACTTTCAATTGTTGATGATATGCCTGGAGTTACACGTGATAGAGTTTATAGTAACTGCGAATGGCGAGGAAGAGAAATTTCTATGATTGATACCGGGGGTATTGAAAGTGGAAATGAAAATGATGTTATTTCAAAAGAAATTAAATCTCAAGCAGAAATTGCTATTGATATTGCAGACGTTATAGTTTTTGTAGTTGATGGGAAGTCAGGTTTAATTTCATCTGATGAAGAAGTGGGTCAAATACTTAAAAGATCGAAAAAACCTGTTATTGTTTGTGTGAATAAGCTTGACAATGTTGAAAGTGAAGAATTTGATTCTTATGAATTTTATAATTTGGGATTTCAAGATTTAGTAGGAGTTTCTTCATTGCATGGTCACGGAACAGGAGATTTATTGGATAAAATATTTGAGTATTTGCCTGATGAAAAAGAAAATGAAGAAAGTAATTTAATAAAAGTTGCTATTATAGGTAAGCCTAATGTCGGGAAGTCTTCACTTGTAAATTTCATTTCGGGAGCTAAAAGAAGTATAGTTTCAAATATTGCAGGTACTACACGAGATGCAATTGACACTAGAATTTCAAATTCTTATGGATCTTATAATTTTATAGATACAGCAGGAATAAGAAGAAAAAGTAAAATAAATGAAAATGTTGAAAAATATAGTGTTATTAGGGCTAAAATGGCTATTGAAAGATCCGATGTGTGCATAATTATGATTGATGCACAGGAAGGTCCTACAGAACAAGACACAAAAGTTGCAGGTCTTGCTCATGAAGCCGGTAAAGCTTGCATTATACTGGTTAATAAATGGGATTTAGTTTCAAAAGAAACAAACACTTTAGAAAATTATAAAAAAGAAATAAAAAGTAAATTTTTGTTTATGTCTTATGCGCCGATTTTATTTGTATCGGCAAAAACAGGTCAAAGGATAGATGAGATTTTTAATCTTATAAATGAAGTCAATGATTATAGTCATTTAAGAATTTCTACTGGAATTTTAAATGAATTTCTTGCCAGAGCGGTTGTTAAGACTCCTCCACCGTCTCATAAAGGTAAGAGGTTAAAAATATACTATATGACTCAAGTAAGTTCTGCTCCGCCTACTTTTGTGTTTTTTGTTAACAAGGCAGAATTATTTCATTTTTCATATAAACATTACTTGGAAAATAATTTAAGAACTACATTTGGCTTTATTGGAAATCCAATACATTTTGTTGTAAGAGAAAAGGGAGAAAGAAATTTTGAACCTAAAATTTAGCAAAAAAGGAGAATAAGTTTGTAATGGAGTTTGTATTAAGTTGTTTTCTTCCAATAGCAGCAACATTTATTATTTCTTATCTTATAGGTGCGGTGAATTCTTCTCTTGTAGTTACAAAAGTTTTAAATATTGACAAAGATATCAGAAATTTGGGAAGCGGAAATGCAGGATTTACAAATGCACTTAGAACGGTTGGTAAAAAAGTTGCAATTTTAGCTTTTATAGGCGACTTTACAAAAGGTGTCTTAGCGGTATGGATTGGAATAAAAATTGCATCAATGATGTATGTTCCTGAAAATTCATTTTTGATTTTAAAATTTTTTGCATATACTGCTTCTTTAGGATGTATTTTAGGTCATATTTATCCTTGTTTCTTTAAATTTAAAGGCGGAAAGGGAATATTAACTGCATGGGCTAGCTCTCTTCTTATTGATGTTAGAGTATTTTTTATAATAATAAGTGTATTTTTGATTGTATTTATTTTTTCAAAAATTATTTCTCTTGCTTCAATTTTTGCTGCTGTAAGTTATCCTATATCAACTTTTCTTGTATGCTTTTTTTCAAAATGTTCTGGTGAAGAAATTTTAATTTCAACTTTATTTACGTTTATAATGGCGACAGTAGTTCTTGCAAAACACAAAAGCAATATCATTAGAATTTTAAATGGTACCGAAAAGAAAATTACTATAGGTAAGGTGAATAATTAAAGTGAAATCTTATGTTATACATTTAATACGTCATGGATTAACTCAAGCTAATTTAAATGGAGCCTATGCAGGAGTTACTGATATTCCGGTTTGTAAACAAGGTGAAGAAAGACTTTTAAATTTAAAAGAAAACTATAAATATCCGACTGCGTTAGAATTTTATACCAGCCCTATGATACGTTGCAAACAAACTTGTGACATTTTGTATCCCGGTTCGAATCCTAAAGTAATTAATGATTTAAAAGAATGGAATTTTGGGGATTGGGAAGGTAAATCATATAAAGAACTTATGGAAACTGACGAGCGCTATAGAAAATGGATAGAAAATAACAGACAGTCAGCTGTTCCAAATGGAGAAAGTGGAGAAGAATTTTTTAAAAGAATATGTAAATCTTTTGAGGAAATTGTATATTCACTTATTAAAAGAGGTGTAACTTCTGCTGCTGTTTTCACTCATGGAGGGGTTATCATGAGTATTCTTTCGACATATAGTTTGGAAAAATCTTCATTTTTAGATTGGATTGTAGATAATGGTTGCGGGTATTCCGTTAGAATTATGCCGAGCTTATGGATGAGAGATAAAGTACTTGAGGTTTTTCAAAAAATTCCTGAGGGTGCAAATACAGAAATAAACGGAGAATTTAAAAAATTGATAGAAGATAAATAAGGAGGACTTTCAAATGAATTGTAAATTAAGAAATATAGCTATTATAGCTCACGTTGATCACGGTAAAACTACTCTTGTTGACCAAATGTTAAAACAAAGCGGTACCTTTAGGTCAAATGAAAGTGTTGCAGAAAGAGTTATGGATTCAGGGGATCTTGAAAGAGAAAGAGGTATAACTATTTTATCCAAAAATACTTCTGTGTTTTATGATAATGTAAAGATAAACATAGTTGACACACCAGGTCATGCTGATTTTGGCGGAGAAGTTGAAAGAATTTTAATGATGGTCGATGGTGTTATTTTATTGGTTGATGCTTTTGAAGGATGTATGCCTCAGACTCGTTTTGTTCTTCAAAAAGCTCTAAAGCTTAATAAAAAACCTATAGTTGTTATAAATAAAATAGATAGAGAAGGTGCAAGACCAAACGAAGTTATCGACGAAGTTATTGATTTGTTCATAGAGCTTGGTGCTGATGATGATCAAATTGATTTTCCGGTTGTTTATGCTTCAGGAAGACAAGGATATGCATTTTTAAATCTTAATGATGAAAGAAAAGATTTACGTCCGCTCTTTGAAACTATAATAAAAGAAGTTCCTTCACCAAGCGGAGACGAAAATGGTCCTCTTCAAATTCTTGTTTCTAATATAGATTATGATGGTTATGTAGGTAGAATCGGAGTAGGAAGAGTCGAAAGAGGAACTGTTCATGTTGGAGAAAATGTAGTTCAGTGCATTTCGGACGGAGAAACAAAAAATGTTAAAATAGGAAAAATATATAAGTTTGAAGGTCTTAAAAGAGTGGAAACGGATTCTGCACCTGCCGGAGAAATAGTATGTGTTTCGGGTATTCCTTCAATTAATATAGGAGAAACTCTTTGTTCCCCTGAAAAAATCGATCCTCTTCCATTTATTAAAATAGATGAGCCGACGGTTGCTATGAATTTTATGGTTAATAATAGTCCGTTTGCAGGAAGAGAAGGCAAATTTGTAACTTCCAGAAACATCAGAGACAGACTTTTCAAAGAAGTTGAAACCAATGTTTCAATGAGAGTTGAAGAAACTGACTCAGCAGATACTTTCAAAGTTTCGGGAAGAGGTGAACTTCACCTTTCAATATTAATTGAAACTATGCGCAGAGAAGGATATGAATTTCAGGTTTCAAGGCCACAAGTTATTATGAAAGAAATAGAAGGAAAACTTTGTGAGCCGATGGAAATTTTGTCTGTTGAAGTTCCGGAAAGTTATGTTGGATCTGTAATAGAGAAAATAGGTGCAAGAAAAGCTGAAATGACAAATATGACACCAAAAGATGGTGGCATGACACTTTTAGAATTCCGTGTTCCTTCAAGAGGAATTATTGGTTACAGATCTGAGTTTTTAACCGATACTAACGGAAAAGGTGTTATAAATCAACTTTTTGATGGATATGAACCATATAAAGGAGAAATTGTTCAACGTCATCATGGATCTTTAGTTGCACATGAAACAGGTGTAAGCACTGGATACGGTTTATTTGCAGCACAAGATAGAGGAAAGCTTTTTATAGGGCCGGGTGTTGAAGTTTACGAAGGAATGGTTGTTGGATCAACTCCTAAAGTTGAAGATATAACAGTTAATGTTTGTAAGAAAAAGCATGTTACCAATATGCGTGCTGCAGGCTCTGATGAAGCTCTTAAACTCATTCCTCACAGCAACTTAAGTTTAGAACAATCTATAGAGTTTATCGACGATGATGAGCTTTTAGAAGTAACTCCTAAATCACTGCGAATAAGAAAGAGAATTCTTGACAAAACTTTAAGATTAAGAAGTAAAGTAAAATAATATAATTAAGTCCGCACATGGTGCGGACTTTTAAAATGCTGAAATTTTCAATTCATTTAATTTCATTTCTTTTATAACTTCAAGCATTTTGGTTAAATATTTTTTAATTTTTTCAATATGCGTAGGCTTTTTGGTATTTTCACTATTTTCTAAGCAAGTTATTAGTTTTTCCAAATGCGGGTACATGTTGATGAATTTTTTCATTAGGCTATAATTTTTAGCATAGAAGATTATAGCATTTGTATTTAAAATTTTATTTGTAACTATCATGTCTAAACAAAGTAAATTACAGGAATTTTTTCCAAAAAACTTGTTTTTAATTGCGTTAAAAGATGTCTCATCTGTTGCCAAGTATTTTTTACAGTAACTTTTAAATTTTTTACATAATATATGAAAGTTTTTTATTTGTTTGGGCATATCATCCCCAAAATCAACTGATGGATATTCTTTTTGTTTTGTTTCTTCCGCATTAATAGGAACGACAGTTTTTTTACATTCAGATGCTAATTCTTTTTTCTTTGAATCTTGAAATTCTTGGAATCCTTGAAATCCTTCCGTATGTGATATTAGATCGTAAGGGATAAGAGGATCAAATATTATATTTTTTTCCAATTCTCTTAGTCGGTTTTCAATATTGCTCAAATGCTCTTCTAGTTGAGATGCTACTTTTTCAGTAATTGCAAAGTTGATGTCATCAATTTTGAACACTCTATTGAAAAATTTATTGAATGAACTAATAAAAGAAATGTATTGATAGTCTGATACAAGGGGATTTACAACAAGTGAATTTTTAATTTCTTTTAATGTGAATAAAATATAGCTTATTTTTTCTTTTATATTCTTTATATGATCTTTATCTTTTTTTGAAGTGTATACTAATTCAGCATATTCAAGTTCTAAAATAACATCACTCAAATTTAGCAAAAAATTATGTGTAACTTCTTTGAAATTTTCTTTGTAATAACTTTGCATCATTGCCATGATTATTTTCCTCCATTTATTTTAGTTTTAGTATAAAATTTATTTGAGCTTTTTAAGCAATGGATTTAATTTGGAAATATATTTCACGATTATTTTATCTTTATTACTTATAAGTTTTTTATTAACTATTATTTTTAACTTTTTTAAAAAATTGATACAGCTTATTAATTTCATAGCAATTTTCATTATTAAAAACATTATATACACAGTGAGATATTTTTTGTATAATTTTTTACACTTAACTTGTATATATATTTCATTACAGTTTTAACTTTGTTTAGTGGATTTACAAAAAATATTTACTATAAGTGCCTTACATTAATATAGTATAAATAACTTCATATAAAACTCGATATAAGTATTGCATATACTTATAAATAGCAAAACTATACTGGTTATAAACGTCCATATTATTTGCCATATGTAAAACTTTCGATTAAAAGATAGGAGTTTGTAACCATTTATATTCCAGTTTCTTTTTTGAATTATTTATTTAAGTACTTGCTAAGTTTAAGCTGTGTATGAATATGAATAAGATTGTCATAGATATAACAATTTAATTCATCAAGTTTATTTGGATTTATTATCCAAGGAGTTTTAGATATATTTTCTTTAAAAACGTTTACTTCACGAATACAATTAGTTAAATGTTTATTTATAATTTCTGAATATTCATCAGGAATATTAAAATTTTCTTTTAATAAATTGAATACATTAGAATATAGAACATAAGTATCGATAGATTTTCTTACTAGTTGGGGTATGTAACAAATTCCTAAATTGTATAAATAAGCATAACCACTACCGTTTTCTATATCGAAACAATTTTCTTTCTGAGATATTTCTTCATATATCTTATTGACGTGTTCTTTATGATTGTCGCAAATAGTTACAAGTTTATATAAACTATTTGATAAGTTTGTAATTTCTTTTAACAGTGCCGAATTTGATTCTTCCTGAACATAGCTTTGCATCATAGCCATTTAAATCACCTATTTTATATATTATATTCTAAAAATATTTTATGTACTTAAGTATATTATGGCTTTATTATTAATAAAATACTTACTTCACTAAATGTTTTTTATCTTATCCGTACTCTGTAAATTATAAATCAATTTTTACTGAAATATCAAGTGATAATTAATTTATTGTGATTAACATATATAAATAACATATAACTTTAAAATTTACTAATATTTTTAAATAAAAAATATGTACTCTAAAATATAAAGTACATAGTTATAATAAGTCATTATGTTAATTAAATTATTTTTTTCAAAAATTTGCCTGTGTAAGAATTTTTACATTTTGATACTTCTTCCGGGGTGCCGCACACTAAAATTTCTCCGCCGTTTTCTCCTCCTTCCGGTCCTAAATCTATTACATAGTCACAGCTTTTAATTACATCTAAATTATGTTCTATAACTAAAACCGTATTTCCTTTTTCAACTAATTTTTGAAGCACTTCGATTAATTTGTGAACATCAGCCGTATGAAGACCCGTTGTAGGCTCGTCGAGTATATAAAATGTTTTACCTGTTGATTTTTTTGAAAGTTCAGATGCAAGTTTCACTCTTTGGGCTTCACCTCCGGAAAGTGTTGTAGAAGGTTGACCAAGTTTTATATATCCGAGTCCCACATCGCAAAGTGATTTAAGTTTTCTTTTTATCGGAGGAATGTTTTCAAAAAAATTAAGTCCTTCTTCTGCCGTCATATTTAAAACTTCACTGATGTTTTTGTTTTTGTATTTAATGCTTAAAGTTTCACGATTGTATCTTTTACCTTTGCATATTTCGCAAGGTACGTAAACATCGGAAAGAAAATGCATTTCTATTTTTACTATGCCTTCTCCTTGGCAAGCTTCACATCTTCCGCCTTTTACATTAAAAGAAAACCTTCCGCTTTCAAATCCTTTAGCTTTTGATTCTTGACTCATAGCAAAAAGTTTTCTTATATCGTCAAAAGCACCGATATAAGTTGCAGGGTTTGATCTGGGAGTGCGTCCAATAGGAGATTGATTTATATTTATTACTTTGTCAAGATTTTCTATACCAAAGATTTCTTTATGCTTTCCCGGAACTTCTTTAGAATTGTTTAGAGTTTTAGATAATTTTTTATAAATAATTTCGTTTACAAGACTTGATTTCCCTGACCCGGAAACACCTGTAACCGATGTTAAAGTCCCAAGAGGTATTTTAACATCTATATTTTTAAGATTATTTTGGCAAGCTCCTTTAATTTGTAAAAAGTTTCCGTTTCCTTTTCTTCGAGATTCTGGAACGGGTATTTTCTTTCTTCCGCTTAAATATGCACCTGTTATTGAATTTTCACATGATTTTATTTTTTCTGCATTTCCGACACAAACTATTTCTCCACCGTTTATTCCGGAGTTTGGACCTACATCTACTATAAAATCTGCTGCACGAATAGTATCTTCATCATGTTCAACAACTATTACCGTGTTCCCTATATCTCTTAAATTTTTAATTGCTTCTATTAGTTTTTCATTGTCTCTTTGATGAAGACCAATACTGGGTTCGTCAAGAACATAAAGGATTCCTTCAAGAGCTGAGCCTATTTGAGACGCAAGTCTTATTCTTTGGCTTTCTCCTCCTGAAAGGGTACCGGAGGACCTTGAAAGGTTTAAATATTCAAGACCTACATTTTTAAGAAAACTAAGTCTTTTTTTAATTTCATTTACTATAGGTTTTGCAATTATACTTTTACTTTCATCGAATTCAAGATTTTTAATAAACTCAAGTGATTTTGTAATATTCATATCACAAAGCTGTGATATACTCAAATCAGAAACAGTTACACACAAAGCTTCGGGAGAAAGTCTTTTTCCACCGCATTTTTCACAAGGAATTTCACTCATAAAAGATCCAATTTCACGTTTTATCCATTCACTTGAGGTGTCTTTGAATCTTCTTTCGAGATTAGGAATGATTCCTTCAAAAACATGTCTGTAGTTTATTTTTCCATTTGAAGTTTTTCTCTCTAAATTAAGTTCTTCTCCGTTTGTTCCGTATAGAATTATTTTTAATATTTCTTTTGGCAAGCTTTCTAGAGGAGCATCAAGAGAAAAACCATATTTTTTTGAAAGAGCTTTAAAATACATATTTGCAATTGAATTTCCTTCCATTGACCATCCTGCTGCTTTTATAGCTCCTTGATTTATGGATTTTTTTCTGTCTGGAATGACCAAATTTTCATCTACTTCCATAAAAACACCAAGACCCATACATTTTTTACATGCTCCAAAAGGGCTATTAAAAGAAAACATTCGGGGCGAAAGTTCTTCTATACCGATGTCATGCTCAGGGCATGCATGGTTTGTTGTAAGAAAAATTTCTTTGTCTTCACTCAGATTTGAAACTATAACTTTACCGTTTGAAATTTGACAAGATGTTTCTACTGATTCTGAAATTCTTGAGATAATTGATTTTTCAAGCACTAATCTGTCAACAACGATTTCTATGTTATGTTTTTTATTTTTTGAAAGGGAAATATTTTCCGACAAATCATGAACTTGACCGTCAATTCTCGCACGAATAAATCCTTGTTTTTTTGCTTCTTCAAGTTTTTTTAAATGCTGACCTTTTTCTCCACGAACTATAGGAGAAAGTATCATTATTTTACTTCCTACTTCAAATTTCATTATTTTATTAACTATTTGGTCTATGCTTTGGTTTCCTATTTGCCTTTTGCATATGGGGCAATGAGGTACTCCTACTCTTGCGTAAAGGAGTCTTAAATAATCATATATTTCCGTTATTGTCCCGACTGTTGAGCGAGGGTTTTTTGATGTTGATTTTTGATCTATTGAAATTGCGGGGGAAAGGCCTTCTATACTTTCAACATCAGGTTTATCCATTTGACCTAAAAATTGTCTTGCATAAGAGGAAAGAGATTCCATATATCTTCTTTGACCTTCCGCATAAATAGTATCGAATGCCAAGGAAGATTTTCCAGAGCCTGAAACACCGGTAAATACTATGAATTTATTTCTTGGTATTTCAAGACTAACGTTTTTTAAATTATGAACTTTAGCTCCTTTTATGATTATTTTATCAGACATTTTAATCATCCTTTTTAATTATTTTTTCTATTTCATCTCTTAAAAATGCCGCATATTCGAATTCCAGCATTTTAGCTGCTTGTTTCATATCTTTAGTTAGTTTTTTTATTAATGTGTCTTTGTCTTTTTTCTTTAGATTTGAAATTTTAAAATCAGGAATTTTATCTGAAATTTCAATTATATTTTCTACATCTTTTTTTATTGTTTTTGGAATTATACCATGATCTTTGTTATATTTTTTCTGTATTTCTCTTCTTTTAGCAGTTTCAATAATTGCTTCTTCCATTGAAGGTGTTACTTCATCTGCATACATTGTGACTTTACCGTTTACGTTTCTTGCAGCTCTTCCTATGGTTTGAATAAGAGATCTTTCAGAACGAAGAAAACCTTGTTTGTCTGCATCTAGAATAGCCACAAAAGAAACTTCCGGAATGTCAAGGCCTTCTCTTAAAAGATTTATACCGACTATTGCATCAAGTTCTCCTGTTCTTAGGTTTCTTACTATTTTCATTCTTTCTATTGTGTCGGTATTACTATGCATATACATTGCTTTTATCCCGACTCCTTTTAAATATTCGGTTAAATCCTCGGCCATTTTTTTAGTAAGAGTGGTTATTAGAGTTCTTTCATTTAATTTCTTTCTATTGTTTATTTCTTCAATTAAGTCATCTACTTGACCTTGTACCGGTTTAACGGATATTTCAGGGTCTAAAAGACCTGTTGGGCGAAGAATTTGTTTTACAATATTTTTACTTCTTTCAATTTCAAAATCTCCGGGAGTTGCGCTTACAAATATCACTTGATTTATTTTTGAATAAAATTCTTCGAAATTCATAGGTCTGTTGTCAAAAGCGGAAGGAAGTCTGAAACCATTTTCAATCAAATTTTCTTTTCTGGAACGATCTCCTGCATACATGGCTTTTACTTGTGGAAGTGTTACATGGGATTCGTCTATGAACATTAAAAAATCTTTTGGAAAGTAGTTAAACAGTGTGCAGGGAGTGCTTCCTTTTTCACGACCTGAAAGTATAGCGGAATAATTTTCTATACCTTTGCAAAAACCTATTTCTTGAAGCATTTCCATATCGTAATTTACCCGTTGTTCTATTCTTTGAGCTTCTATAAATTTACCTCTTTTTTTAAAATAATTTACTCTTTCGTCTTTTTCATTTTTTATTTTTTCAATTGCAGCATGTAATTTTTCCTTTGGTATTACGTAGTGCGAAGCGGGATAGATAGCACAGTGTTTTAAATTTGCTACTACTTCTCCTGTTATTGGATTTATTTCTGATATTTTTTCTATATAATCCCCGAAAAATTCTATTCTTACAAGGAAATTAAAAGATGACGGAAATACTTCTATGGTATCTCCTCTGACTCTGAATTTATTTCGTGTAGGCGAAATGTCATTTCTTTCATATTGAAGATCTATGAGTTTTTTTATTATATCGTCTCTTTTTTTATTTGTTTCGGGTCTGAGTGAAATGACCATGTTTTTGTAATCTATCGGGTCTCCAAGACTGTAAATACATGAGACACTTGCAACTATTATAACGTCGTTTCTTTCTGAAAGAGCAGAAGTAGCCGAATGTCTCAGTTTATCTATTTCATCATTTACCGATGAATCTTTTTCTATATAAGTGTCGGTTGAAGCAATATAAGATTCTGGCTGATAATAATCATAGTATGAAACAAAATACTCCACGGCATTATTTGGAAAAAAACTTCTGAACTCATTGCAAAGTTGGGCAGCTAAAGTTTTATTATGCGCAAGAACTAAAGTAGGTTTTTGAACTTTTTCGATGATATTTGCCATTGTAAAAGTTTTCCCGGATCCCGTTACACCGAGAAGAGTTTGTTCTTTATATCCTTTTAAAATTCCGTTTGAAAGAGAATTTATAGCTTCAGGTTGATCCCCGCAGGGTTTATATTTTGAGTTTATTTTAAATTCCATTTTTTATTCCTTTACTTTTATATATTTTTATTTTATTATAGCATTTTTCCGGTAACTCGAATTATTCATAGATATGGAGATTCACTTTGAAACAATATAAAATTAACTTAGTAAATAAACAAGGAGGTATAAAATGATAGTAGTAAAAAATATATCTAAAAGTCTTAATAATTTCAAGATTCTTAAAAATATAAGTTTTGAAGTCAATGACGGTGAAATATTGGGGTTACTCGGACAAAACGGTGCCGGAAAAACAACACTTTTAAGAGTTTTGAGTACAATGCTACGTCCAGATGCCGGAAGTGCAGAAATAAACGGATTTGATCTTAGAGCTGAACCTGAGAAAATAAGAAGTATAACCGGCATACTTTTTGGCAGTGAAGCAGGGCTTTATGAAAGACTTACAGTTAAAGAAAATTTAGAATATTTTGCTGAGCTCAATTTGATGAATAAAGAACAGGTTGAAAAAAGAATAAAATTTTTATCTGAAAAATTTGAATTTAAAAGTTATTTGAATAAATTTGCTTTTGAGCTTTCTAAGGGTATGAAACAGAAAGTATCTATTGCAAGAGCTATTATTCATAATCCTTGTGTTATGCTTCTTGACGAGCCGGAATCAGGACTTGATTTTAAAGCTTCAAGGATAGTTCTTGATTTTATAGATGATTGTAAAAAAGAAGGGAAATGTGTTATATTTTCGAGTCATTCCCTTGAAAATATAAAAAATTATTCAGATCGTACAGCGGTTATTGACAAAGGAAAAATAATAAACATTTTTAGTGTTTCTAAGTACAGAGAAAAATATACTGAAAGAGAAATAAATGATATGATTTTAAGCTGGGTTTGTAAGGAGGAAAAGAAAAATGATTAAAAAATCAATGTATATATTTCGAAAAGAAATGAAATGTATTGTTAGAGACAGAAAAAGTTTTGCACTTAGTTTTTTGATTCCTTTACTTCTTGTTCCTATCATTCTTTTTACACTTGGAAGCTCTATAAATGTCGATGATAAAAAAGTAATGATTGCTGTGAATAATACTGAAAATTCATTTTGTAAATACTGTTTGGGTAAAGGTGATGTTGAAATAAAAGAAGTCGGTGATGTAAACAAGGCTTTGCAAACAGGAGAAATACTTGCATATGTAAAAATTGCCGATAATTTAGATGAAAAAATAATAAACGAAGGAAGATTAAACGGGGACTACATAGAAATTACAAATTTTTCTTCAGTTAATTCTCTTTCGGCAAGCGGAAAAATTTTAAAGTATAAATCTGAATTTCAATTAAATATATCTAACGAAAAAATTCAAAGCTATGATGATATCGAAAAAATGTTGGAAGAAAACAAAAAAAATAATATAGAAGAAAAATCTGAAAACATTAATTTAAATTCAATTTATTTTCGAATGCTTGCACCGGTTATGATTATTATATATTGCTGTGTAACTTCGCTTAACACTTCTACTGAAATCAGTTCAAATGAAAAAGAAAGAGGAACCTGGGAACCTTTACTTGCTACAGGAGCAGATAGAAAATCCATAATCATAGGGAAGGTTTTTGCTTCTACGTTAATGTCTTTCATGAGCGCGATTTCT
This sequence comes from uncultured Eubacteriales bacterium, assembly GCA_934728355.1. Lineage (GTDB taxonomy): Bacteria > Bacillota > Clostridia > Oscillospirales > Acutalibacteraceae > UMGS1491. The sequence goes on from CAKVEA010000004.1 coordinate 19,822, forward strand.
ACCATACTTGGATTTTTGGGGTATCTTATAATTTCTTCGGGAATATCAGGTGTTACGATGTCATTATTTGGAATTTTAGATTTATTCGTAATTTGCTTTATGTTTTCTATGTTTATTTCTTTTATTACTTTTTTTATAGGAGTTTATTCAAGGTCTTCGAAAGAAGCTCAGCTTTATTTTATGCCTATTTCAGCTGTTTGTGTATTACCAAGTTTTTTTGCGGGAGCAATTTCACTTGCAAGTGTAAATTTAGTGCATCTTTCGGTACCCATTTTAAATATTATTATTATTATAAATGAAGCTATTAACGGCCTTGAAAATTTGTTTCATCTTTTAATAGTTTCTTTATGGATTTTCGTTTATATTTTTTGTATTTTCAAAATTACAGTTAAGCTTTTTGAAAAAGAGAGTATAATATTTAGGAGTTAGAAATTCTTGGAGGTAAAAATGAAAGAATCTTTTTATAGAACAGAGCTTCTTATAGGAAAAAATTCTTTGGAAAAGCTGCAACGAAGTAGAGTTGCGGTTTTCGGAGTAGGAGGAGTGGGATCTTTTGTTGTGGAAGCTCTTGCAAGAGCGGGTATAGGAAATCTCGACATATTTGATGGCGATAAAATCGATGTTACAAACATAAATAGGCAGCTGATTGCAACATATGAAAATATTGGAGAAGATAAAGTTTTAGCAATGAAAAAAAGAATTCTAAGCATAAATCCCGATATTAAAGTTGTTGCGAATAAATGTGTGTTTTGTAAGGAAAATCATGAAGAATACGATTTTGAAAAATATGATTATATAGTTGATGCTATTGATATGGTTTCTTCAAAAATTTTGATTATAAACAAAGCCAATAGTTTAGGAAAAAAAGTCATAAGCAGTATGGGAATGGGTAATAAAATAAATCCTTCTTTAATCGAAATTGATGATATTTTTTCAACATCTGTTTGCCCGCTTGCCAGAGTTATGCGAAGAGAACTGAAGAAGAAAAATATAAATTCACTTAAAGTGGCATATTCAAAAGAAAAACCGATTTATACACCAAGCAATAAAGTTAATGCAAGTATATCTTTTGTTCCGTCAGTTGCAGGACTTTTAATTGCAGGAGAAGTTGTTAAAGATCTTATAAAATAATCATTAGTACATAAAAGGGCGGAAAAGTATATGCGTATGCGTGATTGGAATATTAAAAAAATTGATAAAAAAGAAATTGCGGAAAAATCAAAAAGATGGGGAATCTCTAAGATATGTACTGCTATTTTAATTGGACGAGGTTTCAAAGAAGATAAAGATGTTAAGAATTTTATTGATTGCCCTGAGCCGATGGACCCGTTTGAATTTACCGATATGAAAATAGCAGTGGAGTATATTAAAGAATCCATTGAAAAAAAAGAAAAAATATGCGTTTACGGAGATTATGATGCTGATGGAATTACAGCAACAGCTTTACTTTATTCTTATCTTAAAAGCAAAGAAGCAGATGTGATTTACTATATACCTTCGAGAGAAAAGGAAGGGTATGGCCTTAACATTGACTCAGTTAAAAATTTGTATCAAAAAGGTGTTAAAGTTTTAATCACGGTTGACAACGGAATTTCGGCATATGATGAAATTGAATTTGCTGTTTCTTTGGGAATGAAAGTAATTGTAACTGATCATCATAAATTACCTGAAAAAATTCCTCCTGCAAATGCTATTGTTAATCCTTGCAGGGAAAAAAATTGGGATAGTAAAACAAAAAATTTTTGCGGTGCAGGAGTCGTCTATAAAATAGTTGAAGCCATCGAAGGAAAAGAAAAATATATTGATTTAGCAGTTTTAGGCACAATAGGGGATTCAATGCCACTTTTTGGAGAATCGAGAACAATTGTTAAAAGAGGTCTTGAGTCTATTTCTTCATCTGAAATACCTGGAATTAAAAATCTTGTTGAAGATTTAAAAATAAAAAACAGAGCAATAGATTCAATAGATCTTGCTTTTAAAGTTGTTCCGAGGATTAATGCGAGCGGAAGAATGAATTCAGCCGAGGTGGCTCTTGAACTGCTAACAGAAAAAGATGAAGATAAATGCCGAAATATTTGCAATGAGCTTAACAATTTTAATTTAGAAAGAAAGGATATCGAAAAATGCATTATTGCAGAGGCTGAAAATAAATTAAGTACAAACCCTTCTGGAAAATATGAAAATATTATAGTTATAAATGGCGAAAATTGGCATCATGGAGTTATCGGAATAGTTGCTTCTAAAATATCTGAAAAGTATGGGAAGCCTTGTATTTTAATTTCCTCTGAGGGAAACCAAGCCAGAGGATCATGCAGAAGTATGGAAAATTTTTCTATATATGATGCTGTATTTTCTTGCAGACAGTATTTACAGAAATTTGGAGGTCACACCGTAGCAGCAGGGATAAATCTTGAAACGAGTAAAATAAAAGATTTTTCTGATGCTATTATAAGTTATTCAAGAAATTACAATCTTGAATTTCCTAAAATTGATATTGATGCGGAAATTTCTCTCTATGATTTTTCAAAAAGCACTCTTAAAGCACTTGAAATTTTAAAGCCTTTCGGTTGCGGAAATCCAGAACCTGTCTTCTGTGTTTGTCAAGTTACGATTGAAAAAATAAATCCTATAGGAAACGGTAATCATCTTAAACTTAAATTTTATAAAGACGGATGCTTTTCCGAAATGCTTTATTTTAATAAAACAGTGGGAGATTTTTTATTTGAAGAAGGTCAAACAGTTGATGTTTCATTTACCATGCAAAGTAATTTCTTTAAAGGAAGAGAAAATGTTTCCGGGTATATAGTTGATTTAAAACTTTCAAATGTTGATATGGGCGAAGCTATAAAGGGTAAAAAAATTTATGAAAAATTTAAACGAGGAGAAAAATTAAGTACGGACGAAGTTGATTTGATAATTCCTTCAAGAGATGATTTTATAAAAGTCTATCGATTTTTATCTAATTCTTGCCACACAAGACCGGATATCGTCAGCATAAAAATTTTTGGAAAAAGTTCGGAAGTTGGTAAAATATATGTTATTTTGGATGCTTTTGAAGAGATGAACCTTATAAATTTATTTTGGAATTCAGATGAATTTGAAGTTGAAATAATTAAAAATACAGGCGAAAAAGTAGATTTAATGAGTTCAAATGTAATGATTTGTTTGAATAAATTTAAAGAGGGGGACTTTAAATGATTTACGGAAAAAATTATAATTCATATGAGGAACTTTTAAACCTTATATCTCAAAGCGGAAAAAACTATGACCTTGAAATTATAGATAAAGCTTACCGTATAGCTAAAAAAGCACATATGAATCAAAAAAGAGCTTCTGGAATCGATTATATTTACCATCCTATTTCTGTTGCATATATACTCGTTGAGCTTGGAATGGATACCCCTTCGATAGCTGCAGCGCTATTACATGATGTAGTTGAAGACACTTATGTTACCAAGGAAGATATAGTTTCTTTATTTGGCAAAGAAATAGCAAATTTAGTAGACGGCGTGACTAAATTAAGACGTATACCTTCTAAAACAGCTGAAGAACAACAAGCTGAAAATGTTCGTAAAATTTTGCTTGCTATGTCGCATGATATTAGGGTAATCATGATAAAACTTGCGGATAGACTTCAAAATATGAGAACAATTGAATGTATGCCGATTCAAAAGCAAAGAGATAAATCTTTGCAAAATATGGAAGTGTTTGCTCCTATTGCTCATAGACTTGGTATTAGAACTATAAAAGATGAAATAGAAGATATATCTCTTAAATGTTTGGATCCGATTGCTTATAGAGAAATAGAGGATTCCCTTGCGCTTCGTAAAGAGGACAGAGAAAAATTTATAAATTTGATAAAAAAAAGGATAATGGATACTGTTCATAAATATGTTCCTGATATTTATATTGAAGGAAGAGTTAAAAGTGCGAATGAAATATATAAAAAAATGTTTATAAAAGGTAAAAGTCTTGAGCAAATATATGATATTTATGCGGTTAGAGTCATAGTAAATACAGTTAATGAATGTTACAATGTTTTCGGTATAATTCACGAAATGTTTCAACCTATTCCCAGTAGATTTAAAGATTATATTTCAACTCCTAAACCAAATATGTATCAATCTCTTCACACAACGGTTATGAGCAAAGAAGGTATCCCTTTTGAAGTGCAAATAAGAACTTGGCATATGCACAGAACTGCTGAATATGGTATAGCTGCCCATTGGAAATATAAACTTAATCGTCTTGAAAAAAATGAATCTTTTGGTCAATCGCTTTCTTGGGTTAGAAAATTACTTGAAAATTATAAAAATATCGAAGATGTTACTGATGTGGTAGGAAGTATAAAATCAGACCTTGTACCTAAAGAGATATTTGTTTTAACTCCAAAAGGAGAAGTAATAACTTTACCATTTGGATCGACTGTTATAGATTTTGCTTATGCAATACATACGGACCTCGGAAATAAAATGGTAGGGGCAAAAGTAAATAAAAAAATGGTTCCTATAAACTACACACTCAAAACCGGGGAAATAGCTGAAATAATAAGTACTAAAGACCCTAAAAAAGGTCCAAGCCGTGATTGGATAAATATAGTAAAAACGAGTGAAGCAAGAAATAAAATAAAACAATGGTTTAAAAGAGAATGCAGAGATGAAAATATTAAAGAAGGAAAAATTAAATTTGAAAGTGAACTTTCAAAGCATTCTATACATATTTCAGATGAAGAAATTCCAGAACTTTTAAAAACTGTTTTAAAGAAAAATCAGTTTAGTAATTTAGATGATTTTTATGCTGCGGTTGGTTATGGAGGACTTCAGCTTTGGAAAATAATGCCCAGAATGAAAAAAGAAGCGGATAAGTTAAAAAATTCGGATATCAAAGATGATATTTTTGAAAATCCTGTAAATACTTCTAAAAGTTCCAGTGGAGTTGTTGTTGACGGAATAGAAAATTGTTGTGTAAGGTTTGCAAAATGTTGTTCGCCACTCCCTGGAGATGATATAGTCGGGTTTGTAACTAAAGGGTATGGAATTTCAGTTCATAAAAAAGATTGCCCTAATATTGCATTTGACAAAAGAGAGTATAAAGGTAGGACTGTTAAAGCATTTTGGTGTAAAAATATAAATCGTGTATTTCCGATATCCATTGAAATTATTGCTAATTACTATGAATCTTTTCTTGCAAATCTTACTCGAAAAGTGGCGGCTATTAATGCTAAACTTATTTCTCTTAATTCAAGGGTTGATTCAGAAGAGAAAATAATTGCAAGCATAACATTAAATGTAAAAAATCCGGAACATTTGAAATTTATAATAGATAATTTGCTTAAGATAGAAAATGTAGTCAGTGTCAGGAGAATTTAATATGATAGATATAAAGAGCTTTAAAGTAGGTAGGCTTAAAACAAATTGTTACCTCATTTTGGACCTTGAAAATTTTTCCGGGGTTATGATTGATCCAGGTGGAGAAATAAAAAACTTTGAAAAAATAATTTCTTCGTTTAAAATTGAGTATATTTTGCTAACTCACGGACATTTTGACCATATTTTAAACGTTAAAAAATATAAAAATTTAACAGGCGCTAAAATAGTTATGCCTGAAAAAGAAAAATTATTTTCCGTGGATTCAAATTTAAATCTTTCTTCGAGATTTTTAAAATCAAATTTGCTGGAAAGTTTTATTCCGGATATTTTAGTAAAAGAGGGTGATTTTATTGATTTTGGCGAAGAAAAAATAAAAGTTATTGAAACTCCGGGGCATACTCAAGGAAGTGTTTGTTACATTTTTAAAAATAATATTTTTTCCGGTGATACTTTATTTTTCAAAACAATCGGATCCACAAACTTTCCAACCGGTAATGACGAAGATATGGAAAAATCTTTGAGAAAATTATATAGTCTCGAAGGTGATTATGTTGTTTACCCCGGACATTCTAAAATGACTCTTTTGAAAAACGAAATAGAAAATCATACGGGATTTTGAAAAATAAATTTAATAGGTATATTGCAAAGAATATGTTTTTTGGATATAATATATGAAAAAGTAAAAATTTAAGTTTGGAGATGTGTATTTATGAAAACATTAGAAGATTTTATATCAAGAGCTAAGGATGCCGCAAACGTTATAGGAGAAAAAGCAGGACAATTTGCTTCGGTTTCGAAATTGAATCTGAAAGTTATTGATCTTAAATCCCAAATTAAATCAGAATTTGAAACTTTAGGAAAACTTATCTATGAAAATTACGGAGACGGAATTGATAAAAATCCTGAGGTAGGAAATCAAGTTCAAAGTATAAAAGCACTTTACAGTGATCTTGACAAAATTAAAAACCAATTGGCATTTATGAAAAATAAAATTCTGTGTAAGTCATGTGGAAATCAAAATGAAGTAGGTTCTCTTTATTGTTCCAAATGTGGTGAAAATTTGAAAAAAGAAGGCATGCCGATAATTGAGAACGATGCTGAAACAGATGATTTTTCGGAATTTGATGATTAATTTAAATTAAAAAAAGAATGTGGTTGAAATTATAAAAAAAACTTTGAAAATTACTTTTATTTTAATTTTTATAATTTGTATTGGAATTATTGCAAAAATTTTGGTTTTTGACTCTTATGTATCAAATAAAACCATTGATGAAATAAAAAAAGTTTATTATGATGAAAATACGTCTGAAGAAAGTAAAATTTCTTCACTTACGGGGATAAATCCTGACATTTGCGGATGGATTAGAATTTCGGGTACGAGAATAGATTATCCTGTTTTGCAAGCAAATTCCGATGACCCTAAATATTACTTGAGTCATAACTATAAACGTGAAGAAACTAAATATGGAAGTATTTTTGCAGACAAAAGTAGTAAAGTAAAATCAAATCCTAAAAATACGATATTGTATGGACATCATATGGCAGATGGACAGATGTTTGCAGATTTAATGAAATTTTCTGAATTGGATTTTTATAAAAAAAATCCGATTATAAATTATAATACTGTATCGGAAAAAGATGTTTGGAAAATAATATCTGTTTTTAAAACAAATACTTTACCTGAGCAAGGAAAAGTATTTAATTATGTTATATCAAAATTTTCTAGCGAAGAAAGTTTTCTGGAATATGTAAATGAAGTTAAAAAACGTTCACTTATAAATATACCTGTTGATATAGATAAAAACGATCGTTTAATAACTTTATCCACTTGCTCCTATGAATTTGAGAATTTCAGAACAGTTGTTGTTGCAAGGAAAATAAGAAAAAATGAATCTGCAAACGTTGATGTTTTTGCTGCTTCTAAAGCAGAAAACCCACTTATGCCGGATTGCTGGTATAAAAAATACGGTGGGTCACCACCGTAATAATATAATAAATTTGTAATCAATTGAGGTGATTTAAACTTTGGCATTAAGATTTATATTAAAAGAAGGAAATGAAATTCTTTATAAAAAATGTAGAAAAGTTGAAAAATTTGATGATAAATTAAGTTCATTAATTGATGATATGTATGAAACTATGACAAAAGCAAGAGGTGTTGGTCTAGCAGCTCCTCAGGTAGGAATATTAAGAAGAGTAATTGTAATTAAAACAGGTTCTGATTTAATAGAACTTGTAAATCCGGAAATCATTAAGTTTTCGGGCGAACAAAGAGAAGAAGAAGGATGTCTTTCCTGCCCGGGATTCAGTGGAATTACTTTAAGACCGATGTTTGTTGAGGTTATAGGACAAAATAGAAAAGGGGAAGAGGTTAAGTATAGCGGAAGAGGTCTTAAAGCTAGGGCTTTTTGCCATGAAATCGACCATTTAGACGGTATTCTTTTTAAATCAAGATTAGTTAAATAGATTTTTAAATCTAAAAAACAACCGCTCAATTGAAGGAGTGGTTGTTTTTTTCAAAATCTGTACTGTAAGATAATTATATAGTCTTATTATAATTAAAAAATCCTTATGTTTCCTTTTTATATTTTGTAATAATTCAAATTAAACAATTTAAGAATTCTTACATATCACCACTAATTGGATTTTTTATTTTCTTCATTCTTGTTTTCGTCATCCGAGGCTGTAGAAGTAAGACTGAGTGCTTGATTGTATGCTTCTAAAATCCAGTTTTCGAGATTTTTGTTTTCTTTATTTGTTCTTATTGTTGAGTTTATATTCATTTGTAGCTCGGTATTATTTTTCATTAATGCTATAAAAAGCCCTTGTTCATCAGGATTTTCCGGTACTGTTATACTACTTTTTATTATATCTTTGTTTCCTTTAATTTTTTCTTCGATGTCAGCATCTTCTGCAACTATTGCATCGACTTCTCCAGCTTTAAGTTTTTCTATACATTGATCTATGTTTTCACACTCTATACATTCCGCATTTGGCATATAATGTTCAACAACATTACTTTGAATTGTATCTTTTATTACGGCTATTTTTGTAGAAGACATTTCACTTAAACTTTTATATTTTTCTTTGTTTGTGCTAAGTATATACATAGGAGATGCACTTTGTTTCCAAGGCCAATAAGAATCGGTAAGTGTGAATCTGTCTTTTAAACTTTGACTTGCTTCAAGAGAGGCAAGAGCCATATCAATTTCTCCTTTTTCCAGTGAATCCAGCATTGGCTCAATTTCACTTTCAACATACCTTACTTTAACGTTTTCACCTATATTCTGTGCTATTTCTTTAGCAAAAGAAACTTCGTATCCAACATTCTCTCCTTCTTTATTCTTAAAGAATTCGAATCCTCCTGTTTTAACACCTACAACAAGTTCTCCACGATTTTTTATTGATTCAGGAGTATGATAACTTACTAAAGTTTTTTCATCTACAGATTGAGTGCTGGATGAATTATTATTTCCTTCTGAAGAAGTTGAGGAAGATTCTTTATTTTGGTTTCCGCATCCACATAAACCACACATTGTTGCTGCACCTAAAATTATTGAATAGATTTTTTTATTGTTCATATTATTTTCCTCCTATTTAAAATTATTTTTATTCTTTTTTACTCTTCATTTTAGATAAAAATTTGATAATGGGAGCACATATCTTTTCAGATATTTCTTTGCCTTCTTGGTATCCTTCGAGTATTTCGGCAATATTCTCTAAGCTTAAGCTTCCGCCGCTTACTTGCGAAATTTCTTCTTCTGAAAGTTCTTCCATTTCATTTTCCTCAATTAAAACTCTTTTGAGTTCTTCAAAGTCTTCTATCGTATAGTTTGGAATGAGTGAAACAATGTACTCATAGATCTCTTGTTCAGATTTGCATGAATTAAAAATTTTTAACTTTTCTGGGTCTCTCTGAAGAATTATGAGTAAATTTTTTGAATTTTCATTTAAATTCATAATTTTTAACTCCTTTCTACTAGCTTTTTTGGAGTAGTAGTTTGAATTTAAAGTGTTTTTTAAGAAAATTTTTAAACCACTCCGGATACATTGGGTATTTTATCATAAGTCTATAAATCTGTCAATAATTTTTTATTTTAAATAATTAAAATGTATATATTTTATGAATTTTTATGATTTTAAATGGCACAATAATTTTGGAGGTGTTTAAAAATGTCAAATGAAAAAAGAGAATCTTCTGAAAATCCTTCTTGTGATAAATCTTCAACCGCAAGCGAAAAACAGTATGAAAGGATACAAAACATAGGGTCTGTAATAGCAGGTGGACCTAAAAATAAAAAGATATATTGTCTTACTATAATAGGTCAAATTGAAGGGCATACTTATCTTCCTTCAGAAAATAAAACAACAAAGTATGAACATGTCATTCCTGAACTTGTTGCAATCGAACAGGATCCTAAAATAAGTGGTATGCTACTCCTTTTGAATACTGTCGGAGGTGACATAGAAGCAGGACTCGCTATAGCGGAACTGATTGCCGGTATGAGCAAGCCAAGTGTTTCCATGGTAATAGGAGGAGGACATTCAATAGGTGTTCCTCTTGCGGTTTGTACAGATAAGTCTTTTATAGCAAAGTCTGCAACGATGACTATTCATCCTGTACGTACAAGCGGAGTAACTTTGGGTACTTCTCAGTCTTTTGAATATATAAAAAAGATGCAGGAAAGAATAGCTAACTTTGTTTCTTTAAATTCAAAAATTTCAAAAGAAAGATTCTATGAGCTTTGCATGAATACCGAAGAACTTGCGATGGATATAGGAACTGTTATCGAAGGAGAAAGAGCGGTCAAAGAGGGTCTTATTGACAAATGCGGTACACTTTCTGAAGCTATTAAATGTCTTTATGATATGTCCAAAAATAAAAAATAATACTTCTATTATAACTATCCTCTTTAAATTGTGGATAGTTGTTTATATATCTACTACTATTTCCTTTGGAAAAGTATTATAATTATACTTATTAATATAATCATATAAATATAAAGATTTCAAGTTTTTAATAAGGAGTAGTTATCAAATGGGAATTTTTGAAGCGGTTGTACAAGGAATAGTTCAGGGATTAACAGAATTTTTGCCTGTATCAAGTAGTGGACATTTACTTATTTCGCAGCATATTTTAGGGGTAAGAAATAATAATTTATTTTTTAATGTAATGCTACATATAGGAACTTTAATCGCTGTTTTAGCAGTTTACTGGAAAGATGTTTGGAATTTAATACTTGCTTTTTTTGGAATAATAAAAAAATTTTTTAGAAAAGAATTTAATTTTAAAGAGATTAACTACTATGAACAAATGGTGTTAACAATAATTGTAGGACTTTTGCCGTTATTTTTACTTTTTTTACCTATGCCAGGATCAGATGGTATGAGTGTAAAAGACGTTGCACAAGAACTTTCGAGTGAAAAAAATATTTTGATAGTCGGATTTGCTTTAATTTTTACAGGATTACTTATGAATAAAGGTGTGAAATCGAAAAAAGTTTTAAAAATAGGAAAATCTTCCGAAAACTTAGAAACTTTTGAAGGAAGAGAAAGGATAACTTTTAAGGATGCAATTTCTATAGGAATTATGCAGCTTATAGCGGCAATTTTCCCTGGGATTTCAAGGTCTGGATCTACTCTATCGGTAGGACTTATGCGTGGTGTAAGCAAAAAATCTGCTCTCGACTATTCTTTCATTTTGGGAATACCTGCAATAGTTGCGGCAGCGGCTCTTGAATTTAAAGAGGTAATCGAACAAAATTCGGTTTCGAGCACTGATATTTCGCCGATTATTATAGGTGTTACAGTTTCGGGAATAGTTGGATTTTTATCAATAAAGTTGTTTAAGTGGTTACTTAAGACGGACAAAATGATAATTTTCATTGTTTACACTTTAATAGTTGGTACCGCTTTAGTTTTTATAGGAATTTTGGAGCAAATTTTAGGTATAAATATTTTTACCGGATTTTCAATTTAGATAGCGAGAGTGTGAAAAATGTTAAAAAAGTCCAATAAAAGAAAATCTTTTTCAAATAAAAAAAATGAAGAAAAAAGCACTCCGAAATTAAGTGATACTGCATTTTCAATTTTAATGTTTGCGATGGGAATATTTACATCATTTTTAATTTTAGTTCCTGGAGAAAACATATGGTTTTACATGCATAAATTCGTGGTTGGTCTTTTTGGAGTCGGCTCGGTAGTCTTGCCGATTTCATTTTTCTATATTTGTGTGATAAGTCTTAAAAAGGAAATAAAAAATAAAAAAACAAAATTGATTTTATTTTTAGTTTTGATGCTGTCTATATGTTCATGCATATATGTCTTTTCTGAAAGTCTTGTAAGTTTTCAGCCGAAAAATTTTTTTATGTATGTGATAAATTGTTATAAAGACTCTAAACTTGATAGAGGTTCAGGGCTTTTGGGGGGAATTTTAGGAGCACTTTTGGTTTGGTCATTTGGAATTTTGGAAGCGAGAATAACATCTTTAATATTTCTCTTTGTATCATTAATGTTTGTAACAGGAACAACTTTGCCGAATCTTTGGAAAGTTTTTTTGAAACCGTTTGAAGTTATTAAAGAAAAGATGAATGATATTAAAATAAAAAATGATATTAAAAGTATAGAACCTAGTGATGCAAACTATAAAGAAAATGCTAAAATCACAAATGAAAGACTTTTAGATAAAAATTTTTCCGAAACTAAATCCGATGACAGTATTTCAAAAGTAACAGAGCAATTTTTATCAAGAATAAAACAAAATAGGAATGACATACTGAATGAAAAGTCTGAAGAAAAAGAAATGGATGAAAATGTTTGTTCTACAACTGTTAAAAATCCGGGTGAAGACAATTACGAATTTCCTTCTGTTGAACTTTTGAATAAACCACCCGTGCCGAAAGATGAAGATATTAGTTCGGAACTTAATACTAACGGCAGAACATTGGTTGAAACTCTTAACAGTTTTAATGTTCAAACAAAAATAGTTGATATAAGTCGCGGTCCTGCGGTAACTAGATATGAGCTTCAACCTGCTTCAGGAGTTAAAATTAGTAAAATTACAACTTTAGCAGATGATATAGCACTTAATTTGGCTGCAGCAGGTGTGAGAATAGAGGCTCCTATTCCTGGAAAAGCAGCGGTTGGAGTCGAAATCCCAAACAAAGTTATTAGTATTGTGGGTATGCGTGAGCTTATTTCATCGAATGTATTTAAATCGTCCAAGAGTAAGTTGACAGTTGTTTTGGGAAGAGATATTTCCGGAGATGTTACTATTGCCGATCTTGCTAAAATGCCGCATCTTTTAATAGCGGGATCAACTGGCTCTGGGAAATCAGTTTGCATTAATTCATTCATTATAAGTATTCTTTATAATGCAAAACCGAGTGAAGTAAGGCTTTTAATGATAGATCCGAAAGTTGTAGAACTTGGAATATATAATGGTATACCACATCTTTTAGTTCCGGTTGTTACAGATGCAAGAAAAGCTGCCGGAGCTCTTGGATGGGCTGTAAATGAAATGATAAAAAGATATAAACTTTTTGCGGATAATAACGTGAGGGATTTATCTTCTTATAACGAAATGGTTGAACAAAAATCAAAAGAATCCGAAGAAAATATAGAAAAAATGCCCCAGATAGTAATAATAATAGACGAACTTTCGGATCTTATGATGGCCGCGCCGAATGAAGTTGAAGATTATATATGTAGACTTGCTCAAATGGCGAGAGCCGCAGGAATGTATTTGGTAATTGCTACACAAAGGCCTTCGGTAGACGTTATTACGGGAATAATAAAAGCTAATATTCCAAGCAGAATAGCACTTGCAGTATCTTCTCAGATAGATTCAAGAACTATTCTTGATATGAGCGGTGCAGAAAAACTTCTTGGGCGAGGGGATATGCTATTTTCTCCTGCAGGATCTTCAAAGCCTATAAGAGTTCAAGGATGTTACGTTACGGATAAAGAAATAGAAAGAGTTATAAAATACGTTAAAAATTCTCAAAATAGCGACTATGATACAAATGTTGTAAATGAAATAGAGAAAAATGCTGTCAGAGATAATTCCAAATCTCAAACCGAGAGTCGAAATAATGAAATGGATCCTGTCATGAAAGAAGCAATAGAATGTGTTATGGCAGCAGGACAAGCTTCGACTTCCTTACTACAAAGAAAATTGAGAGTTGGATATGCAAGAGCCGGTCGTTTGGTAGATGAAATGGAACAAATGGGGATAGTTGGACCTCATGAAGGCTCTAAGCCGAGACAAGTGCTTATAAATTACCAGCAATTTTTAGAAATGAATTTAAATCAAAGTGATTGATTTTTTGGAGGTATAGTAATTGAAAAAAAGTTTTTTTTCTTTAAAGAAAAAAGGAAAATATTTTTTATCTCTATTTATGGTTTTTATGCTTTCAGGAGTAATAAGCTGCGAGAAAATAAAAAACTTTAATTGGAAAAATATTTTTAATGTCACAGGTATTTCAGATAGTTTTAAATCCGATAATGAAAATTTTGATATGAATGTTCATTTTTTAGATGTCGGAAAAGCCGATTGTATTTACATAAAATTTCGTGACCGCAATATACTTATAGATGCTGCTGACAAAGATCCTTCATCGATTGTAAAAGAGTATTTAAAAAAACAAGGTATATCGAAATTTGACTTAGTTGCCGTGTCTCATCCTCACAGAGACCACATAGGACAAATGGAAGATGTTATAAAAGAGTTTGAAATAAAAAAATTTATAGAGCCAGATTTACCCGAAAATCTTATTCCTACAGGAAATACATATAAAAGAATGCTTAAAGCAATATACAATAAAAAAGTAGACTCTGAACTTATTTTAGGGACGAAAGAAATTAAAATAGACGATTTAAAAATTAATATATTGGGGCCGATTGAAAAAAATGATAAAAATATAAATAACGATTCAATAGTTATAAAAATTACATATTCTGACGTTAGTTTTATTTTTATGGGAGATGCTCAAAAAGAAGAAGAAGAAAGTATTTTAAAATCTGGCAAGGATGTTAAAGCTGATGTTATTAAAATAGGTCATCATGGAAGTAAAACTTCGAGCAGTGAATCATTTTTGAAAAAAGTCAGTCCAAAATATGCAATTATTTCAGTTGGACCCGACAAAAGTAATTTACCTAAGGAAGAAATACTTGCAAGAATAAAAAAAGTTTGCCCGGGTGTTAGTATTCACAGAACAGATTTAGAAGGAAACATAATTGTTTCAACAAATGGAAAGGATATAAAAGTTAAAAGTGAGAAAAAATAAAGGAGAAAATTATGAAATTCTTATCTATTGATTCTCTTGAAGAAAGTTATGCTGTTTGTGAAGATGAAAATGGAGAAAAGCATATACTTAATTATGAAGTTTTGCCTAAAAATATTTCCGAAGGGGACATAATTAAAAAATCAGAAAATAAATGGACTATAAATCAAAAGCTTACCATGCAAAAAAGAAACGAAATAATTAATTTAAGAAAAAAAATATACCAAAAAACAGAAAAAAACTAGAATTTCGATAAAATTTTGATATTTGATGAATTTATGCTAGAATATTGTTTAGACGAATTTAAATTCGTAAATTTATATATAAATGGAGTAGAATGTTGTGATTAATTTTAAAAAAATTTTATTGGGCGATGCCCTTAAAGATGATCAACTTCAAAATCAAAAGCTTTCTAAATTATGGGGACTTCCCATAATGGCAAGTGACGCGGTTTCTTCGGTTGCATATGCAGTTGAAGAAATTCTTATGGCTCTTATTCCTGCTTTAGGATTAATGGCAGTTAATTACGTTGGGTTTGTAAGTCTACCTATTATTTTGCTTCTTACCATTTTGATTTTTTCTTATTCACAAATAATAAGCAATTACCCTAATGGTGGAGGAGCTTATGTTGTGTCTAAAGAAAATTTCGGAAGAAAAGCTTCTTTGTTGGCAGCTACATGTCTTATAGTTGACTATATAATGACTGTTGCGGTCAGTATATCTTCTTCTACAGCGGCTATTTTATCGGTTTATCCCGAACTTGAACCGTACAGAGTGATAATTTCCCTTGTTTGTGTAGGGGTAATAACCTTAATAAATTTAAGAGGTGTAGGGGAGTCTTCAAAAATATTTGGTGTAC
Source organism: uncultured Eubacteriales bacterium (assembly GCA_934728355.1). Classification (GTDB taxonomy): domain Bacteria; phylum Bacillota; class Clostridia; order Oscillospirales; family Acutalibacteraceae; genus UMGS1491. The sequence continues at coordinate 35,334 of CAKVEA010000004.1, forward strand.
CTACGTATGCATTCATTTTTTCTATGCTTGCACTTATTTTTACAGGACTTTTTAAATTTTTAACTGGAAATTTAAATCATATTGAATATACTCCTGCTCAAGTTTCTTCAATAGTATCAAATAATCTTCAAGGTATGACCTTAACTGTATTCTTGTGTGCTTTCTCTTCAGGATGTTCTGCTTTAACAGGTGTAGAAGCTGTTAGTAATGCTATACCGAGTTTCAAAGAGCCTTCTCAGAAAACCGCTAAACAGGTTTTATTTATGCTTGGAGGAATTATAGCTGTAATTTTTGGAGGAACGAGTTTTCTTGCAACAGTTTTAAAAGTTATTCCTCTGGAAGATAAAACAGTTTTATCTCAGATGGGAAGCATGATTTTTGGTAATGGAATTATGTTTTATTTTCTTCAGCTTACTACGTCGCTTATTTTACTTTTAGCTGCAAATACTTCTTACAGCGGACTTCCGATTTTGCTTTCTATTTTGGCAAAAGATCACTATATGCCAAGACAATTTGCTCAAAGAGGAACTAAGCTTAGTTTTTCAAATGGAATAATGTTTATTTTTGCGGTCAGTTCAGTGCTTCTTATTGTTTTTAATGCCGATACTCATAAATTAATTCCTTTTTACTCTGTAGGAGTTTTTGTTTCATTTACTATTTCTCAGTTTGGTATGTTTGTAAAATGGATAAAATTCAAAAAAGAAGGTTGGCAGTATAAATCCCTAATAAACGGGTTTGGAGCACTTGTGACTTTTATAGGCTCTATAGTCGTTTTTACTACTAAATTTTCTCATGGATCATGGGCACTTTTAATAGTGACTCCTCTTCTAATGTATTTTATGGATGCAACACATAAGCATTATTTCAGATTTTTAAGAGGTATAAGTGTTCTGGGGTATGATTATGAATACAAAGAGAGTGTCAGCTCAGACGTTTTTCCTTGTATAGTCTTAATTAATAAGATAAATAGAGCTGCTCTTAAAACTCTTGATTATGCGAACAAAATAAGCTCAAATGTTACTGCTCTTCATATTTCGGTTTCTAAAGAAGATACAAAACGTTTACAAGAACAATGGAAAAGTTTAAAAATCGGAATACCTCTTACTGTGATTTATACTCCTTACAGAGACATTATAAATCCAATAAGAGAGTATATAACAAATCGAAGCAATGAGCTTTCTGAAGGTGAAAGTTTAACTGTTGTTTTAACGAGAATAAGTGGAAACGGATTTTTAAATAAAATATATCATAATCAGACCACATTTTTCATTGAAAAAGAGCTTAGAAAATATGAGAATGTCACTACTATATTAGTTCCTTATTTTTATAGCAAATCTTTAAAAGGCAGTAGCTTAAAGGAGGAAAATCGGTGAAAAAAACTCTTTTTGTAATAGCTTCGCTTTTTATTGTTTTCTCATGTTTCGGATGTAATGCCGCAAACATTGAAAGTATTAAAGAAAAAGGTTTTATAGAGGCTGTTACAAATGCGGAATTCGAACCTTTTACGTATCGTGAAGGAGATGAATTTTTCGGAATCGATATAGATATTTCTAAAAAAATAGCTCAGTCTCTTGGAGTAAAGCTTAAAATAAACGATGTTTCATTTGATGCTCTTATTTTAGAGCTTGCCGGTAAAAGATGTGATTTTGGGATAGGAGGTATGAGTTCAAGTGAGGAAAAAGAAAAATCCGTTGATTTTTCGATTCCTTATTATAGGTCAAAACAAAAAATAGTTGTTTTAAATTCAAGCAGTATAAAAAATAAAAATGATCTCGAAGGCAAAAAAATAGGTGTTCAACTTGGATCCACAGGAGATCTTTATTGTAGCGAAAATATTAAAAATGCAAGTATTACAAGATATGGTAAAATTTCTGACGGTGCAATAGATTTAAAAAATAATTCGATAGATGCTATAGTAGTTGACGATTTGCCTGCCGAAAAAATTTTAAAAATTCTTGGTAACATTGCAAAAATTTCAGATGAAACTTTGTTTGAAGAAGATTATAAAATAGCCGTTCCAAAAGGAGAAAAAGAACTACTTAATCATATAAATTTTATTTTGAAAAGTATGTCTGAAAATGGGGAAATAGATGAAATAATAAAAAATAATTTGAAAACTTCAACTTCTTTGGAAAATAATTTTACCTCTCAGATTTATAATAACTTATTTAATAAAGAAAGATATAAATTAATCCTAGGCGGGTTGGGTGTAACACTTGAGATAACAGCAGTAGCTCTCCTTATAGGTATTGTTTTAGGAGTAATTATAGCCTTAATAAGAGTAAATAGTGAAAGTAATTTGTTTTCAAAAATGCTTAAATTTTTAGCTGGAACTTATGTTTTGATAATAAGAGGAACTCCGGTTGTAGTTCAGCTTTTTGTAATTCATTACATTATTTTGTCTTCCAGTGGTCTTAATAAAATATTTGTTGCAATGATAACTTTCGGCATTAATTCTGGTGCATATGTTTCTGAAATAATAAGGTCGGGAATTTTATCGATTGACAAAGGTCAATATGAAGCCGGAAGGTCTCTCGGACTGAGTAATTCGGTTACACTCAGAAAAATTATTCTTCCTCAAGCATTTAAAAACATTTTGCCAACACTTATGAGTGAATTTATTCAGCTTATAAAAGAAACTTCGGTCGCAGGATTTATAGGAATAGTCGACCTTTCAAAAGCAGGAGATGTCATAAGAAGTATAACGTACCAACCTACTGTTCCGCTTTTAACAGTTGCATTTGTGTATTTACTTCTTGTTTCAGTTTTGACTTGGTTTCTTTCGATTATGGAAAGGAGGCTCAAGGTTAGTGATAGAAGTTAAAAATCTTTGTAAGGAAATTGTTTGCAGCGGTAATAATATAAAAATTCTTGATGATATAAATATAAATTTTTTTAAAGGTGAAAGGGTTGGAATAATAGGTCCTTCGGGATCTGGAAAAAGCACCTTTTTAAGATGTCTTAATCTTCTGGAAAAACCGACTAAAGGCCATATAATATTTGAAGATAAAGATATAACTGCTCCAAAATGTGATATAAACAAAATGCGAAGAGAAATAGGAATGGTTTTTCAGCATTTTAATTTGTTTCCTCATCTTACAGTTATGGAAAATATCACCCTTGCACCTGTATATCTTAAAATTATTTCTCAAAAAGAAGCAACTCAAAAAGCTTTGAGTCTTTTAAAAAAAGTTGGACTTGAAGGAAAAGAAAATGCATATCCTTCATATCTTTCCGGAGGTCAAAAGCAAAGAGTCGCGATTATTCGAGCATTGATTATGAACCCTAAAGTGATGCTTTTTGATGAACCTACTTCTGCACTTGATCCTGAAATGATAAATGAAGTTACTTCTGTAATGATGGACATTGCAAACCAAGGAATGACTATGATATTTGTAACTCACGAGATGAGATTTGTTAAAAAAATGGCGACAAGAATTTTATTTATGGATAGCGGTCATATAATATTTGACGGAAAACCGAACGAAGTTTTTGACAATTGCTCAAATGAAAGAGTTAAAAAATTTTTAAGCAAATTTTCTTGAGGTGATGCATTATGGAATTTAAAAGTAATTCGGTACTTGAAACCGAAGAAATAGCAAAAAATTTAGCTTCTTCATTTAAGGGTGATGAAATTATAGCACTTTACGGGGATTTGGGTGTAGGTAAAACAGCCTTTACTCGGGGAATAGCTGATTATTTTGGAATTAAGGATGAAGTTTCAAGTCCTACTTTTTCGATTGTTAATGAATACTGTGGAAAATTTAAAATATATCATTTTGATATGTATAGAATCAATACTTTTGAAGAGCTTGAGTCCACAGGATTTTTTGATTATATCGGAAATGGAATAATAATTATTGAATGGAGTGAAAATATAGAAAGTGAGCTTCCGAAAAATTTAATTAGAGTCAAAATTTCGAAAATCGGAAATGACTCAAGATTTATAAGCATAGAAAGAAGTGATACAAATTAAAGTTTTAGCGGTTGATTCTTCTTCTGTTTCTGCATCTGTTGCGATTTTGGATGACAATAAAATTTTAACTGAGCTCTATATAAATGCAGGACTTACTCACAGTCAGACTTTAGCCCCAATGATAGATTTTGCTGTTAAAAGCTGCAATCTTGATTTAAAAGATATAGACTTTCTTGCAGTTACCAGCGGTCCCGGATCGTTTACAGGAATCAGAATAGCAGTAGCGACGGTTAAAGGAATGGCAATAGGTCTTAATAAAAAATGCGCTGGTGTTTCTTCGCTTTTGGCTGCATCATATCCTTCTAAAGATTTTGACGGTTTGGTTTGCGCTTGTATGGATGCGAGAAGAGGAGAAATTTATAATGCAATTTATGATTTCAGAAAAAAAGAACTAATAAGAGTAAAAGCAGACAGAGCGATTTCTATTAAAGATTTAGGAAAAGAAATATTTGAGCTGAAAAGTAAGGTAAAACTAGTTGGAGACGGTGCCGAAATGTGCTATAATACTCTTTTGGAGATGGGAGTTAATAATATTTATCTTTCTTTGGAGCATGAACGGTTTGTTAATGCTTCTTCTGTTGCAAAAATTGCTGTTAATTTACCGAAAGAGTACATTTTGAATCCCGAGGATTTGAATCCGAAATATTTAAGAGTTTCTCAAGCTGAGAGACTTCTAAAAGAAAAAAATTTTTAGGAGATTTGTTTATGATAATAATTGGCTCCGATCATGCAGGGTATTTAGCAAAAGAAAATTTAAAAAAATATTTAAGCGATATGAATGTTTTCTATGAAGATTGTGGTACTTACAACTGCGACTCATGTGATTATCCGCTTATTGCCGAAAAAGTTGCTACAAAAGTTTTGGAGAGTCAAAGTAATAAAGGGATTCTCATTTGCGGTTCCGGAATTGGTATGAGCATTGCATCAAATAAAATAAAAGGCATAAGAGCTGCTTTATGTTATAATTCTGAATGTACGGAACTTTCTAGAAAACATAATAATGCTAACATACTTTGTACCGGTGCAAGAATAATTAATTTTGAAACTATAAAAGAAATAGTTGATATATTTTTAAGAACTCATTTTGAAGGTGGAAGACATCAAAAAAGAATTGACGAAATTAAAAAATTGGAAAATTTAAATTAGATTGGGGAAACTAAAATGGAAAACGTTATAATTATGAATCATCCGCTTATTGACCATAAAATGACACTTTTAAGAAGTAAAAAAACCAGTCATAAAGAATTCAGAGAGCTTTTAAATGAAATAACAAAATTAATGTGTTATGAGTCAATGAGAAATCTTAAAATGGAAGAGGTAGAAGTAGAAACTCCTTTGGAAATAACAAAATCTAAAGTTATTCCGGAAAAACAAATAGTGTTTGTTCCTATTTTAAGAGCAGGGCTTGGAATGGTCGATGGAGCAATGAATATGCTTCCAACATCGAGTGTTGGGTTTTTAGGATTTTACAGAAATCCTGAAACTTTAAAACCGGTCCAATATTACTGTAAACTTCCTGCGGATATAGAAAGTAAAGATATTATAGTTTTGGATCCGATGCTTGCAACTGGAGGAACAGCTGTGGATGCTGTTTCACTTATGAAAGAAAAAAATCCAAGATCAATTAAATTTATGTGTATAGTTGCTTCTTCTCAGGGTTTGGAAGCTCTTTCAAGTGCTCACCCCGATATAGAAATTTACTGTGCAGCAAAAGATAGAGATTTAAATAAAAACGGATATATTTTGCCGGGCCTTGGAGATGCAGGAGACAGAATATTCGGAACTATTTAAAGTAAATTATAAGATTTTAAATGAAGGAAAATCATATGGAAGAAATAAAAAATATAATATGGAGGTTCATAAAAAAGTACAGAAAATACGCATTGTTTTTTTGTGATTTTCTTATTTGGAATTTCTCTTTTTATGTTTCTCTTGTAATAAACAGAAGTACTTTATCTATTAACGGAGTCGAAAACTTTTGGGTAAATTTGCTCATTCTTAATATATGCTTTTCGATTGTATTTTTTGCGTTTAAGCTTTATGATAAAATATGGAGGTACGCAGACATAGAAGATTTTTTCTATGCAGGAGTATCTACTATTTGTGCAAATTTTTTGTTTTTTGCTATGACGTTGATTTTTGCGAAAAACATGACTTTGAAATTTTATTTTATTTTAGGTCTTTCTTCTACGTTCGGAATTTTTATGTTTAGAATTCTTTATAGAGTTAACAGACTTCTTGAAAATGTTTCAGGTGAAGATGTCAAAGAAAAGAAGAAAATGCTTATTGTCGGTGGAGGAGAATCTACTGTATTTGTTTTAAAAGAGATTTCTAAACATTCAAAAAACAAATATTTACCTGTTGCAATAGTTGATGATGACCGTGAAAAAATAGGAAGGCAAATTATGGGAGTGCGTATAGAAGGAAATACCGAAAAAATCCCGGAAATTTGCGAAAAATTCGGTGTGGAAGTAATTTTATTTTCGATAGTTTCGATTTCGACGAAAGAAAGAAGAAGAATACTTGATATTTGTGCAAAAACAGGTTTAGAAGTCAGAATTATTCCTAACATATATGAAACTGTTACTTCAGGAACGTCAATAGACAGTGCAATGAGGAAAATTAAAGTTGAAGATTTACTTGGACGAGAAACAATTATTTTTGATGAAAAACAATATGGAAGTTATCTTGTCGGTAAAACGGTTTTAGTTACCGGCGGAGGAGGCTCTATAGGGTCTGAACTTTGTAGACAAATTGCTAAAATTTCTCCAAAAAAATTAATTATCCTTGACGTTTACGAAAACAGTGCATATGAAATCCAGCAGGAACTTAAAATAAAATATGGAAATAAACTTAATTTAGAAGTTGAAATAATAACAATTTGTGACAAAAGTCAACTTGAAAGAATGTTTCAAAAAGAAAATATAGATGTCATTTTTCATGCGGCAGCTCATAAACATGTTCCTCTTATGGAAAAAAATGCTGAAGAAGCAGTAAAAAACAACGTTTTCGGTACTCTTAATCTTTTAGAATGTGCGGATAAATACGGTGTAAAAAGATTCGTTCAAATATCTACTGATAAAGCGGTAAATCCTACCAATGTTATGGGTGCAACAAAGCGAATATGTGAAATGCTTATTCAAACCAAAGATAAAACTTCAAAAACCGAATTTGTTGCTGTTAGATTCGGAAATGTTCTCGGTTCAAATGGATCCGTCATACCGCTTTTTGAAGAGCAAATTAAAACGATGGGTCCGGTAACAGTAACCCATCCTGATATAATAAGATATTTTATGACTATTCCTGAAGCGGTTTCCTTGGTACTTACTGCGGGAGGTTTGGCTAAAGGAGGAGAAATATTTGTCCTTGATATGGGAGAGCCGGTTAAAATTAAAAGTTTAGCAGAAAATTTAATAAGGCTTTCAGGGTTTATTCCTTATGAAGATATAGATATAGAATATGTAGGTCTGAGACCTGGAGAAAAGCTTTATGAAGAGCTTTTAATGGATGAAGAGGGAATAAAAAAGACTAAAAGTAAAAAAATATATATTGGGAGTCCTATAAAAATAGACGAAGAGAATTTTTATAATCATATAAATAAATTAAAAGAAATTTCAGCTCAAGGAAATTATTCCGAAATAATTAGTATGCTTATGAAAATAGTACCTTCTTTTAAGCATGAATCATAAATTTTTTCTTAATTTTTCTATTTCTTTTCTTGCAAGTTCGTCGCATCTTTCATTTTGAGGGTGTCCCGCATGCCCTTTAACCCATGTTATACTTACTTCGTGATATTCAAGTAATTTTAAAATTTTTTCCCACAGATCAATATTAAGTGCCGGTTTTTTGTCACTTTTAATCCATCCGTTTTTTTGCCACTTTTTTGCCCATCCTTTTAAGATTGCATCACAAAGATATTTAGAGTCGCTGCAAGCTAAAACTTTGCAGGGCTCTTTTAAAATTTCAAGTGCTTTTATCATTGCTATTAATTCCATTCTGTTATTTGTTGTTTCAGATTCTCCGCCTGAAATTTCTTTTTCTTTTTCTTGGTATCTAAGGATTGCTCCCCAGCCTCCGATACCTGGATTTCCGCTGCAAGCACCGTCGGTAAAAACTTCTATAATTTTCATTTGTAAATTCCTCCAAAAATTTAAATAAATAAAAGAATCATTGACATAATAATTAATTGGCAATATAATAGAAAGCAATGTTTGATGTACGTATTTGATTTTATAATTTGATGTTCGGATTAATTTAGTTTTAGATTTTTATTAAGTTCAGATTTTCTGAACTAGATTATTATTTTATAAAAACGGGAGGTAATAAACTTGTCTGATACAATAAAGAAAAAAATATCAAATCCAATAAAAAAGACAATAGAAAATACTAAAAATAATAACAAAAGAAATTATACTTCAGAATTAAAAGTAAATAAAGCATCTGTTTCGAACACAAATTCATCAAAGACGGTTAAAAGTACAGCGCAAACTAAAACAAAATCTCAGGGTACACGCACTTACACAAAAAAAATTCCGAAGATTATTTCTGAAAAGAAAGCAGGCTCTGAAAATGCTGTCAGAATAGTTTTCCTTGGAGGTCTTAACCAAATAGGTAAAAATATTATGGCAATAGAATACGGGGAAGATATAGTTATAGTTGATTGTGGCATGTCGTTCCCTGACGGAGAAATGCTTGGAGTGGATCTTGTTATTCCTGACTTTTCATACCTTGAGTCAAACAGAGAAAGAATAAGAGGTTTGGTTATAACTCATGGTCATGAAGATCATATTGGGTCCATTCCGTACCTTTTGAGGAAGATAAATGTTCCTATATATGCAACTCCTCTTACAATAGGTCTTATAAGTAGCAAACTTAAAGAACATAGGCTTTTAGGGTCTGCTAAATTGAATGTTTTCGTTGCCGGAGACAGAGTGAAACTCGGATGTATGGAAGTAGAGCCTATAGAAGTTAATCATTCTATTCCGGATGCTGTGGGTCTTGCAATAAGAACACCTGCAGGAGTGATTCTTCATACCGGAGATTTCAAAATAGACTGTACTCCTTCGAGAGGAAAAATGATAAATTTAGCAAGATTTGCAGAAATAGGTAAAGAAGGTGTTCTTGCGTTTATGGCTGATTCTACAAATGCAGAACGACCGGGATATACTATGACCGAGCAAAATATTGATGAGTCTTTTGAAAGACTTTTCCAAAAAGCAGGAGAAAAAAGAATAATTATTGCAACTTTTGCTTCAAATATAGGAAGACTTCAACAAATAATAAATTGTGCTAAAAAGTATGGCAGAAAAGTTGCTTTTTCGGGAAGAAGCATGGTAAATTATGTTGCAATTGCTCAGCAAATGAAATACCTAGAAGCTCCCGAAGGACTCATTATTGATATTGACCTTATAACTAAGTACCCTAAAAACGAAATAGTTTTGATAACTACAGGAAGTCAAGGTGAGCCAATGTCTGCGCTTCATCGTATGGCTTTTTCGGAGCATAAAAAAGTTGAAGTGGGACCTGAAGATTTTATTATAATTTCTGCAACACCTATTCCCGGAAATGAAAAAACCGTTGGAGCGGTTATAAATGAGTTAATGAGACTCGGTTGCAAAGTTGTTTATGAATCAATGTATGAGATTCATGTTTCAGGTCATGCTTGCCAGGAAGAACTTAAAATAATGCAAGGAATAGTTAAACCTAAATATTTTATTCCTGTACATGGAGAAAGAAAGCATCTTATGAAACATGCTTCATTAGCGGTTTCTATGGGAATGCCCGAGAAAAATGTTTACGTTGGCGACAGCGGTGACATTTTAGAAATAAGCCAAAGTTCTATGAAAAAAGTAGGTCAAGTGCCTCTTGAACTTGTTCTTGTAGACGGTATTGGAGTCGGGGATGTCGGAAGCATTGTACTTAGGGACAGAAAGCATTTGGGAGAAGACGGTTTGATTGTTTTGGTTGCAACCCTTGATTCTTCCGATAAACATGTTATTGCCGGTCCGGATATAGTTTCCAGAGGATTTGTATATGTTCGTGAATCTGAGCATCTTATGGAAGAAGCCAGAAAAGTTGCTCTTAGAGCGCTGGAAAACTGTGCAAGTCAGAAAGTTCGAGATTGGGGAATTATAAAAAATAAAGTTAAGGACGATCTTTATAGATTGTTCCATGGAAAGACCAGAAGAAATCCTGTTATTTTACCAATTATAATGGAAGTATAATTTAATTTTTACTTTGCTTTTAAGAGGTAGGATTGTTTATGAAGTTCAATAAAGGTTCTGTTTATTGTTTTTTCTTGGTTATTTCAGTTATTATGTTTATAATTGATTTTTCTGTATTTCCGTTTAGTAAGTTGATGTTCTTTATAGATTTTTGTATTACTTCAGTTATAGTAATTGTTATAGGTATTTTGCTTAAAAATTATATTAAGTATTTACTTGATACTTCTAAATTTGTTAATCTTTTTTTGAACGAAAGCGGAAGAAATATATTTAATTCTATACCTGTCGGTGTTGTTTTCACTTTGCCAAATTCTTCGGGCGAAATACTTTCCTATAATGGTATTTTTAAAGATAAATTTCTAAATGGTGAAGAGCTTATTTTGGGAAATATCAAAGAATTTTTACCAACTTCTTATGATAAAAATCTTTTAAATGAGAAAGGTCTTCAAATAACGCACAACGGAAGAAAATTTTTAGTTTATCTTAAAAAAATTGAAGAATATAATATATTCTATTTTGTAGATAATACAAATTATAAAAAGTTAAAAAGAAAATACCTTGAACGTCAAATCTGCGTGGCGCTAGCTGTCTTTGACAATAAAGAAGAAATTTATCAAAGTGTGGGAGAGGACAAAGGTTTAAGACTTTTAGTGGATGTCGAAAATATTTTATCCAAATGGGTTAGCGATTGTATGGGAATTTTTAAAAAGCTTTCTGATGGAAAATATATAATTTTGTTTGAAGAAAAATATTTAAGGTATTTCATAAATGAGAAGTTCGAAATAATAAACAAAGTTCATGAGGTTAAAGTTGATTCCCACAAATTTGCAACAATATCTATTGGAATAAGCCGAGGATATGGAAGTCTTGAAGAGTCTAAAAATTTGGCTGAAAATGCTCTTAACATGGCCTTAGGTCGAGGTGGAGATCAAGTAGCACTTAAATCCATAAACGGATATGAATTTTTTGGTGGTGCTTCTCAAGGCCTTGAAAAAAGAAGTAAAGTAAGAAGCAGAGTAGTTGCAATGGCTCTTATGGAAAAAATGCAACTTTGCGATGCAGTTTTCATTATGGGTCATAAGATGTCAGATTTTGATAGCTTTGGATCTGCAGTAGGACTTTGGAGTATAGCTTCTAAAATAGGTAATAAAACCGCGTATATAGTTCTTAATTTTGAAAGTTCCATGGCGGATCAACTTGTGGGTGTAATGAAAAAATACGGATGTTCAAATTTTATAATTTCACCTCAAGATGCAATGTCTAAGATGACTTCAAATTCGTTTCTGATTGTTGTCGACACACATTCAGAAAAATTTTTGGAAAGCTATAGCCTTTATAGAATGTTTAGTCATACAGCAATTATAGATCATCATAGAATGACTGTTGATAAAATTGACTCTTCAGACATATTTTTTCATGAACCTTCAGCTTCCTCAACATGCGAAATGGTAACCGAACTTATTCAATATATGGACGACAAACATTTGAAAAAATGGGAAGCGGAATGTCTTTTGGCGGGAATAATGCTTGACACTAAGAGTTTTTCGGTAAAATCCGGAGTCAGGACATTTGAAGCAGGTGCTTATTTAAAGAAAAAGGGTGCCGAAAGTAGCGAAGTGAAAAAAATGTTTGCTGATTCAATTGATGTTTATAAAGTTAAATGCAGAATAATAGAAAAAGCTTACATATTAAACGGATGCGCTATATCAAAATGTGAAGAAAATCTGAAAAATTTTAGAATTTCATGTGTTCAAGCGGCAGACGAACTTTTAGATATAAAAGATATTCGTGCTTCTTTTGTTATTTTCAAAAGTGAAAATGCAGTTAATATTTCGGCACGATCTTTAGGTGAAATAAATGTTCAATTGATTATGGAATCTTTGGGTGGTGGAGGTCATCACAATATGGCGGCAGCTTGCATACCTGGCATAGATTTGGACTCAGCAGAAGAAAAACTTAAAAAAATTATAGAAATAAATTTATAGTATTAAATAGAATGGAGTGTTTTTTATGCGTGTTATTTTACTTTCAGATGTTAAAGGAAGCGGAAAAAAAGGTGATGTAGTTAATGTTTCTGACGGTTATGCTAAGAATTTTTTACTAGTCAAAAAATTAGCTAAAGAGGCTTCCCCTCAAGCTTTGAGGGAGTTAGCAGATGCTAAAGCATCTTTAGAAAGACAAAATCAAGCTAAAAAAGCCGAGTCCGAAAAGATGAAAGAAATGTTAAATGAAAAATCTATAAAAATAGAACGTCACGGAGGTAAAAACGGTAAACTGTTTGAATCTGTTACATCAAAAGATATTGTTTTAGAAATAAAAAATATTTTTGGTATTGATATAGACAAACATAAAATAGTTTTACCATCTGCAGTAAAAGAATATGGATCCTATAAATTTAATGTTAAACTTTTCCCTGGTATAGTTGCCATTATGCTTTTGGTAGTGTGTGAAAATAAAGAATAGTTTTTAATGATTTTACGCTTTTACTTGTTTAAGTAAAAGTGTATTTTTATTGTCTGATTATAAGTACTCATATAAAATTTATAAATTTTATGATTAAAATCTCCAATAAAAGCAAAAAATAAGTTTGAAATAAAAAATTGGGAGGTTTTATTTTTATGGATATAAAAAGAGGAGATATATTTTATGCTGATTTGAGTCCTGTTGTTGGATCTGAACAAGGTGGAGTCAGACCTGTTTTAATAATTCAAAACGATATAGGAAATAAGTATAGCCCTACAGTTATAGCTGCTGCAATAACAAGTCAATATACTAAATCAAATTTACCTACCCATATAAGTATAGCTGGAGGCTGTTCAGGACTTGAAAAAAATTCCATAGTACTTTTGGAACAAATAAGAACATTAGACAAAAAAAGACTTAAAGAAAAAAGAGGTTTTGTAGATAAGGATTCTATGAGTAGAGTAGATCATGCACTTTCTATTAGTTTCGGACTTTTAACAGCATTAAATGCTACATATTAAGCAATTTATGGTGGTAAATTTTAAAAATTACAGTAAATTACAATATAAATAACTATAATATTATAATTATTTAGTAGAAAATTAATGGAGTAATTAGCGATTACGTGTTATAATGTCGATATGTGTTCAAAGTATATAAAACTTTATTCTATATCTAAAAAATATATAGAAAATAACTTCTTAGTTTTTAGAACTAATAAAATTTGCTTTTTTATACTAAAAAAAAGGAGGGTAAATAAATTTAGAGGAGAAATGAAAGTTGAGTAAAACACTGAAATATGAAACAAGAAAAGATGTTTCAAAATCAAAGAAAAATTTGAACACTATTGAAAATTACCTTTTGAAAAATCTATCTACAAACATCTGGAGAAATAAAAATTCAAGTCTTAATGACTTTAAAGATGATTACAAAATGGCTTTTTTGAAAGGTAACGACAAAGCTACAAAAGTTCTTCCAAAGAAGATGAAAAAATCAAGAAATGCACCGAATAATTTAGGTTATTTTGAATCAGAATTCGGCACTGTATCTGTTGGGTATAAAAAGTATAAAAAAAATACAGATGTAATTTTTACTTTAATACCTGAAAAAGTTAGAAAAGAAGAAAAAATTCCGATAAAAAATCCGAACTCTCCAAACACTTATTTCGGAGCGGAAAAAAAGAAGTTTAAAACAAGCAAGATAAGTTTTAAATATGATAAAGACACTGAAAAAATTGAAAAACTTGAAAATGATCACGACGGGATAGTTGATAAAGAATCAAATTTGCTTTATGAGGACGATCAGGAAAATAAAGAAATAGAAAATCTTGAAAATTCCAAATTTGGCAAGTCACACTTGAAAAAGTATGAGATAAATAGAAAAATAGATGATTTAGAAGAAATAAAAAAGGAAAAAAGAAAAGACAATCTTCAGCTTTTAAAAGAGATACGAAACTTCATTAAAAAAATTCAGCAAGGTACACTTAGAAAAATTATTGACTCAGATGAAGTTATTACCAGAAGTCAAAGAATGAGCGATTTTCCAAGTGATATTCTTATTTTAAGAAAAATGCTTGAAAATTTTATAAATGAAAATTCTTGCATATTAGAAAAATTCAAAAATTTGGATATAAATAGTTTTAGTGAAGAAGAACTCAAACAGCTTTTAAGAGAAATTAAAAACAAAATTGATTAACGACAACTTAGAGCTCATTTCTCTATTTTGTATGTTAAATATAAAATTTAATATTAATTTTGATTATCAGAAAGGAGTTGAAAGGTTCTTACTATTTATAGTAATGAGCCGGGATGACTATGGCAGAGTACTTATCTCCGGGAGTCTATGTAGAGGAATTTGATAGCGGTCCTACTCCTATGCAAGGTGTGGGAACCAGTACCGGTGGTTTTATTGGAGTAGCTGAAAAAGGTCCTTCGGTAGGTGCTCCGGTTCTTGTAACCGGTCCTGCGGATTTTGCACGTAAATTTGGAGGATATCTCCATGAAAATGAGTTTGGACAATATAGATTTTTAGCTCATGCAGTAAATCATTTCTTCATTAATGGTGGTTCAAGAGCATTTATTATGCGTGTTGCTCCTCCGGATGCAACTATTGCAAAAATGTCATGTGAAGAAGGCAAAGAAGGTATATTGGAAATTACAGCTAAAAGTGTTGGCTCATGGGGCAATTCTATAGTAATTACATTTGAGTCAAGCAGTAGTAGTAAGAGCCAAATACTTGAAAATTTAGGCAAAGGAAAATACAGACTGAAAAACGCAGCTGGCTTTAATGTAGGAGATGTTGTTTCCATTGATGGTGATGATAATCCGAGAAACGGAATTATAACTAATGTCACCGGAGATGTTCTTACTTTTGCAGAACCATTTGAAGGTAATGTTGTTGACAAGTCTTTACTTCCTAAAATTACAATCAGAACCTGCGAAATGAATGTTATTGTTGAGCAAGGCGAAACTGTTGAAAAATATATGGGAGTTTCCTTCAATGCACTTTCACCTTCGTTTATCGAAAAAGTGGTGTCTAAGTCTGAACTTATTGATTTAAGAGCTAAACCTGTTGACGGTGTAGCCACTCCAATGGATATTGTGAGACAAGCTTTAGGTGAAGAAGGAGACAAAATAAAAATAAATCTTAGTGGGGGTGCAAATGGCACTGCAGCAGCCTTGACAGATGCTGATTTCATAGGAAAAGATGAAGGACCTGGATCAAGGACAGGTATTCAAGCTTTTCTTGATAACACTGATGTTAATATAATAAGTGTTCCGGGCATAACCAGCCCAAATGTTCAGCTTGCACTTGTTGCTCACTGTGAAAAACTTGGAAGCAGATTTGCAATTCTTGATATGCCGATGACTTCCAAAACAGTTTCGGACATTATGCAACATAGAGACATTGTAGACAGTGATTACTGTGCAATGTATCATCCTTGGCTCCAAGTTTTTGATCCTCTCGATAAGAAAGATACCTTTATTCCACCTTCAGGTTCTGTTATGGGAATATATGCAAGAAGTGATAACAACAGAGGAGTCCACAAAGCTCCTGCAAATGAAGTTGTTGCAAATTGTACAGGTTTATTTGTTAATTACAATGTGGCCGAACAAGATTTATTAAATCCCAAAGGGGTCAATCTTATTCGTAAATTCCCGGGTTCAGGAATAAGAGTATGGGGAGCAAGAACTGCTTCTTCAAAAGCTTTATGGAAATATATAAACGTCAGAAGATTGTTTATATATATTGAGGAATCCATTAAAGCAAATACGAACTGGGTAGTATTTGAGCCTAATGATGTAACCTTATGGTCAAGAGTAAGACGTACAATAGAGCTTTTCCTTGAAGGAATTTGGAGAACAGGTGCTCTAGTCGGTACATCTCCTGCGGAAGCATTCTTTGTGGATATTGGGCCGAATACAATGACAAAAGACGATATAGACAATGGTAGACTTATTTGCGTCATTGGTGTGGCACCTGTAAAACCGGCTGAGTTCGTAATATTTAAAATTACTCAAAAAACCGAAGAGTCCGGTGGTGGCGGAGAATAAACATTTAAGGAATAATACAGTAAAAAGTTAGGAAGGGAGAATGATTTAGTATGGCAGATGGATTAGCAACATCTGGAATTCAAGAATTAGGAAATGCGGTATTGTCAACTCGTGCATCTATCACGAACGGACTTTCATCTCCTATGAGAGGATTTAGATTTACCGCTAACTTTGAAGGATTAGGCACTTCTTCTTTTAAAAGTGTAACCGGATTTTCAGCGACTGTTGATTCAACGGAATACCGTGAAGGAGGATTTGGTTATCTTACAAAAAGAAAGCTGCCGGGTCTTGTAAGCTATGATGAAATAACACTTGAAAAAGGTCTTTATTCTGACCCTGTTCTTTATAACTTCTTTAATGATTATCTTGAAGGTAATAATTTTACACCTGTAAACGCAGTAATAACAATTTATGACAATGCCGGAAATCCAACGGCAAGCTGGAGTGTTATCAATGCATGGCCAACATCTTATAAATCAGGAGATTTGAATGCTGAAGATTCTTCTATACTTATAGAATCTTTAACACTTGCTCATGAAGGAATAAAGAGAGATGTTACGGTTGCAACGGCTTAATTTATTGTCAAATTAAAATCGAGGCCCGTGAAAGTTTCTATACTTTCTCGGGTCAAAGCTAAAAATGTATTAAAATTAAAGCAATTTGAAGAAAGAGTGATTGTGAAATGTCTAGTAGTAGTTTTGAAACCGAATTTGAGTTTGAGCTTCCAAAGGGGTATGTAGACAAAAACGGAGAAATTCATAAAAAAGGTGTTATGAGACTTGCGAATGCTGCAGATGAAATAGTTCCGCTTAATGATCCAAGAGTGAAAATGAATCCGGGATACCTTAGTGTGTTGCTTCTCGAAAGGGTGGTTTTGAAGCTTGGAAAATTAAAAAAAGTGGATGCTCATGTGATAGAAAGTTTGTTTACGGCAGATATGGCATACCTTCAAGATTTATACAGAAAAATTAATGCGGTCGAAGCACCGACCATGGGTGTAATATGCCCTAAATGTTCTCATGAATTTAAGGTGGAAATACCTTTTTTCACGGAAGCCTAAAAAGTTATCCGACAGATGTGCTATATGAGGAGATATCTTTTTTGGCATATTACTTTCATTGGTCACGGTGTGAAATAATGGAGCTTGCTCACAAAGAAAGAATAAAATTTTGTAAGGAAGTTTCAAAAATAAATAAAAAGATGAATGCTGAAAGTAACAAAGAAAAGAAAAATATATTTGACATAGATTAAATGTATTTTCTTACATGGGAGGGAAGATAGGTGCTCGGTATAAACACTTATGCATCAACCGATAAAAATGAAGATGTAAGTGTTATTCCTCAGATGAGGGTTTCTGCGGTTGATAGTTTAACTCAAGGATTCAACTTTGTTGTTACTTTAAATGAATTTACGTTTGGATTTCAAAGTGTTTCCGGACTTTCGGTTTCAAAAGATGTTGAATATGTTTCCGAAGGCGGTGTTAATGATCATATGATTATGGTCGGAAAACCTACCGGACAAGAACATAGACTCAATTTTAAAAGAGGTATGATAGTAAGAAGTCCGACTATCGTAAGTAGAGAAGCTCGTGCTGCCGCAGCGATGATCCCTAACAATATGGGAAGAAAAGCTGCACTTTTAGCGGTTAGTTCTCTAGACCCTCAGGATGCACTCGAAAATGGTCCTGCTGTTGGCACAATTAAAGTTTACAGCAGAGAAAGATCACTTCGTGCTTTGTACTCTTTTTTGTCGCTCGGAATGGTTAACTGGAATGTAGACGGTTTGGATGCTATGTCTACAGGTGTTTTACTTGAGGAAATAGAAATTGTTCATACAGGACTTGTGCGTCATCCGGTTACTATTGTTCCTCCTATAATTAAAGCTGCAGCTAATTTTGTATCAGATATTAAAACTATTAGCAATGCTAAACTTATAACAACTAAAATAAAAGAAACAAAAGAACGTCGCGAAGCAATTGAAGAGCTCAAAAGAAAAGAAATTGAAAAACGAAATCTTGAAAAGCAAAAACAAGAAGAAGAAAAAAATTTATCTGATGAAAAAAATAAACTGGATAATCTTGAAAGAGAGCTTCAAGAAGCTGAGCAAAACAGCTAGAAATATATTTTAATTATTTCAAGAGGGTGAATTTTTTGGTGGTTGAGTCCAAAAGTGAAAGAATAGAAAGATTAAAGCGTTTAATAGAGGAAACAAAACAAAAAATAAGTTTAAAAAACTCTTCTTTAGATGAATTATCTAAGAATTTATCTTCAAAAGAAAAGGAAGTTGAACTTGCGAAAAAAAATTTACTTAAGTTTGAATCACCGAAAATACTTAGTAAAAAGCAACTTAAAGAATTAAAAGAAAATAAAATGAAAGAAGAAAAATTAGCATCTGAAGAAAAAAAGGTGAATGTGTTTTCGAAAACTAAGCTTGAATTTGAAAGGGCTTCGAAAATAAGACTCGAAGCTTGCGAGAAAAGTGCGCAAGAAAAGAAAGAAGCATATTTAAAAGCTTTTAAAATCGAAACCGATGCACTTACAAAGGAAATAGAAATTCTGAAAGAAATCTTGAATGAAAAAAATGAAGCTTTTGAAAATTTACTTGCTCAAAATGTTTGCAATCTTTACTTTTTGAAGAAGAATAATTTTAGTAAAAATCAAAATTTGAAACTTTTGTCTAAAGCAAAGAAAGAAATAGCAGAGATAGAAGCAAAAATAAATAACTCCATAGGTAAACTGTCAAACATGCAAAAAGTTTAATTATTTTAAATTGAATATAAGGTGGTGAGCCTATGAAAAGTAAAAATGAAAAAAAATCTATCAGTAAATTGGAGTCTTCTTCAAATTTGATTACTTTAAAATATAACAGTAAATTTTGTAATGATTTTTTTGAAAAAAATATGATTTCTTCGGTGATTGATTATCAGGCATACCCAGGGGAAAATACTGCTGATTTAGTTTATGATGTTTCAAAATCATCGAACTCTAACTCAGAAATCTTTCAAACTATTATAGATCTTTTACTTCAGCTTAGAGCTTCTCAAAGTGATCAAAATATTTTTGTTCAAAACAATACAGTTTTAAAAGAACAAATTCTTAAGCAACTTAAAAGCGAAGTCTTCAGAGTAAGTCATAAGCTTAATGAAAATCAAATTAAAAACTTGGAAGTAATTTCAAGTAATTCCTTCGACGAAAAAACTTTAACAGATATTTTAAATTCTTTTCTTAAAGATTCAAAAAAAAAATCCGAAGGTAAATTAGATTATTCAAAAAGAATGTCTATTATTGGAAATTTACCGAAAATAACACTCGGAGAAAATGTTTTAAAATATTCGAAAAACATTGAAAGTAAAGTAATCAATGAAAATATTTCAGAAAAAAACATAAATAAACTTACCTATAAAGAGCATTTAAGTGCTGAGAAAAGCGATTTTTCAGAAATAAAAAGTTCTAAAAAAGGAAAAAATGTATTAAGAAAAAATATTTTAAATAAGTTTTTAAATACAAAAGCAATTCAAAATATAATTTCTGAAGAATCTGAAAATTTAAATGTTCCTTATGATGTATATGAACAAAAAATAATAAAAAAGGCTAGTATACTGCTTCCGCTTATTAAAATTCAAAGCAAATTTTTAGAAAATCGTCTACTTGATAAAACCAAACTTTTTGTAAATGATATCATAGAAAAAAATACTTCTAAAATTTTGCCTTCGGAAACCGAACTTATTAATAAAATTTTAGTAAAAACTCAATTAAACGAGCTTCGAGAAAATATATCCAAAAATTATGAAAGATACGATTATTACAATTCTAAGCATCAAACAGAAATAAAAAATATTCAAAGTAAAATTAAAAAACTTGAACATGTAAAAAACTCTAATTCCTATACTTCAAAGCATCTTAATAAATCTTTTGAAGTAATAGATTTAAGCACAAAAAACAAGATAAAGAAAAATATAATAAAATTTGCTTCGGGTAAAGAGATTACAAATAAATTTGAAACAATAAGCGAAAATTTTTTTCAAGATTACATTCAAAAGAAAGAAATTTATCATGGAAGCTTCATAAATAAAATAGTAGAAAATAAAAGCAAAGAAAATGTAGACAAAATACTTTATGATAAAACCAATTTTATCCATAAATCAACTTTTCTTTCGGAAAAAACTTTTAAGGATGTTTCGGAGAAACTAGTTTTATCAGAAAGTATAAATAAAAATAAGTTAATATATACTGACGTTTATAAAAATTATTTTAAAACACTTGATGAAAACAATAAAAATCTTGCCTTTAGAAATTTTCATTTGAACTCAGAATTTGAAAATTTAAAAAATTTTAGTTTGGTAAACTTTGAAAATACTATTTTAAAAAACAGAAGTATTATCAAAAGAATTTTGAAAAATCAATTTAACAAAAGTTATCTTGACTCACAAGAATTGCTTGATATTTTGCTTAGCAGAAGAATAAATAATAAAATATATTCTTCTGAGAAATTAAGGAAAGAGTTAAACTTTGATATTTTAAATGAAACTGTTTTAGAAAACCTTAAATCAAGTGAAAATTTTTTAAATTTAGATTTTGCAAAAAAGTTTGAAGAATTCATTGAACATACAAAAATTTCATCTTTAGAAAAAAATATTTTGTCTTTCAAAAAAAGAAAAATGCTTGTTTCGGATGAATTAATGAAAAAGTTAGAAAACACAATTTTAGTTAGACCGTCTGATTTAATAACAAAAAGAAATCGTTTTTCAAAATCTTTGGAAGTTAAAAAAATATTTGGTATTTCTAAATCTGCAGGCGATGCTATTGAAATAATTCATAAAAGTAGTAAATTAAATGCAATAAATAGAGCAGACAGTTTTGATTACGATAAATCTTATATAGTGTACAAACAAAACAAAAATTACCATGAAAATGAGAAAAATGAAGTAGTAAAAAATAAGCCTATAAAAGAAAAAATAAATAAAAATGAAGACTTTTCAATAAAAGAAAATCCTGTAGTTATAACTCCCGAAATTTCCGATTTAAAATCTATGGAAAAAAGAATCATGGAAAAAACTTTGGGGAAGAAAGAAATTATGGATATCATAAATTCCTACATGAGTGAAATTAATATTGAAAACATATCAAGAATAATAGTAGACAAAATTGAAAACAAAATGTCGATTGACAAAAGAAGAAATGGCATATTTTAGGGTTATGAAAGCAGGTGATTTTAGTGGCTGTGTCATGGAAAGACTATATCAAAAAAATCGGAGAGGTTGTTACACCTGAAGTAGAAGTAAAAATAGACGGTAAAAAGTGGAGCTCTGATGAAATAATAATTTCAAATGCTGAAGTTTTATCTTCTGTTGGGTGCGAAGCAAGTACATGCAGTATTGAATTTAAATTAATGAGGACGTTTATCAAAAAAGATAATGTAAGCAAAAAAAATATTATTAAAATTCATTCGGATTTTTCGGATATAAAAGTAGGATCGAATCTTGAAATTTCTTTTGGGCATCGGGTATCAAAGAAATCGGATTTAAAAAGGGTCTTTATTGGTTATATATCAGCCTTTGATTTAAGTATTGACAATAAATCTATAACTACTTTGGTAATCCAGGGTATGGATGCTAAAATGTGGATGATGACGAGCAAAAAAACAGAGTTGAAAAAGAATTTGCATAAATATTCTATGGTTGTAAAAAATGTTTGCAATGAATATTCAGGTAAATTGAAAGGAAGTTTTATTAAAATAAAAGATGAAGTTGAATTTGAATCCGACATATACCAGCAGAATGAAAGTGATTATGAGTTTTTATGTAGGATTGCAAATTATACGGGATGTATGTTTTTTATAAGTCAAGGGAAGCTTTATTTTGTGAGCATTTCTGCACTTAAGTCTACAGGTCTAAAAATAGGTCCGGACAGAAAAATTTATAATATAAAGCTTTCCGCCAGTGTTTGGGGAATCCCTAAGTCTGTTGAGGTTGTAAGCATAAATAAAAAAGATTACGAAAAATTAGTAGAGGCAAAAGCTGTTAATTCCGATATTATAGGGAAGGGAAAAGCTGCATCTTCTTTAACCACAAATATAAATGATAAAAATACAGTTAAGATAATAGACAATACTGTTAGGTCGGTTAAAGAAGCAAAATTTTTATCTCAAGCACTTTATAATAAACGTGAACTTAATTTGCTTGAACTTAATATGGAAATTTTCGGTTATCCAGATGCAGAACTTGGAACAGGTGTTACAATTGAAAATTTCGGTGATCCGATTGATAATGATTATATAATCACTCAAATAAGGCATTGCTGTGATTCCGAAAGATTTGTTACTTATCTTAAACTGCATACAAATAGAGTAAATCCACAAAAAAACGGTGTTGGATTTTAATTTAAAAAAGGTGGTTGTATATGCTTCACAATTCATTTGATAACAACAAAATTGTAGGTCTTAAACGAGGCGTTGTTAAAGATTTGAATGATCCTGACAAATTAAATAGAGTTAAAGTTACTCTTGTTGATGAATCTCTTGAGACCCCATTTGCTGATGTTATGGCAAAGTTTGCCGGAGAAAAGTATGGAAGTGTTTTCATACCCTCTAAAGGAGAAGAAGTTATCGTTGGATTTCTAGACGGAAAAATAAACGATCCTGTGATTTTAGGAAGCTTATACAACTCAAAAAATCAACCACCCATTAATGTGGATGAAAAAAATGAAATAATGCTTATACAGTTTCCTGCAGGACTTAAAATTGAAATAGATAACAAAAAAGATAATCAAAAAATAACTCTTACAACTAAAAAAGGTCATGTTATTTCGCTTGATGACGGCTCGAACGAGCAAGTTTTGATAAATGAAAAATCCGGGAAAACTTTTTTTAAAGTTGATTTCAAAAAAGGAGAAATAGAACTTAAAGCAGACAAGAAAATTTCTCTTTCCGCAGGCCAAGATGTTTTGTCTGTTGAAAAACAAAAAGGAGTTAGTGTTTCAAGTTCTGCAGGAAAATTAAATATTAACGTTAACAGTGCAAATTTAAAGTCCAAGTCAAATATAGTATGTGAAGCCGGAGCAAAATTCACCGCTAAAGGAAATGCGGGAGCCGAAATAAGTTCACCTGCTCAAACAGTGGTTAAAGGATCAATAACAAAAATAAACTAGAAAAGGAGAGGATTAAATGCCGACTTTAAAAGGGTGGAGATTTCCAATTCAAGTTGATGAAGAGACAGGAAAAATATGTACTGTTGAAGACAATGAAAATATTAAACAATCTGTTAAATTAATACTTGAAACTCAAAAAAGAGAAAGAAAAATAGTCCATCAGTTTGGAACAAATTTACGATCGTTTATGTTTGAAATTGTTGATCCTCAGTTTATATCTACCTTGAAAGACTCGATAACTTCTTCTTTAAGAACATGGGAAAGCCACATCGAAGATATGAATGTTTCGGTAAGAGCTACCGCAGGGCCTGTTTCTATTGTGGAAGCCAATATAGATTACATTACCGATATAGAACCTACTCAGGAAAGAGTGACAACCAGGATAGATGCAAATGATAAAGAATAATGATTAGATTCCGACTCTTGTGAAAGGATGTGAACCGGGCAGAATGATTTTTTTGAAAACATTTTGCCGTAAATTATGAGTGAATTACCAAAACTCGATGGTAGAAATTCCGAGGATATACTAAATGAAATTAAATTTCTTGCCAAACAGTATACACCCGAATGGAATTTTGACAGCAGTAGCTCTGATTTTGGTGTTGTACTTGCCAAAACATTTGCCAAAATGACGGAAGGAACTATAAATCGTTATAATAAAACGGTTTATAATTACTATTTAACGTTTTTAAACATGCTGGGAACTAAACTTCGTCCTGCTTCTCCTGCTTCAGGAATGGTTGTGGTTGAAGCTTCCGGTAGCGACAAAGGAGTTTATATAGACAAGGGTATGGGCCTTTTTGCTTCGGCCGATACAGAAGACGGTATGATTATATATGAAACTACCGACCCACTTACGGCAATAGACACAAGTATAAAATCAATTTATACAACTGACGGACAATCAGATTTTATTGGACTTTTATATAAATGCGAAGAAGAAAATAAAAATGAAATTAAACCTTTTAGAATATTTGACAGCATACTTTCTGAAAATTTGCAATCACATGAAATATATTTTGAGGACAGTATAATTTTTGATATGTCTAATACTGATATACTGTTTCGATTTTATAATTCTCTTTCAGCCAAAGGAGAAAAAAGCTTAATTGATATATTTTCGGATAAAGAAAATGTTTTTTGGGAATATAAAAAAGGTGAAAATTGGGAAAAAGCTGAGTTTTCTGTTTATGATGAGAATTTTCTTAGGGTCAAATTCCAAGGTAAAAGTGAAATTTCCACTTTGATGAACAAAAAATCAAGATATATAAGGTGCAGATTCACAAAAGCTCCCGAAAATTCAATTATGGTAACTTCCATAAAATATCATGCAATCTCGGATAAAATAAATCCTGATAGCTTGCTTTGTGATGAAACTCAACTTTCTGAAAAAGATTTCTTTCCATTTGGCGAAAGATATGATATGTACAGTAAATTTACAGTTAAATGTGACGAGGCTTTTACTAAAAAGGGTGCAACAATCACAGTTTCGGCTGATGTACAATTTATTAAAGTTGAAACAAATACTCAAATTCCGGGAACAAATTATAAATCAATAATGAATGAGTCTGATTTTGCTTCTATGAAACCTCAAGACATCAAAATAGATGAAATTAATTGGGAATACTGGAATGGTATAGGTTGGTCAAGACTTGAAACACATGAAGATGCTGCTAAATTTTTTACGGCAACAAATGAATCCGAATCCAGAAGAACTTTTAAGTTTGTTTGTCCTGATGATATTGAAAGCATAGCAATAGGAGCTGTAACAGGTACTTTTATAAGAGCCGGGATATCTAGAATGAATAATAGATTTGATTTTTACGCAAATTATATAACTCCTTATATTCACAGAGTGGAAATTCATTACGATTACGGTAATAAAGATCATTCGTTTGAAAATGTAGTTATTAAATCCGATTTGTCTTTGAAAAAAATAAATCTTTCAGACAAAGGAGTAAGTAATCTTTTAAAAAATAACCTTTGCTTGAACCCTGCTATGTATATTTGTTTAAGTAAACCTTTAACCCATGGAATTATAAGGCTTTTTGTAGATATTAAAGACGGCATGCATAGATTTAATCCTCCTATAAAATGGGAGTATCTTGCTAAGAGTCAAAAAGGAATCCCTACTTGGAAACATGTGGACGTAATGGATGCAACAGATGATTTGTCTCATAGTGAAACGGTAACTATGATAGGTAAGGATGATTTTGAAGAATCAACTATATTTGGAGAAAAAGGATATTTTATTAGAATAGTAAATCCCAATGGTAAATATTCAAAAGAATCTATAGCTTCAAGGCCGATTATAAACGACATAAAATTCAATGCCGTTAGAATAATTCAAAAAAATACTTTATCTCCCGAATATTTTTCAATAGAAAAAAATGAAGAAAATAAGCTTTGTAAACTTTCACGCTCTAATGTTGCAAGTGTTGAAGTCTGGGTTGATGAAATGAATGAGTTAACTGCTAAAGAACAAGAGGAGTTTCTAAAAAAAGGTAACACGGAAGCTATTGCTGAGTATGATGAACTTGGAAAATTGGAGAAGCTTTGGGTAAAATGGAAAGCAGTTCCAAATGTTTTGTCTTTCTCGATGGACGATAGAGTTTATGAAGTTGATTATCCAAAAGGAGAAATTTTATTTGGAGACGGTCGAAAAGGAAAAATTCCACCTGCCAAATATAATGAAAGCATTAAAATAAAATACTCTGTTTGTAACGGTAGTACAGGAAATGTTGAAGAAAATAGAATACAAGATTTTGTTACTTCTATTTCCCATGTAGATAAAGTTTATAATCCTTCACCTGTTATGGGTGGGGTAGATATGGAAACGATTGACAGTGCAGCCGGAAGAATGTTTAGTCAAATTTCAGGAGGGAATAGGCTGGTTTCACTTAAAGATTTTGAAGATTCAATTTGTTTTAACGACAGAAATATTTATAAAGTAAAATGTCTTTCACACGTTGATGAATATGGTAATCATTCATTGGGAACTACATCGATAGCAGTGTTGCCGAGAGTTTATATGCAAGGATACGAGAAATTTCAAGGTATTAAAAAAAGAATTTGGGAATTCATGGACGAAAAAGCTCCTGCAACACTCGCAAGGTCAACTAGACTTAAAATATTTGAAGTTGAATATGTTGAAACTTCGGTGAGCATAGATGTTGTTATCGAAGATTTCAATTTTTACCAGGGAGTTTACAGCGGAATAGAAACTCGGCTTAAAAAATTTTTAAATCCTGTAACCGGTAATTTTTCGGGTAAAGGGTGGCCTATAGGAAAATTTCCACGTAAGGAATTTATATATAACTATATAAAAACTGTTCCGAATATAAAGTGGATAAAAAACGTTAATATATTTACAAATTTAATTACAAGTGGAGGAAGTAAAGAAATTGACTTTGAGTTGGTAAAAACCAAAAAATTTGTTGTTCCGGTTTATGGAACACCGGAGATAAATATTGTTGTAGAATAAGGAGGTGATTACATATGATAGATATAAATAATCTTAATGATACTACTGCGGAAGAAATATTTGAAGAATCTAAAAATCAGATTCTTTATCAAAGCGATAAATGGACAAACTTCCAAGAATCCGATCCGGGAATCACTCTTGTTGAACTTTTTTCGTGGCTAAAATTTGTCCAGCATGAATATTTAAACAAAATTTCAGATTCAGTCAAAGTTAAGTTTTTAGACCTTCTGGATGTCTCTTTAAAATCAAATAAAGGCTCTGAAGCTTTGGTTCAAGTTTCAAACCTTGAAAAAGATATAGAGTTGCCGATAAGAACCAAATGGAAATCCAAAGCTATGGTTTTTGAAAATTTATATCAGCAAGCTTTAATAAAGTCTAAAATACTAAGTATTATATTTGAAAATCCTGAATATCCTTCTGAAGAAGAATATTACAGATTTGATGGAAAAAAATATTTTTTCCTGTTTGGTAAATCTACTGATAATAGAGAAAGCGGAAGATGCTTTACTATAAATTTTGATTCACTGCTTCCTTCACATTCCGTTATTAATATTTATTTTTCTGTTTATGTAAGTAAGGGACTAAAAAGGAATCCTATAAAAAATACTGATAAATTTGAAAGCATGGCAAAAGTTAAATGGGAATATTATGGTCAGGAAAACGGAAAAATAGGATGGCATGAAATAGAAGTAGTAAATGATGAAACATACAATTTTCTTTTTTCGGGTATTACTAAGTTAAGAATAAAAGGTAAATCTTTGCCGATTTCAGAACAATATAAAATTCGAGCA
Source organism: uncultured Eubacteriales bacterium (assembly GCA_934728355.1). Classification (GTDB taxonomy): domain Bacteria; phylum Bacillota; class Clostridia; order Oscillospirales; family Acutalibacteraceae; genus UMGS1491. The sequence goes on from CAKVEA010000004.1 coordinate 62,971, forward strand.
ACACTTGAATATAATGAATACGATTACCCACCCAGAATTGATTCTATACTTCCAAATGTTTTCAGAGTAGTTCAAAATGATACGAAATGCCAAAATATAATAATAAAAAAAGAAGATATACTTACTAACAGGACTGTGAAATTGCGAGAAAATCTTCCTCTTTACGGAGACAATGAAGTTTATTATAAAAAGCATAATGGATGGGTAAAAACAAATATTCCTACAGTAAAAACTAAAATAGACAAAGGCGAAACTATTTTAGATTTAAATAGTATATGGAATGAAATTAAAGTTCATAAGCACAGTGATGAAGTAATCATGTTGATTTCTTATCCAAAAGGATTAAAAAATAAAATGATTCTTGGAAGTGCTACGGGAATTTCAGGTCAAAATGTGAATATAAGTTTTGAAAACATACTGCTTGACGGACTTGAAATAATGGCTTCGGAAGATGTTGAAGGCGAAGAAGTGTTTTACAAATGGAAAAGAGTTAATAATTTTTTCTCTTCGTCAAAATATGACCGTCATTACGTTTATGATAAAAATTTAGGAATGATAGTGTTTGGAGATCATGAACATGGAATGGCACCAAGAAAAGGAACAGATAATATAGTTATTTGTGGTCTGAAAGAAACACTTGGAGCAAATTCAAATGCAAGAGAGGACTCAATAAACGAAGTTTTAAGCGAAAATGTTTGTTTTGAAAATTGCTTGATAAGGCAAATTGCTGAGGCTACCGGAGGGAAAGAAGAAGAAACTCTTCTTCAAGGTGCGGCAAGAGCGGCAGAAATTTTTAGTAATCCTGAAAGAGCAGTTACCGTTAAAGATTATGAAAATATAGTAAAAAGTACACCTGGACTTATGTTCAGTAATGTGAAAGTTCTTCCGAATTATATGCCTCAGGAAAATACCTTAAATCAAAATTGTATTACTATAGCAGTTAGGTGGAACAGAAAAGTCGGACCTTCTCTTCCTAAAAGTTTTGAAAGAAATATAATGAATCATCTTGAAAAATACAGACTTATAAATACGAAAATAAAAATCGTGGGTCCCGAATATGTAGGTTTAATTATCGGTGGAGTTATAGTTGTTGATTCTTCTTATAGAATAGAAGATAGACTAATAGAGAAAGAAATAAAGAAATTTATAAAAGATTTAAATCAAGAAATGGGCAAAACTCTTCATTTTGGAGATTTATTCGGAATGATAGACAGACTTAAATATGTTTGCAGTCTTAATAAACTTAGTTTGACATCATCTTCGAAGAACAGTAAAAAAAATATTTCGGAAGATATAGAAGTACTGCCTAATTCCGTTTATTACGTTGAAAAAATCGACTTTAGTTTTGTTAGAAGTTCAGAAATTTATAGTAGTTAGGAGGTGAAGATTTTTGGCATCCGGAGCAAAGTATTTTATACTTAACAGAGAAAGTGATTGGACTCAAAGTGGAATTTTAAAAAATTTGGATTTTAAAGACGACAGCTTAGTTTTCAGAAGTAAAGACGGCGACAGCGGGGTATACATTTCAAAACCTTTTGACAGTCTTCAAATGGGAACAGTTTGGCACAGATTAAGATTAAATACTGTTTTACCGGGAAGTGCAAGTTATAAAATTAAAATTTATGCAAGTGATACTCCCGAAGTAAGACTCCCAGAAAGAGAAAAAAATAAATCTTTAATGGGAGATATAAATGAATACCTTAAAGATGATTCTATAGATATAGGAAGAAAAATAGACCTTTTTGATTTTATAGGTGCAAAATCATATGAAAGTCCAACTGATATTCTTTTATATGAGTTTAAAGGAAGATATTTATGGATTTGCCTTGAAATAGTCAGCTATGAAAATGAGTTGTCATTTATAAATTCTCTTAAGCTTGAATTTCCGAGAGTAAGCTTTATTGATTATCTTCCTGAAATATATCGTAAAGGTGAAAAAGAATATTCATTTTTATCGAGATTTTTAGGAATATTTCAGTCTGTTTATGTTGATATTGAGGATGAAATAGATTGTGTGGCTCTTAAATTCGATGCAGACAGAACAAATAAAGATTTTTTAAATTGGATTGCAAGTTGGCTTTCTATTGAAGATGCTTCTATTTGGGGTGAAAAAAGACTTAGAAAACTTATAAAAGAATCCGTTAAGATATATAAAATGAAAGGAACAAAAAAAGCGATTGCTAAAATAGTACGTGAATATATAGGAATAGAGCCTACTATTATAGAACAATTTGACGTTAAAGAAAATATGTATTATCATAAACAAAAAGATGTTGTGGAAAGACTTTATGGTGACAATGGATATATTTTTACAGTTTTAATTCCTCAAGCTCATGTCAAAGACACCGAAACCTATGTGGAACTTTTGAAAATAATAAATAGTGTTAAACCGGTTGACTCTATATGTAATTTAGTTATTTTAACCGATCAAATTTATCTTGATAATCACTGTTATATAGGCATGAATTCATTTATAACTAAAAATGAAAACCTGGCTTTGGATTTAAAGCAAAGAGATACCAATAATCTTTTTATATCATCTGAAAATAAAATAACGGAAAAGGAGAATGGATGATGGACAACAAGCAATACTACTCTTGCGAAAGAAATAATTATTTTTTCGGAAAACTTATGACTGTTCGGGATTTTGAAACAGAGCAATCTTACTTTAACTCTAAAAGACGTCTAGGAAATAAAATGCTAAACGGTAGCGGAATTGTTTCAGGTCTTGATGTTATACTTGTTGACAATAAAACTTTTTCTCTTGAAGCAGGTATGGCACTTGATTATATGGGTAATGAAATTGTTGTTTCAGAGCCTTATGTAAGAAGACTTAATGTTATAAAAGGTTTTGAAGAAAATAAAGATAAGGGAATTTTATATCTTTGTATCAAATATGCAGAAAGTCTTGAAGAGACTACCTTTTCTGTTGCGGGCTCGGGAACATCGGGTGGAGTAAACGAAGAATACAATCGTATTTCTGAAGGTTATGAACTATTTTTAACACCGGAAAAACCCGACGTTGAAAATCTTAAATTGGATAGCTTAGTATTTAATTCGGAAAAACTTTATGATAAAAATGGTATAAGGATAAGCTTAGAAATAGGTAAATATGTAAATCCTTCGAAGCTTTTAAAGATTTCTGTTATTTTTGAAAAAGAAAATATTGAAGCACCGGTTAACTACTCTTTTGACATAGGCGGTGAATTTTTCAAAACTTTGCAAGACGAAGATTTTCTTAATATTAGTTATCAAGAAACAGAAATTTCAACGTATAAAACATTCCGAAGAGATTATTATATTCAGTGTGATGCTGTTACAGATGCGATGTCTAAAGTACTTATAAAAAAAGAAAACTTTAAATTGAAAGTCGGAAAGGATGAATTTACTCTCGAAAATGATTTTGAATGCCCTGTAACTATAAGCACTACACCTATCAGAGAAATTATTGTTCACGATTATTATTCTAAGAATTTTAATGAACTTATGGAAAAAGTCAGTGATAAATATATTTATCTTGCAAAACTTCATATAGTCACAAATCAACTTACTTATTTTATAGAAAGCATTGAAAAACATCCGTTTAGGCAATATCTTTACAGTAATGAACTTATTAGTTTGCTTTCAAGTATTGATGACAAAACAGAAATTAAAAATAAGTCATTAAAAGACGAAAAAGAAATTACCGAAACAGTTCCACAAGTTGTTGATTTACCTGAATCTCAAGATGATAATATAGTAACAGGCATTGAAAGAATTAATCTTGGATTTAATCCAAAGCCAGGAAAATCATATTATTCTTATGAATTTGTTCATGGGCTTGGAGAAGGAAAAATCGCACTTGTTACCGCTATTGATAACAGTGCTAACTATATGAATGACGAAAAAGGGTTACTTATTTTTGGCGACAAAAGTATTTTTAACAAGGAAGAAATTTCAATATCTGCTCCTAATGTTAGTATTGGAGCGATTGTGAATTCGGAAAAAGGAACTGTAAAATTAGGTGTAAAACTTTTAGAAAAAACAATGACTCAAGCGGTTGATGTAAGGTGGTGGGCATTTAGGCCGGCACAAATAAATGAAGAGGAAGAAGATCTTGTAATAGATGAAAATGTTCGGGTTGTTATAACACCGAATACCACAAGAGTAAAACCGCTTGAAAAAGTAAGATTTGAAGCTCATATTGAAGGAGCAATAAGTCAAGAAGTCAGATGGGGAATGGCGGAAAACGGATCCGGTACCATTGATAATAATGGACTTTACACAGCACCTTCGAAAGAAGGAGTCTATGAAATTAAGGCTTACAGTGTTAAATTTGAAAATAAATCTGATTCTGCATATGTCGTTGTAAGCTCAGAAGAATAAAATTTTTATAAGGAGTGTTTTTTATGAAAAAAATTTCAGGTTGGGGTATTTTTGGAATATGTGTTTTAGCAATTGTTTTAATTCTTGGATTTTGGGGTGTTGGATCATATAATAATTTGGTTTCTTTAAAAGAAAATGTTGACAGCAAGTACTCAGATATAGATGTTCAGCTTCAAAGAAGATCAAATTTAATTCCCAATATAGTAAATACAGTTAAAGGATATACATCTCATGAATCTAAAATTTTAGATGAAATAGCAAATTCTCGTTCTAAACTTGCATCAGCTTCAACGGTTTCCTCCAAGGCAAGTGCTGATTCAGAACTTTCAAGTGCTGTAAGTAAGCTTATGGTTGTAGTAGAAAATTATCCCGATTTAAAAGCTGATACTCAGTTTACCACATTAATGGACAATTTAGAAGGAACTGAAAATCGTATCGCAACTGCCAGAAAAGATTACAATGAAGCTGTTCAAGGATATAATAAGTCTATAAAAATGTTCCCAAATTCATTAATTGCAGGTATGTGTGGATTTGCCGAAGCAGAACGTTTTGAAGCAGACCAAAATGCATCACAAACTCCGCAGGTGAATTTTAACTAAAAGGAGGAAGTTGATTGCTTAAGAATTTAAATCGTTTTCTTTTAACTTTTTTAAGTTTTTCTCTCTTTTTAATTTGTAGTAATGTATTTGCTTCCGAAATTAATCCTACTTCCGAATTTTATATAAATGACTTTGCAAATGTTTTAAGTAATGAAACTAAAAAATATATTTTAGACAACAGTGCTACTCTTTGTGAAAAAACTAAAGCTCAGGTAGTTGTTGTTACTGTAAATTCGCTTGACGGCAAGGATTTAGATGATTTTTCACTTGAGCTTTTCAGGTCTTGGAAAATAGGAGACAAGGATTTAAATAACGGATTACTTATTTTACTTTCTATTAATGATCGCAAAGTAAAGGTTGAAGTAGGAACAGGTCTTGAAGGAAGGATTAATGACTCTAAAGCAGGTAGATTTTTAGATGATTACAGTGTACCTTATTTTAAGAATGATGATTGGGACACAGGAATAAAAAATCTTTATTCTGCTTTGATGAGTGAAGTTTATTCTGAATATAATCTTGAAATGCCAACTGAAGTTTCAAGTGTTGTAAGCGAGTGCCAAAATACTGCTGAAGAAAGTGATGACGGTATAGCTTTAGGAATAGCTGTATTAGTACTTGTTGTTATTTTTGGAGGTATTGTGCCGTTTTTCCGTAGAAAAAGACATCCGGAATTAATTGATGATAATGATTTTAACGATGGTGGATTTTGGGGAGGTTTTGGCGGCAGTGATGATGACTCAGGAGGATTTGGAGGATTTTCCGGAGGAGGAGGCTCTGCCAGTGGAGGAGGAGCTTCCAGAAGTTTTTAAAATTTTTTGAATAAAATAACAAAAAAGATCCCATACTTCTTTATGCATTGGAAATGGTGTAAAGAAAGGGGATTTTTTATTTGAATGCTAATAAAATAAAAGCTTTGATATTTGGATTTATATTTTCGGTGATGTTTTCAATGATAGGATTTTCAGAAAAATGTGAAAGTATAAGCGATAAAGTTTTAAGATTACATATAATAGCAAACTCAAATTTTTCTTATGATCAAGATCTTAAACTTAAAGTAAGAGATGAAATTTTAGATAAGTTCGGAAGTTCTTTCGATATGGACGGAGGTCTTTTGAAAGCAGAAGAAAGTGTTAATTTACATATAAAAGAAATAGAAAATGTTGCAAGAGAAACAGTTTTAAAAAATGGATTCGATTATGAAGTTAAAGCTGAAATCAAAAAAATGTATTTTGAAATCAGGCAGTACCGTGAAACTACTCTTCCCGCAGGATTTTATAAAGCGCTTAGAATAACCATAGGAAGCGGCAAAGGAAAGAATTGGTGGTGTGTTATGTTTCCTCCAATGTGTTTGCCTGCTGCAGAAGAAAAAGAAAAACTAAGCGATGTGCTTAGTCAATCTGAACTTGATATAGTTGAAAACGAAACAGAATATATTATAAAATTCAAGCTGCTAGAATTTTTTACTAAATCCAAGGATTTCATAGAAAGTCAGGTTTTTGAGAAAACAGAAAATTATATAGAAAGTCTTTTTGAAAAAATAAATCAAAATTACGAAATAGGTTTAAGTTTTTTTGAAAATACCTGAAATTAAAAAAGTTTGTCGGCATTCATTCTACTGTAATGATATAAATATTGCTGAGCAATTCCACAGTTTTCACCAAACCAATTTGGGTCTTTTCCTTCAAAATAATTGTTCATAACTTTTTTCATCCAGATATCCATAGGGAAAGCATTTAATTTATGAAATCCATAAAGTAAAACACACATAGAGACTTTAGGTCCTACTCCATTTATATTCATAAGTAACTTTTGAGCTTCTTCGAGTGAAAGCTTTGAAATTTCATCTAAATCTATTTGTTTAGATGAAATTTTTTGAGCGGCATCTATTATATATTTCGCTCTAAAACCGGATTTTATAGGCTCTAAATCTTTTATACTGAGAGACGAAATAGTTTTGGCAGAAGGAAAAGAAAAATCTGAATTTGATGAATCTATTTTTTCTCCGAAAAGTTCACAAAGCTTTGAAATAATCTTTTTTATTCTTGGAATATTATTATTTTGCGAAATTATAAAAGAACATAAAGTTTCCCAAGGGTCTTGGTTTAGAATTCTAATACCTGGGCAAAAATCATATGCATCCTGTAAAAATTTATTTTTCGGAAAGGAAAGTTTAATTTTTTCATAATCTGTATCGATATCAAAATATTTTAACCAAATTGAATTAAACTCTTCAGAGGTTGTATTTTCAAATATTATTTCGTTTATTTCTTGCCTCAAGGTAAGAATTTTTCCAAAAGCTATTATTTTATATCTTTTCTCATTTAATTTTTCAAAACGAAAACATTGACCACAGTCAAGAGTCTGACCGAGGTCAAAATTTTTCGAATTTTGTAATTTGATTTCATTTGAGGTTTCAGTAAATTTCATTTAAATTACCTTAAGCTTCAAATTATGCACTGATAGAAGATTTTCCTGAACGCATGCAACGAGTACAAACATAAATATGTTTCGGAGTACCGTTTACAACTGCTTTTACTCTTCTAACGTTTGGTTTCCACATTTTGTTTGAACGTCTATGAGAATGCGAAACCTTTATTCCAAAGGATACAGCTTTGCTGCAAAGTTGACATTTTGCCATAATTATTTCTCCTCACTTTATATGACTTTATTTTTTATTTGAAAGATTTTTCTTTTTAAATCTTCCGCATTCAAATATGATATCAAATTTCTTTTGTAATTGCAAGAAAATAATTCTAAATAGTACTAAAAAATTAAATCTTCTTATTTTAAAGAATACAAAATTTGTTTAGATAAGTAAATATAAATTTAAAATTTCAGAAATTTACACAATATATACTTGAATATTTTTTGTTGACATGTAATATATTATAATATTTAAATATGTTAAAAATTTCTTGTAGCAAAAAATTGAATTATATGGTAATATTAATATGTGAAACGGATATAGGGTGTGCATGTCATCTTGTAAATATTAAATTTGTCTGTAAGTGGAAAAAGGTGGTGACTGGAAAACGGCAAAATACAAGGTCAGCATACGCTTTATTGCGGTTATTTATTTAATGTAAGGAGAAGATTTTTAATGAGCGATTCGACTCAAACCACCGGAAAACAACCGGAATTTGGCAAATTGCAGTCTTTACTGTGGCCAATACATGCTCATGAGATGAAAAAGTTTTTACCAATGAGCTTCTTGATGTTCTTTATTTTATTTGTCTACACAATGGTTAGGGACTTAAAAGATACATTAGTTCAGTATTATACCGTTTGTGGAGGAACGGAGTTAGTTCCTCAGCTTAAACTTTGGTTTGTTATGCCAATGGCTTTCTTATTGGTTATAGTGTATGCAGCACTTCTTAACAAATTCGGATTCCAAAAAACATTCTACATAATGATCTCTGCATTTATGATTTTCTATGTATTGTTTATAACAGTGCTGTTCCCGTGTCGTTCAATGATTCATCCAGGTGAAAGCACCGTTAAAGCTATGCAAGCTTCATGGCCGGCATTCTTTCACTGGATTATTCCATGTATAACTAACTGGTCTATTACTTTATTCTATGTTCTTTCAGAGCTTTGGGGAACAATGGCAATTTCTTCACTTTTCTGGCAATTTGCATATCAAGTAACAATGAAAAATGAAGTTAAAAGATTCTTTGGTCTTTACGCAATTGTTGGAAATATTGGTGCTATTTGTTCAGGCGGACTTCTTAAAGCAATTCCTAAAATGTTCAGAGCAAATGATTTATACATCTACATTCTTATTGGCGGATGCGTAGCGTTTGGTATTGCTACAATGGCTATGTATTGGTACATTAATGCCGTAGTTCTTAAAGATCCTACTTTATATGATCCAACTCAAGTTAAATCCAAAAAGAAAAAAGAAAAAGTTGGAGTTATGGATGGCATTAAAATGCTTGGCAAATCCCGTTATTTGCTCTTAATCTGTGTAATCGTTATTGCTTATGGTGTTGCAATTAACTTCTTCGAAGTAATTTGGAAAAAATACATGAAAACACAGTTCTCAAATCCTGTAGAATATACAGATATGATGGCAAACCTTTCAATGCTTACAGGTATTTTAACTATAGTTGCTTCTTTTGTAGGTCAAAACATTTTAAGAAAAGCAAAATGGAAAACAGCAGCAATGATTCCTGTATCTATTTTAGGCTTACTTGGCGGAACATTCTTCTTAATAGTTCTTTATGGTGAATACATTTCGCCAACAATTTTCGGAATGAACTTTGTAGTTCTTGCAGTTTGGTTCGGAATGGTCCAAGATGCACTTTCAAAGAGTGTAAAATATTGCTTATTTGACGCAACTAAAAATATGGCTTACGTACCGCTTGATGAAGAAACAAGAACAAAAGGTCAAGCAGCAGTTGAGGTTATTGGTGGCCGTGCAGGTAAAGCAGGTGCATCTTTAATTCAAACATTATTTATCAGTGTTATTTCTGCAGGTTCAAAACTTACAGACCACTTAGTAGCTATTTCCGTAATATTTGGTATTACAGTTGCAGGATGGGTCGGTTCTGTATTTAACCTTAGTAAAAAATACGAAGCAAAAGTTTCAGAAAAAGCAGAATAATAAAGAGTCCACCTATTACATGGGTGGATTTTATTTTGTGTAAAATAATAAATTAATTAAAACTATTGACAATTTTTTATAAATATTGTAATTTAATAATTGTAGATTTAATATATAATCTACAATATTTTTTGTTTTCAGAAGAGGAACTTACATATAAAAAGATATTTTAAAATAATTTACTCCAACGAAAAAATATTAAACTCATAAATATTTAGTAGTAGAATTTTATATATTGTGGTAAAATAAAAACATAATCGGGTTTAAAATTTTTAAGAAGTGGAGCTGAATTTAATGGAAAATGTTAATGAAGAAACATCAAAAAATAAAAACAGCAAAAAGAAATGGATTTTAGGAACAATTTTATTTTTAACTTTGGGAATTATCGGTGCTATATTTTATTATGAGTATTCAACACCGAAAGTTTTCACTAAAAGTGAGTATATTAAGGAAGTTATAGTTCAAAATAGGGATTTTGAAAGTGTACTTGAAGACTTTTTAAATCAAGTTTCATCATATGACGGAAGTAAATCATCGACCGAAAAACTCGAAAAAACAGCTTCTAAATTTTCGCAATTTGTTTCTTCTTTAGAAAGTAAAATGGGCCCTAGAGTTCCTGCGGAGACAAAAAATCATTATTCTCAAATGATGTCGGCATATAATCAGTATTTGGAGGCTATAGAGCTTTACAGAAAGGCTGTTCCGAAAAATCTTGGGGAAGAACGTGCCAGTTTATTACGTGAAGCAGAAAATAAACTTTTAGAGGCACGAAATTCTATGTCTAATCTTAAAAATACTTAGAAGAGGAAAAAACATGCTCAAAAATTCTAATCCTAATTTTATTATTTTTGCAAATTTTATGCTTATGATTGCATGGCATCTTGCTATTTTGATTTTGTGCAGAATATTGCCAAGCAATTTTTTCAGTTCCGATAAATTTATTTATAAACCTAGAAAATGGGAAAAAAACGGCAATTTTTATATACGTGTGTTAAAAATAAAAAAATGGAAAGATAAACTTCCTCAATTTGTGGCTAAAGAAGGATTTTCAAAAAAGAATTTCAATACTTCAGGTGTTAGTAAAGAATATTTAGAAAGATTTATATTAGAAACATGTCGAGCTGAGTGGAATCATCTTATGTGTTGCATGTATGGGCTGATATCATTTTTTATTAATTCCAAATTTTATGCCGTTTTATTTTCTATTATTCCAATAGTTGCAAATTTACCTTTTTTGGTTATACAGAGATTTAATAGATTAAGACTTATGAAATTGGCAGACAAAAAAATCATTTTTAATAATTAATCTTTCAAAAAATTGTCTTTAGGTATTGTAAAATAAAAAAACATATGATATAATAAAGCGAAAGTGTATGAATGCAGTAATTTAATTCATACAAACAGAGAGGTGGAATAGAGAATGCAAAAAGAAATACATCCTTCTTATGGACCAACTAAAGTCAGATGTGCTTGTGGAAATGAAATGGAGATAAAATCAACTCGTAACGATATTTCAGTTGAAGTTTGTTCAAAATGTCATCCATTTTATACCGATAAGCAAAGATTTGTTGACACAGGTGGACGTATAGGAAAATTCAAAAAACGTTTGGCTTCTGCTTCAACAGCAGGTTAATGCAAACATTTTAGATGGTTAGGCGACGCATATTGGCGTTGCCTACTTTGTGTTAATTGTGGTGGTATATTTGGAAAAACACTATAATGTTATAAAAAATGATTCTGTTTTTGAAGAAACTGAAAAAAGATCTAAATTTATATCATATAGCTTTAAGGTTGAAAATGAATTTTCGGTAAAAGAAAAACTTAAATCTATAAAATCTTTACATCACAGTGCAAAACATCATGTTTATGCGTATACTTTACTTTCATCTGAAAAATCAAGTGATGACGGCGAGCCTTCTGGCACTGCTGGCTTACCGATTTTGAACGTCATAAAAAATAATAATTTAAAAAATATTATTGTAATAATTGTTAGATATTTCGGTGGAATACTGCTTGGAACTCCAGGACTTAGAAGAATGTATTCTTCAGGTGCTGAAGGTGTTATTAAAAATTCCGGAATTGTAAAACTTTGTATTTGCAGTAATATTATGGTTTCATGCAGCTATAAGGATATAGGAAGTATTTTAAATTTGATTTCTGAATTCAAAGGAAAAATAGATAAAATTGATTATTTAGATATTGTGGTTGTAAAGTTTTATATTCAAAAAAATTATGAATTTGAAATTATAAAAAAACTTGAAAATATCATAAGAAATAAAGAAAGCATAAAGATTTTGTCTGAAAGTTATCAGGAAGTAGATGCATAAAAGGGTGGTGAAAATTGTATGTGCAGTATACGTGAAAAAACTCAAGAAATGGAGCTTGTTACACTTTGCGGCGAAGCTTCGTTTTCGTCTAAGACAAAAGGGAGAAAAATTTATGAAGAGCCATGTAGCATAAGAACTGAATATCAACGTGACAGAGACAGAATTATTCATAGTAAATCTTTTAGACGTCTTAAACATAAAACTCAGGTGTTTATTTCTCCGCTTGGAGATCATTATAGAACAAGACTCACGCATACTCTTGAAGTTTCTCAGATTTCAAGGACGGTTGCGAGAGCTTTGAGACTTAATGAAGATTTGACGGAAGCTATAGCTTTGGGTCATGACCTTGGTCATACTCCCTTCGGTCATGCAGGTGAAGAAGTTTTAAATAACCTTTGCAGCGGTGGCTTTCGCCACTACGAGCAAAGTGTACGAACTTTGGAAGTGCTTGAAAAGGAAGGAAAAGGATTAAATTTGACTGTTGAAGTCCTTGACGGTATTTTGCATCATACTAAAGGTGAGTGGGCTTCAACTGCGGAAGGAAAAATAGTAAGATTTTGTGATAGAATTGCTTACATAAACCACGATATAGAAGATGCTTCAAGAGCTGGTATACTTAATTTGAATTATTTGCCCGAGAATTTTAAAAAATTAACTGAAAATGAGAATTCTTCCAGAATAAATGCTATGGTTAAGTCGCTAGTCGAAAATTCCAGTGGGATTAAAATAAGTATGGGATGTGAAATGAGTAAAGCATTTGATGAAGTACATGAATTTATGTACAAAAACGTTTATTTAAATAAAAGCTCAGTTTCTGAAGAAGAGAAAGTCCCGTTTGTGATTAGTTCGCTCTTTAATTATTTAAAGCAAAATACTTCAAAAATACCATCATACCTTATGAAAATTGCAGATAAAGATGGTATAGAAAGAGCAGTTTGCGATTATATTGCAGGGATGACAGATCAGTTTGCAATAAATTTATTTAAAGATATTTTTCTTCCGAGGTCCTCTAGAATTTTTTGATACTTAAAAGGAGGATGAATATTTTGAATCTTTCGGATGATTTTATAGCTGAGCTCAAAGAAAAAAATGATATTGTTGAAATTATTTCGGGTTATGTGGATATTGGGCGAAAAGGAAGAAATTTAATGGGTATTTGTCCATTCCATGCTGAACGTACTCCGTCGTTTTGTGTTTACCCTTCCAGCGGTTCTTTTTATTGTTTTGGCTGCGGTGCCGGTGGAGATGTTATAACTTTTCTACGTCTTATAGAGCATTGGGACTATTTAGAAACGATAAAAAATTTATGTGAACGCTGCGGAATGAATTTTGATATCAGTGATGAAGAAAATGAGAAACAAAAACAAAAGATGATAATTTACAAAATAAACAGAGAAACAGCTCGATTTTACCATAGATGTCTTTTGGAAAATCAAGGGTCTAATGCAAGGAGCTATTTGGTAAAAAGAGGGATTACTTCTTCTACAGCAACGCATTTTGGGCTTGGGTATTCACCGAAAAGCAGATTTGCACTTGTTGATTATCTAAGGAAAAAGGATTATCATATAAATGACATTATATTGTCGAATTTAGCATTTAAATCTCGAAATGGCGGATATATTGACAGATTTTGCGATAGACTTATGTTTCCGATAATAGACACAAGAGGAAATGTAATAGCTTTCGGTGCGAGAACACTTTCGGGACAAACTCCGAAATATATAAACACTTCTGATACTATGGTTTTTAAAAAAAGCAGTAATTTATTTGCACTTAATTTTGCGGTTAAGTCCGAAGAAAAAAACTTTATTTTAACAGAAGGATATATGGATGTTATATCTCTTCATCAAGCTGGATTTAAAAATGCTATTGCTACTTTAGGTACTTCTCTTACGGCTTCTCAAGTTAAAATTATTTCCAGATACTGTGAAGAAGTTTTAATTTCTTACGATTCGGATTTGCCGGGTCAAAAAGCTTCTGAAAGAGCGATAAATCTTTTGAAAAGTAATGGTATGAAAGTTAAAGTTATTTCAATTCCGAATTATAAAGACCCGGATGAGTTTTTGAAAGCTCAAGGGAAGAGCGGGACCGTGAAGTTTAGGGATTTGGTTAAAGAATCGAAAAGTGATCTTGAGTATAAGCTTTCGAATTTGAAATCTTCTGTAGATCTTACAACATCGGAAGGTAAAATAAAGTATTTGACTGAAGCTTCTAAAATACTTGCGTCCGGCGGAAATTATTTGGAAAGAGAAGTTTATGCAAGTATTATAAGTTCTGAAATAGATGTCAGAAAGTCTGTAGTTTTGATTCAAATAGAAAAGTACATAAAAAATTTAAAATCAAAAGCAAAAAAAGATGAGATGAAAAATATCGAAAAAAAACTTTCTGCTTTTAATGATAAGATAAATAAAGAAAAGCATTTTAATTTAAGAGCAGCGAATGCTGAAGAAAGATTAATTTCTTGTATGATAAACGATTCAGTAGCAGCTAATAATATAATTTTGGATGTTTCTTCTGATTTTTTTGCAACTGACTTTAATAAAAGACTATTTGAATGTGTAAAAGATATAATTTCAAAAGGAAAAGTACCTGATATATCAATTATATCCGGTTATGAATTTTCTTTTAAAGAAATTGGAAGAATAACTAAAATGATATGTATGTATGATAAATCTATGAGTAAAAAACAATGCATAGACGAATATATATCTACTCTAAAAGAAGAAAAAGAAAAAAAGAAATTCAATCAAACAGAAGATATTTCTGAGATTGAAATTCAAAATTATATCAAAAATTTAGGACACTAAAAAACAAAAATGTTTTTTCAAGATAAAGGAGGAACAAAATGGAGGAAAAAAATATAAATTCAACACAAATAGACAACGTTATAAAAGATTTAGCTCAACATGGTAAATCTTCTGGTCAGGTTAGTACAGGTGATATTCTTGAAGCAATGGGAGAAATTGAGTTTGATCCCGATGAAATAGATAAACTTTATGATTCCATGGAATCAATGGGTGTGGAAATAATTGATGGAATCGATGAATCAGAAGCTGCATTGACTTCGGGTGACACTAAAGTTGACGAAGGAGCTATTTTGACGGATGACCCTGTAAAAGTATATTTAAAAGAAATAGGGACTGTTCCGCTTCTTAGCAGTGATGAAGAACTTGAACTTGCCAAAAGAATAGTCCAAGGCGATGAAAAAGCAAAGAAAAGACTTTCGGAGGCAAATTTAAGATTGGTTGTAAGTATTGCTAAGAGATATCTTGGTAGAGGAATGCACTTTCTTGATTTAATTCAAGAGGGAAATTTGGGTCTTATGAAAGCAGTTGAAAAATTCGATTATACTAAAGGATTTAAATTTTCAACATATGCAACATGGTGGATACGTCAAGCCATAACAAGAGCTATTGCAGATCAAGCAAGAACTATAAGAATACCTGTTCATATGGTTGAAACAATGAATAAAGTCAGAAGAGTGTCGGGCCAACTTTTGCATTGTAACGGAAGAGAACCTACACCGGAAGAAGTAGCAGAAGAGTTAAATATGCCTGTTGAGAAAATTCGTGAAATAATGAGAGCCTCTCAGGATCCTCTTTCTCTTGAAACACCTATTGGAGAGGAAGATGATACTCACCTCGGAGACATGGTTCCCGATGGAGAAGCAGTTGCACCTGTTGAAGAAGCTTCTCATATGCTTTTGAGAGACCAACTTAAAGAGGTTATCAATACCCTAAGTTCAAGAGAGAAAAAAGTTATACAAATGAGATTTGGAATCGGGGACGGTAGGCCTCATACTCTCGAAGAAGTAGGAAAAGAATTTGATGTTACACGAGAAAGAATACGTCAAATAGAAGCTAAGGCTTTAAGAAAGCTTCGTCATCCAAGCAGAAGTAGAAAGCTGAAAGACTATCTTGATTAAAATCGGATTTATATTTTTATAAAGTTAATAAGTTATGAATATTTAATACATTAAGATACATTTTGATAGATATGTTTGCATGCAAAAATGTAAAATAATATTTTTGATGCAGTGCTCTCTATATTTTGTATCTTTTTTGTTTTTTATTATAAATATGTTGAAATTTAATTATACATGTGATATAATTTAATCATAACTAATAACAATTATGATATAAGGAGTTTCAATTATGAATTTTAAAAAATCTTTAGCTTTTACATTATCTGCTTTAATTGTTTCGAATACAGCTTTTGCAGCTACAGATATTAAACAGGAAAGTACTAGCTTCACAAAAGTTTCATGCACTCAAAAAATCAATAATACACTTAAAAATGCTGGCAGAAAAGTAATAAGATTTGTAAAAAATCATCCTATTCTTGCATCAGCAATGGTTGTACCAGCTATACCTTTGGCTATTTTTTCGAAAAATTTTGCAAAAGCTGCTTGGTATTATGTAGACTTTAAAGGTGCCGAAATAACTTATAGAGTAGCTTTTAAAGGTATTACAGGAAAAAATACTATAACTCCACGCCAAGAAGGACATAGCTGGTGTGCTATAGCTTGTTTGACAGGATTGTTAAAAGATAAAGGAATTAAAGTTGAGCAAAAAGATATTTACAAAAATTTGTTTAAAACATCTTGGGTACCTATATTTGAATGTAATAGAAAAAGAGGAGGCTTAAGCACTTCTCCGATGAATAAAGAAGAAATTAATCAACTTCATGATGCTAATTTAGATAAAGTAGCTAATAGTAGAAAGAGTGACAGTGTTTATCAATCACAATTTGATGAATATGTAAGGAAAGTATCAAAAAACAAACTGCGTTGTCAAAAACTTTACATACCATATAACATTGATCAAGAACACACTATTAATGCTATAAAATCTATTCTTAAAAAATACAAAAAAGTGGCAATAACTGATTCATTTAATTTAAAAAGTGGTGCATACCATTGTGTAAATATAGTTAATATTGATAATGATAAAGATACTATAACTGTAGAAGATCCTGTAGGTTTATCTCGTGTACAAAATATAAAAGATTATGTAAGTGAATATAACTCTAAATTTATTGATGCCGATAAAGATTCCTATTTTGATGTATATTTCGATCCCGGAATAGATATTGAAATTGTAACTGAAAATGAAAATGTATACAAAAACGGAGATATAGAAAATGTATTTTATATTGATCCTAAAAATTGTTCAGAAGGAATTTCGTTATTAAAAAAGCAATACAATATAGGAACAATAAAAACTTTTACAATTAAATCATAAAAAACAATTTTCCTAATGTAATTAATGATACTTGACAATTAATTTTTTTAATGATAGAATTACTGTGCCGCATATTGCAGGCTATTCAAAGGTTTAATTAATAAATCTGCCTGCTCAATAGCGAGATAAGATAAAGGTAGGTGCGTAAAGAGAATATGTACGCAGTTATAAAAACAGGTGGTAAACAATACAAAGTTTCCGAAGGTGAAGTCATATACATCGAAAAACTTGACTTAGCCGAAGGAGAAAGTGTAAATTTTGATGTTGTTGCCGGTCATGATGACAAGAATTTCCATGTTGGCAATCCTATTTTAAATTCTGCAAAAGTAGAAGGAAAAGTTTTGAAAAACGGTAAAGCAAAGAAAATTACTGTTTTCACTTACAAACCTAAAAAAGGATGCAAACGTAAATTAGGTCACAGACAAATGTACACTAAAGTACAAATTGAAAAAATTTCTTTTTAATTTTTGTTTTTTCTATGATTGAAATTAAAATTTTAACTCTTGAAAATGGTGATATTTGCGGATTTAAAATAGAAGGTCATGCTGGGTATGAAGAATACGGAAAGGACATTATTTGTGCAGCTGTTTCTTCTGCGGCATATATGGCTGTAAATACTATAACGGATATTTTAAATGTCGATGCGGATATAAAAATCAATGAAAATGGGTTCATGTACTTGAGAATACCTTTAGAACATATTTTTGTTTGCAAAGACATACTTAGGGGTTTTAAATTGCACTTATTACTTTTAGAGGAGAATTATCCCAATAACATAAGAATTAGTTACGAGGAGGTGAAGCGAAATGCTAATGATTAATATTCAGCTTTTTGCTCATAAAAAAGGTCAAGGATCAACTCATAACGGAAGAGATTCTGAATCTAAACGTTTAGGTGTTAAACGTGCAGATGGACAAATAGTTCGTGCAGGAAACATTATTGTTAAACAACGCGGAACAAAAATTCATCCGGGTGAAAATGTTGGACGTGGCTCAGATGATAGCTTATTTGCTTTAATAAACGGAAAAGTTAAATTTGAAAGAGTCGGTCGTGACCGCAAACGTGTAAGTGTTTATGCGTAAATAATTTTTAATAAAAGCGGATCTTTGAATGTAGATCCGCTTTTTCATGGATTTATATTACTAAAATATTTTTTAGAAAGGGTGTGAATTAAAAATGTTTGTGGATGTTGCTAAAATACTTGTTAAAGCAGGTAACGGCGGTAATGGTGCAGTTTCTTTTCATCGTGATAAATATACTTCAACAGGAGGCCCTGACGGTGGAAATGGAGGAGCAGGCGGAAGTATAATTTTTATTGCAGATAATAATCTTTCGACTTTGTCAAGCTTTAGATATAAAAAGAAATTCTTTGCAAAAAATGGTGCAAATGGTTTACCTGGTAAAAAAAGTGGGAAAAAGGGTGAAGATCTTATAATAAAGGTTCCTTTCGGAACCCTCATAAAAGATGCCGAAACAGATTCGGTAATATATGATATTTCTTCAGATAAACCATTTGTTTTATCACGTGGAGGGCGTGGAGGAGCTGGAAATATGAATTTTGCAAGCTCAGTAAAACAATCTCCTAAATTTGCAAAACCGGGTGAAGAAGTTGAAGAATTGAAAATAAAACTTGAGTTAAAACTTCTTGCCGATGTTGGATTAATAGGTTATCCAAATGTAGGAAAGTCTACGATAATATCTATGTGTAGTGAGGCTAAACCTCAAATAGCAAATTATCATTTTACTACACTTTCTCCTATTTTGGGTGTAGTTAAATATAAAGATGACAGTTCTTTTGTTATGGCTGATATTCCCGGTCTTATTGAAGGTGCATGGAAAGGTATTGGGATTGGCCATGAATTTTTGCGTCATATAGAAAGATGTAGACTTTTAATTCATGTTATTGATGTTTCAGGAAGTGAAGGAAGAAATCCTTGTAATGATTTTGAAAATATTAATAACGAACTTGAAAAATTCAATTCCGAGCTTTTGAAACGTCCTATGATAGTAGTTGGAAATAAATGCGATATTTCATCAAAAGAAAATATAGAAAAATTAAAAAAATATGTAGAATCCAAAGGGTATAAATATCTTTCTATTGCTGCTTCTACTTCACAAGGAATGAATAAACTTCTTGATTTAATAGCTGAAAATTTAAGCAAACTTCCTCCTATTTATACTTTTGACTCGGAAAAAGTTGATGAAAATACCATAGAAGATGAATATGGTAAATTTGAAATAATAAAAGAAAAAAATACTTATGTTGTTAAATCGCCATGGCTTAAAAAACTTATAAAATCTACTAATTTTGATGATTATTATTCAATTAATTATTTTCAAAATTCTTTGACTAAATCCGGTCTGACTGAGGCTTTAAAAGAAAAAGGAATAAAAGTAGGCGACACGGTTAGTGTAGATGAAATAGAATTTGAATTTTTTGAATAATTATTGTTTTGAAGGAAGAATTTAATTTTTATGTTTGAAAATCCATTTAGTATGAATGCTCAGAAGCTTGCTTTTTTAGGTGATGCGGTTTATGAACTCATTATACGCGAAAAATTAGTTAAGGAATGTAATGAAAGTATTGGAGTTTTGCATAAATTGAAGGTATGCAAAGTTTGTTGTGAAGCTCAATCGGAAATGATAAAAAAAATAGAAAGTCTTCTAACAGAAGAAGAGCTTTCCATATATAAAAGAGGAAGAAATGTTCGAACAGGTAAAGTTCCAAAAAATTCAAGTCCTGGAATTTACCATCGTGCTACGGGTTTGGAAGCTTTATTCGGATATTTGTATTTAACTAATAATATGGAGAGAGCATACGAATTTATAAAAATAATGAATATTTAACAAAAAATATTTGTTAAAAGCATTGATTTTATAATAGTATTTTTCAAATTTAATTGATTTTTTGTAAAAAGTATGATACCATATAGATATGGTTGGCAATTATAAATTTTACATGAAGGAGAGAAAATCATATTATGGATATTATAACAGTAGCTTTTAACGTATGTAATTGCGCTTTGAAGTGTGATGGCTTTTTTAAAAGCATGAAAAAGTTTGTTGATATTATTTTGAAAAGAACAGGTCTAAAATCTGGTGAATAATTTAGTTTATTAAATGGAAAGGGAGATTATAAATGACAGAAAAGATAAAAACAATATGCGGTCAAGTTTGGGGCGATTTTCTGGCATGCGCCGGAGCATTTGTAGGATTTTGCGGTGCAGCTCAAGCTATTATAGATGTTGTAAACTCATTTAAACCTGGAACAATAAAGAATTTACCTACTAAAGCTGATGATAGGCCACCTGTAGCTGAAATACCCACAAAATAATAACAGAAATATTTTAAGTAACCTAGAAGCGACTGAGCTTTTGGGTTATTTTATTTATTTTACTGTAATTCATAGAAGAAGAATATATCTTTTCTATTTTGTCGTGAACTTTTCTTGCATTTGAAAGATTGGTAACAGATTCTTTCAAAAATTCTTTGCATATCTTGCTATTAAAATCTACTATATTTTTGTGTTTTAAATTAATAAATCTTTTTGTATATATTTTTTCCTTTGTTGCTTTTATTCCATTTAAAAAATCAGAATTTAAAAATTGATTTTTAACTATAATTCCGATTTTGTCGCTAGGAATAAATAAGGCATCCAAACATTTTATCGGTGAAAAAGGGGAAATACAAGATATAATACTTTTATTTGCTTTTAATGCTTGTTTTTTTATGTAGTTGATTATATAGCTTCCAACAACACTGTATTTATCATCAAGAACAATAATTTTTTCACACAACGAATTAATACTGTTTGAAAGGCAAATATATCCGTCAGGGGTTATAGAAGTTAAAAATCTGGTTTTTTCATAGCTTTTTTCACCAGAATTTTTGCGTATTATTTTCTTTGAAATTTTTCTACAAAATGTTTCTAATTTTTCATGATTTATATTTTCTTCTATAATGTGCTCAATGGAATTGAAAGCATACCCAAAAGCCGCCAAATACCTCTGAGACATTTTATGGAAGTTTTTGTTTTCTTTACATAAACATATAATTTCATCTTTTGAAGACTTAAGTAAATCAGAGTCCCAATAATCTCCTAAATTTATAATTTCATCACTTATTCCGGGATAAACAGGATCGAGAACATGTGGTGAAGTTCCGTCTACGAAGCATGTTTTTAATTCGCTTAAGATAACAGCATCAAGTGATTTTGGATCCGAGGAACAACGAATTAATTCATGATTTATTTTCTTTTTTTCAGCTTTTTTGGAAATTTTTTTCATTAAGGTGGATTTACCGGTTCCAGGTCCTCCTTTTAATATATTGCAGTACCAACCCGTTTCAGGAAAATAAAGTTTGTCAAAAATAGAGAAAAATCCACACGGTGTATTTGCACCTAAAAAAAATTCGGTTACACGGAAATTAGTTTTCATACAATAAATTCACTCCTTTTTAAATATATTATGAAAATTTTTTGGTCGGTGTTACGTATATAGAATTTAATATTTAAATTTAATTTGACAAAGGTTAATCTTTGAGTTATAATTTAAAAGGTAGGAATTTTTTGAACTATCAATTTTAAATTAAGGAGTTTTTTTAATGTTAGAAAATCTTAAAGAATTATCTTTTAATGAACTTGAAAAAATTTGTGGAGGTATGGACGTAGTTACTGAGCCGATTTATAGTTTAAAGTCAAAAGAAGTTAAAGTTCTTTCCAGCCTTGGATATAAATTGAGCAAAACAAGCAATAAGGGTAATTCAAATTACCGTATTAAAGATAAACATGGAAATATTGCTAATCCAAGTGAACTTAAAATAATTTGTAATGCTATTGACAAACTTGAACGTGAAGGGGTAACAATAACTTTCAAATTTTAATATAAGTTTTTTAGGCTTCTGAACTACTATTAGTTCGGAAGCTATTTTTTATTTAAAAATATTTTATTTTGTTCCACTATAAAATAAATGCAAAGTATAAGTAAAAAAGAGCTTCCGAGAATTGTGGAAGAAATAGAGGGAGAACCTACATTTTTACTTGAAAAAAATACTTGTGTTTCACATTTAAAAAACTTTAAAAACATATATGAAGCTAGATATAGCAATGTTGCATTTAATATTCTGAATAATTGGAATTTTTTATAATTAAATTTTTCTCCACTAAGTATTGATGAAATTTGCAAATGCGTGCAGATTCCCGAGTAAGCAAGACAAAAACATATTAACGGTAAAGAAGCATGAATTTTTTCAGCTTGCATACACCCGGAAGTTATTTCCAAACATGAAATAATTAAAATATAAAACTCATTTTTAACAGTTAAAAATTTTTCAAGTACTGAAATAACTACATTAAAAACTAAAATCAAGCTGCACATATTTATTATTGAGATAGATGTTTCTGAGGTCGATTTTATAATAGATTCCGATAGTGTTTTATTTTTTCCTTTATTTTCATTTTTTGAATAATAAGGAATTTTTTTAATTCTTGATATTATTCCTAGAATTATTCCTAAAAAAATAGAAATACAAACCTGAATTATAAATACTGTAATTCCTAAAAAATTATTTTTTAAAATTGTTCTTCCGACTATATCTATGAAAAAAGCAGGTCCTGCATTTACAGAAAAACTAAGCATACGATTTAATTGTTCGGAATTTATTTCTTTGTTTTCAATGAGTGTTTTTGCTCCTGTTGCACCTATTGGGTAGCCGCCTATTAAACTTAAGAATATTGCCGGAGCACAAGCTCCCGGAAGATAAAAAATAAATTTTGTTATCTTATTGAGTGGTTTTTTCAAAAAGCTAAGCATTTCAGATGCAATAACAAATCTGGAAAGAAACATAAAAGGAAAAAGTGAAGGAATTAAAATTTCAAGGCAATACTTAGAAGAGAGTATAATTCCTTTTGAAATGTAGCTTGAATTTAAAATTATTTCTGCCATTAAAGCAAAAACTAAAATACATATTAGACCGTTTTTTATATACAACTTAAAATTTTTTTTATAGGATATAATTTCCATTAGGTAAAATCCTCCCAGCTTTCTATATATATGCAATCATATGTGATTTTTATTTTAGTTTAAGCATATTATTTAAAAATTGAGTACATATGAGGTAGGGGAGAAGGTGAATCCTTGTCAGATAAAAAAGTTTTAAATAAGAAGTATAAATTTTTAAATTTTGAAAATTTTAAAAATTCATCCATGGGCATTATGCTTGATCCTGTAAATATAGAAATACGAGGAAATCGTGAAGCAATTATAGAAGGGTGCAAAAATATTGCTCAGTATGATGAAAATATGATTAAAATAAATATGAAAAAAATGAGTATTTCGTTTTTTGGAAGAGATTTAGAAATAAAATGTTTGAATTCGGATTCGCTTGTTATAAAAGGATTTATTACTTCAATTGAATTTATAACTTAATAGAATTTTTTAAAATCTGGAGGTGAAAGTTTTTTGATACTCGATGCTTTTAGGTGGATATGTGGATATATTTCCTTTAAGGTTACAGGTGGATTTCCAGAGAAATTTTTGAATAATATAGTAAAAAAAGAAATAAATTTATGGGATTTAAAAAAAATTAACGGCAGCTTATACGCAAAAATTTTATCTCCTGAATATAAATTTATTAATTCTGAGGCAGATAAATCCGGTTCGAAAGTGGAGATTATAAAAAAATTCGGTTGGCCGGTTTTTTTATTCAAATATAAAAAAAGATTGGGAATATTAGTTGGAATTTTTACATTCATTTTTATTATTCACCTTTTTTCTCTTCGTGTGTGGAACATAAATGTAAGCGGTAATGAAAATATTTCTTCTTCGGAAATAATCTCAGTTATGAAGGATTTAGGAGTTTCAACCGGTACAAAAAAATCCAAAATAAACTCTTCTATTATTAAACAACTTGTTATGTCTAAAATAAATGATATATCTTGGATATCTATAAACATAAAAGGAAGTTGTCTTAATGTGTGCATAAAAGAAAAAATAAAGTCTCCCGAAATTGTAAAAGAAGGAGAAGCTTGTAATATAGTTGCGAAGTCGGAAGGTCAGATAGATCATTTAGAAGTTTATAAAGGTAATCCAAGTGTAAATGAAGGAGATGCGGTAATTAAAGGACAAATACTTATAAGTGGTATATCAAATGATTCTTCTGGAGGAACTTCTCTTATAGAAGCTGATGGTAAAGTTTTTGCAAAAACCAAAAGAATAGTGACCGAAAAAGTTAAACTTAGCCAACTTAATGCAATTGACAGCGGAAAAATAACAAAAAAATACAAAATAAAAGCTTGTGATAAAGATTTTGATATAACACCTTGGAGAAAAATTGACGAAACATGTAGAATTGAAGAATATAACCAAAAATTAAACATTTTTGGCATAGAATTTCCTATTATATTTCATACGGATATATGTTATTATCAAGAATGCGAAGAAAAAACACTATCTTTAGAACAGGCTAAAGAGTTTTTGGATTCAATTATAAGTGAAAAAGAAAAAAATGAATTTTCAGATATGAAAATAATTTCTAAAAATGTAGATAATTATGAGGAAGGTAATGAATACTTTTCAAGAGTAACTTATACTTGCATAGAAAACATAGCTAAAAAACAAAAAATATCCTGAAGAATATTATAGTGTATATCATTTTATTTGTAGTAATGATACATAAAAGTTAAAATTATTGGATTTTTTTTTAAGTATAAAATATTTGACAGTTAATAAAAAATATTTTATAATTAATATATACGCAATGAATTTAAAAATTTCTTTTAAAAGCTGCTGAATTTGATTTATATGTATAAAAATGGTAATTTTTGGGATGCGTTTTGTAGCTTTATAAATAAATTTATTTGTTGCAGTCATATTTTTTATCTTTATAGTTTATGATTAATTAAATCTCATCAGGAGGATGGAATATTTCATGGTAGATAAAATAAAAGTCATAATAGTTAACAGACAAAAAGAAGTTAAAATCCCGAAGGGTATACGTATGCTTGTAAGAAGATGCTGTAACTCGGTACTTAGATGTGAAAAGTTTAAAGGTTCAGCAGAAGTCAGTATTACATTTGTTGACAATCTTTACATACAAAGCTTGAATAAACAATACAGGAATATAGATGCTCCTACAGATGTTTTGTCTTTTTCTATGGCTAAAGAAGATGGAACCTATGATATTAACCCGGCAAACGGAGCTCAAATTCTTGGAGATGTGGTTATTTCCATGGAAAAAGTTGTTGAACAAAGTGAGAGATATGGACATTCGATGGGAAGAGAGTTGGCATATTTAGTTGCTCACGGTATGTTCCACATTCTTGGTTACGATCATGTAGACGGTGGACTTCAGAAAAGAAAAATGCGTGAAAAAGAAGAGGTTGTTATTGCAAGCCTTGGATACCAAAATGCAGTTTCGTATATCAGTAATGATGACTAAAATTTTTAGCTTGGTAAAATCTGTTAAATTTGCACTCAAAGGTATAATATACGCCATAAAAAATGAAAGAAATATGCGAATTCACACGGTTGCCGCGGTTTTTGTATTGTTTCTTTCTGCGGTTTGTGGTATGAATCTAACAGAATATGCAATTTTGATTTTAACTATTGGACTGGTTATAATTTGTGAAATGTTCAATACAGTGATTGAAAGTTTCATAGATTTGTGTGCTAAAGAGTATAATTCTATTGCTAAAATTGCAAAAGATATGTCAGCAGGTGCGGTTATGGTGAGTTCAATGGCAGCTGTTATTGTTGGATTTATTTTTTTTGGTAAAAAAGAAGCCTACACTAAATTGTGGGCGATTTTTTGTTCTAATTCTTTTGTATTTATTTTTGCATTTATTTTATTTTTTTCTTTTAGCTATATTTATATTTTTTTAGGTCCTACTGAGATAAAAAATAAGATTAAAAGTGTAGCTCATACTTTAAAAAAATTAATAAACAATAGTAAGGATGGTAATATAAATGAAAATTGAAACTAAATCTCTTTTTGTTTCTATCCTGGGTAAACCTAATGTTGGTAAATCTTCAATAATGAACATGCTTATTAATTCTAAAGTTTCGATTGTTTCTCCGAAACCTCAAACAACCAGAAATACAATAAAAGGAATTCTTACTGACGGAGATACTCAAATTGTTTTCATAGATACTCCAGGAATTCATAAACCTTTTAATCGTTTGAGTGAATGTATGATTTCCGATATTGACAATTCTTTTTCCGGTAGTGAACTTTGTTTGCATGTTATAGAAGCTGGTGATAAGAAAATAGATACAGAAACTATAAAAAAACTTAATAACCATAAATTAAATGCTGTGCTTGCAATAAATAAAATAGATTTAGTAAAAGAGAAAAGTCAGATTATTATTCAAATGGAAGAATATATGAAACTTTTCCCTTATAAAGCTATTGTTCCTGTTTCAGCTGTGACTTCAGAAGGTAAATCGGATTTATTGAGAGAGCTGTGTCGTATGGCTGTGCCTTCGGTTTTTTTCTTTCCTCAAGACGATATAACAGATCAAACTGAGCGTACACTTGCCGCTGAAATCGTTAGAGAAAAACTTCTCTATTGTTTAGAAAAAGAACTCCCGCATGGTACGGCAGTTCAAGTAGAAAAATTTAAAAAAGTCAATGAAGATACTATAAATATTCATGCAGTAATCTATTGTGAACGTAAGAGTCATAAAGCCATCATAGTTGGAAAAGGCGGTCAAATGATTAAAAAAATAGGAATTGCTGCTAGAAAATCAATCGGTGAAATTTTCGGGTGTAATGTAAATTTGAATCTTTTTGTTAAAATTAAAGAAAATTGGAGAAATAGTCCTTCGGTGCTCCATGAATTAGGTTACATGTAAATTGGTAAATATGCATAAAAATGAATAATTAATTTAAAAAATATAGAATTATACTATATTTTTTTCTTGATATGTTGTATAATCATCCCATTAGTTAATTTTTTATTTTAAAAATTTAAAAATGGGAGGTTTTGTTATGGATTCTATGTCAGCTTGGAAAAAATTTGAATCTACCGGAAATATTAAATATTACCTTGATTATCGCCTTCAAGAAAGTATGCAAAACGGTTTAATGCCGTATTCGGAATTTTATGACTCTAACAGTAATGCATCAGGAGTAAATAAGAATGAATTTGAAAGTAACAGGGATAATTATAAAAGAAAGTGATTTGAATGAAAGCGACAAATCAATAGGAATTTTAACTGCTGAGCAAGGTATTGTTTATGTAATAGCTAAAAAATCTAAGTTGCTAAAAAATCGTTTAGGTGCTATGCTACAGCTTTTTTCTTATGGAGAATTTATGGTTTTTCATTCGAGAAATGCATATTTGCTTAATAGTTGTAAAATTAAAGAGTTTTTTTTACCACTTAGAAATAATCTTGAAATTTTATCACTTGCACAGTATTTTTGTCAGCTTTGCATTTCTTTAAAGCCGGAAAGTTGTGTTTCGGAGGAGTTTTTGCGTGTTTTTTTGAATTGTATATTTTTTCTCATAAACAATAAAATAGATATTAAAATAATAAAAAGCATTTACGAATTGAGAGCATGCTCTTTATGTGGTTATATGCCTGAGTTAACTTCTTGCTCTAAATGCGGAATTTACACAGATGAAAATATGAAATTTTCTATTGAATCAGGAAGACTTTTTTGCGAAAAGTGTAGTAAAGAAGGAGAGTGGATTTCAAATTCTTTACTTTTAGCTCTTAGACATATAATTTATTCCTCAGTTGATAAACTTTTTAGTTTTAGTCTTTCCGATAGCATTTTAGATAAACTCTCATATATAACCGAAAAATATGTTTCTTACCATGTTTCAGGGGATTATAAATCCTTGGAATTTTATAAAAAACTTATTTCATGCAAAAATCAATTTCAAAGTATTTGAAACTATAAAGCATGCTATTATTCCAGTTATAGTGGGTATTACGAATGAAAGTATAGTCCACTTTAGACTTTTTGTTTCTTTTTTTATCGTGAAACAAGTTGTTCCACATGGAAAATGTAGAAGTGAAAAAATCATTACACATATTGCTGTTATATATGACCATCCATGAGATGTTAAAAGCAAATAAAGTTGAGTTGGATTTTGAATATCTGTTATACATCCTGTACACATGTAGCTCATTATTATTATTGGAAGTACAATTTCATTTGCAGGGAATCCAAGTATAAATGCCATTAAAATAATACCGTCAAGTCCAATTGCTTTAGCAAAAGGATCCAAAAATGAAGCACAATGCATGAGAATACTTACTCCGCTTATTTCTATATTTGCCATTAACCATATAATTAGTCCTGCGGGAGCAGCTACAGCAACAGCTCTTCCTAAAACGAATATAGTTCTATCCATAAGAGATCTTATTAAAATTTTTCCTATTTGAGGTTTTCGGTATGGTGGCATTTCTAGTACAAAAGAGGAATTTACACCTTTCAAAACAGTTATTGAAAGAATTTTTGAAACCAAAAAAGTTATGAATATTCCAAAAAGTATTACTCCTGTTAGAATTAAAGCAGATTTTAAAGAATTCAGTGGACTTAATGATTGGCCGATAAAAAACATTGTGATTATTGAGATTAAAAGTGGGAATCTCCCATTACAAGGTACAAAATTGTTTGTAAGTATTGCAATTAGTCTTTCACGTGGAGAGTCTATTATTCTACACCCTATTACTCCGCAAGCATTGCATCCAAATCCCATACACATAGTAAGTGCTTGTTTACCGTGAGCGCCACATTTCTTAAATGCTCCGTCTAAATTAAAGGCAATTCTCGGAAGATATCCCATATCTTCGAGTAAAGTGAAGAGAGGGAAAAATATTGCCATAGGAGGAAGCATAACAGAAACTACCCAAGCCAAAGTTTTGTATACTCCTAAAATCATGGACCCGTAAAGCCAAGAAGGTGCATTTAGCTGAATAAAAATATCTGTTATTTTATCTTGTAAAGAAAAAAGTACATCTGCTATTATTTCTGAAGGATAATTTGCTCCGGTTATCGTTATCCAAAATATTCCCAGTAAAAATAAAATCATAGTAGGGAACCCTGTTAGGGGAGAGGTTAAAAATTTATCGATTTTTCTGTCAAATTTATCATAATCCGGTTTATTTACTTTAACACACAATTTATAAATATTTTCAGCTCTTTCAATAAGAGCTCTTACTATTTTATCCCTGAAATTTTCTGAATTAATACCACTTGATTTTAGCTTTTTTCTTTCTTTTGAAATTGTTTTGGTAATTTTTGAATTTGAAAACAATTGTTTTTGAAAATGACTTTTAAGAGAATTATTTAAATCTTGATCGTTTTCGAGTAATCTTAAGCTTAACCACCGAGGATTTAATTTCAAGTGCGATATATTTTCCAATTTTTCGCTTATATTTTTAACTGAAGATTCAATTTTTTTTCCGTAATTTGTTTTTATTTCTGTAATTTTTGTTTTTCCTTCACTGACATTTTCTATTTCTTCTAAAAGTTTATTTATTCCTTTTTTGCTGCGGGCATTTGTGCAAACTACAGGTACACCTCCGAGCTGCATAGAAAGCTCATCTACATCGATATTTATTTTTTTCTTTTCTGCTTCATCTATTAAATTTAAACATATTACTACTTTTGATGTTATTTCAAGAATTTGCAAAGCTAAATTTAAATTTCTTTCGATTGATGTTGCATCCATGACTATTACTACGGCATCCGGATTATTAAAGCATACAAAATTTCTTGCAATTTCTTCTTCAGGGGAATTCGCAAGTAGGGAATATGTTCCGGGAATATCGACAAGCTGAAAACTTTTATTGTTATAGTAATATTTTCCTTCTGCTCGTTCGACTGTTTTTCCTGGCCAGTTTCCTGTATGCTGATGAAGTCCTGTTAAAGCATTGAAAACTGTACTTTTACCAACATTTGGATTCCCTGCAACGGCTATAATTTGAGTTTTAAGTGAAGTTTTTACGGTTTTTTCTTCTGTGCTTGGTTCTAGGAGGGTAGTACTGCTCATGAAAATTTCAGCTCCTAACTGTATTTTTGGACTGTTATTCTTCGGGTATAATCATTTCTTAATGCGATAACACTTCCACGTACAAGGTACGCAGTAGGATCTCCTAAAGGACTTTTTTGAAGTACCTTAATGACTGTTCCTGAGATCATTCCAAGATCTGAAATTCTTTTTCGATGTGTTTTTTCAAGATGAACAGATTTTATTTTATATAAATTTCCGGGTGAAGCTTTGTTTAGAGTAATTGTTTTTTTGGAATACATAAAATTGCCCCTTGTTTTTATATTATTTTTCTTTACAGACTATGGTTTTTTAAACCGAAAAGTGAATTTTTAAACAAAAAAATATCTATGTCTTTAACATTGACATAGATATTTTTATTTCTATTTCTTACTTTTAGAGTCTTCTGGTGGTGTTTTGTCTGGTTTTTTCTCTGATTGTTTCTTGTTACTAGTATCACTTTTATTATAGAAAAGACCACTTATGTGAGTATTGTCTTCAATAGCTGAATCTAAACCTTCAGACGATGTAGATTTAAATATAATATCACAACATTTACCTACGTAATCCTTGTTTTCCACACAAAGTTCAAGTAATGATTTGGCAGTAGTTTCAGATGGATTTTCAAGAAAATTTTGTAACTCTTTTTTAAAATTAGTGTCTAATCCATTTGATATTGTTATGTTTTTGATAACATTATTTAATTTATTAAATACCTGTTTAGGGGATGATATTGATATACTTCTTAGTTCTGATCTTATATCTGTGTATTGTTTTGACGCAAATGCTTTTGCACATGTTATTATTGTTGTTATACTTTTGTTATCAGTAGAATCTTTTTCTAAACTTTCAAAATCTTCACTACCAATAAAAGCATTTAATGCTATTCCTAAAACACGCATATAGCGAACATTATCTATATTATAAAAATCATTCTTTTTGTTGTCATATTTACCACGTGAACTATACGAGTATGACGATGATTCTTTTTTAACAGCTATAATTTCTCGCATTATTTTGTATTGATAACTGTAGCTGTTTTTTTCATTTGCTCCATCTATTGTATTATTTTCTTGCCTAAGAAGTGTTGATAAAACAACTATAGCATTTTTACCCTGATTTGAAAAGTTTGAAGGGTCATCCTCATCTTTTGAACTACCTTTTTCTAAAACATAAATTCTACTGAGTGCATCTCGAATTAATTTTTCTGCATCATTCAAAAAGTCCATTTTTATTGCGAAATTCATAACATTTTCATTATTTTTAAGTCTCGCCGGCATAGAAGCACTTTGCATTTCTTTAGTTTTCTCAGGCGGAGGGTATGCTTCATATAAATCCTGAAGTTTACTTTTCAATTTTTTAATTGAAGGTTTCAATTTTTCAGTTACATGGTTTTTTATTAATTGGTCTAAAATCTGAATTACATCTTTTCGGTCGTTTTCTCCGTATATTCCATTCGGTTTTTTCATAATTTCTATGGCTTTTTCTAATGGGTTTTCATCAGATTTATTATTGCTGGTGTTGTCTTTTTCATCTTTTTTAAAAAATTTTTGATTTATATTTTCTTTTTTTTCTTTTATCTTTTCTTTTAAACTTTTAAATTTTTCTTTTTTTTCTTTTATCTTTTCTTTTAAACTTTTAAATTTTTCTTTT
>CAKVEA010000005.1 GCA_934728355.1 uncultured Eubacteriales bacterium
TGGTGAAAAAAATTACAGTATAGAAGACGAAATTGAAGATGAAGTTATATCTGATGAATCAAATGAACTAAAAGGTTTCAATCAAGAAAAAATAACTTCGCCAAATAAGGTAAAGTTAAATATTAATGCAGAAGACAGAGAAGCTGCTGTTAAGTGGTTAAAAGAAAATTTCGGTGAAGAAAATGTTTTCACAGAAGGACTTACTCAAATCGATGAAGCTTCGTTAAATAGGGTTTTGAATTCTGAAGGATTTGAAAAGCATAAACTGACTAATCAGAACAACGAAAAAGATTATTATAGTAAAGATGGCTATACAATTACAGTAGAAACCACTAACAATGGTGAAAAAAATTACAGTATAGAAGACGAAATTGAAGATGAAGTTATATCTGATGAATCAAATGAACTAAAAGGTTCCAATCAAGAAAAAGTAACTCCGTCAAAGAAGGCAATTGTAACTATGGATATTAATGCATTTAAAAATAGAGAAACTGCTGTTAAGTGGTTAAAAGCAAATTTCGGTGAAGAAAATGTTTTCACAGAAGGACTTACTAAAATCGATGAAGCTTCGTTAAATAGGGTTTTGAATTCTGAAGAATTTGAAAAGCATGAACTGACTAATCAGAACAACGAAAAAGATTATTATAGTAAAGATGGCTATACAATTACAGTAAAAACCTCTGCCAATGGTGAAAAATATATTATATTAGCTCGAAATGTTAAAGGTGAAGATGTATCTGATAAATTAAATGAACTAAAAGATTCCGATAAAAAAAAAATAACTCCGTCAAATAAGGTAAATTTAAGTACTGATCTAAGTGTACACAATGTTGTTAATTGGTTAAAAATGAGTTTCGGTGAAAATGTTGTTTCCATAGAAGGAAACAATATTCAAATCGAGGAAGATTTGTTAAATAGAGTTTTGAATACCAAAGGATTTGAAAAGCGTGAACTGATTAATCAGAACAACGAGAAAGATTATTATTATAGTAAAGATGGTTGCACAATTATAGTAAAAACTCTTAACAGTGACACAAAAAATTATAGTATATTAGCTGAAGATAAAGTTAAAGATGTATTGAGTAGTGTATTAGAAGAATTGTCGAAGAGTATAAGTAAAAATAATAATCAAGAAGTTAGAGAAAGGTACAGCAATGCTTTGCGTTTATACAAAGAATTTGGCGGTAAACTTGATAAATTCAAAGAATTAACAGATAAAGAGGAAAAAGTAACTTCATCAAAGAAGGTAGAGTTATATGTTGATAAAAGTATACCTGTTAAACGTTTGAAAATATTTGATGGGGATGTTGTTAAGTGGTTAAAAACAAATTTCGGTGAAGAAAAAGTTTCTATAAAAGGAAGCAATATTCAAATCGAAGAAGCTTCGTTAAGTAGTGATGTTTTGATTAATAAAGGATTTGAAAAGCATGAACTGATTGGTTATAGTAGAGAAGAAGAAGATTATTATATTAGAGATAACTATACAATTATAGTAAAAACTCCTTTTAACAGTAACAAAAAAAGTTATAGTATTATAACTAGGGAAGAAGCTTTAAAGGGTTTGGATACGAAGTTAAAAAGATCAGTTCATTATATGGAACATGGGCTTAGTTTTAGTGGTGTTGAAGAAAGGTACAACAATACTGTAAAGTTGTATAACAAATACGTTGGTAAAAATGCTTACTGTGAAATTTCTGACAATTATAAACTAAATCCATTGAATTACCCAAATATGGTTTCAGTAACT
Organism: uncultured Eubacteriales bacterium; assembly: GCA_934728355.1. Taxonomy (GTDB): domain Bacteria; phylum Bacillota; class Clostridia; order Oscillospirales; family Acutalibacteraceae; genus UMGS1491. Next base: position 1,748 of record CAKVEA010000005.1, read on the forward strand.
ATTTACAGTGATAGCGAGAATATGATTGAGATTCAAAATTTCTTATCAGGTAGTATTAATTCGGGTTATGGTTTGATTTATGACCACGCTTATCCTAAGGCTGAAGGAGAATATAGTGTATCTAAAAGATTTGATGTCTCTGAAAAAACTTCGTTAAGTGAAGAAAACTTGGATCGTCTAGGTTTTAAAGAACGTATAGTACTTGATATAGGTGAAAATAAAGAGGAGTTTTATTATAGAGATAAAAACGATATTTTATTTATAAAGATTACTGATAGTAAAAATAGAAATCATTATGCTGTAGCTGATAAGCAAAATGCTAAGGTGATACTATATAGTAGATTAAAGGCTGCTGCAAATCATTATCCCGATAAAACTGAGTACAATGCTACTGTAGATTTATACGTGAAACTTGGTGGCGGAGAAAAGGATTTTAGTAAAATTGATTTTAAAAAAAACAACTAATTGTTGGAGAGTCTGAAAGTATTGTAGATAGTGAGATAGCTAAAATTGGTAATTTCTTAAAAAATAATTTCTGTGAGGAAGGTTCTCTTTATAGTAGCAAAGTAAAGGATTTTAATGGATGTTGTTATGTGTTTGATGTTGATAAGGATTTATTAAAAGAAAAAACTTTGACTGAAGATAAAGGCTTCAAAGGATACAAGGTGTACAACCATCTATTGGAAAAAGCAATGGTTTACAGCAAGGATAATTTTGTGATTATACATGAACCTTCCAGTGAACGTTATGTAGTATTGAATAGTAAAACCTTACTAAAAGAATTTGAAAACTATACAGGAATATTTGAAAAAGATAAAGATATAAAACTTTGTGATCAAGAAATTGTCAGAAATACTATGAATTTATATAAGGATTTGGGTGGTAGTAAAAACTACATTATAAAAGAAACTGGAAATAACAAGTATATAACTGAGGAAAATTGATTCGTAGAAATTTTAGCTATCGGTGAACAGAATTTGAAAAAAGCAACTGGAATTGCAGAAGTTGTTTTCGAGAAGCATTCTTTATGTATAGAAAGTAAAATTGGTTTAAATAACTAAAAATAAATTGGAAAATAAACCCTATGGAACATAGTTTCATAGGGTTTTTAATATGTGTTGACAATCTTAATTATGTGTGTTAAAATTTAAAGTGCATTTTGGCTTGATTAAAAGAAAATAGAAAGGTGATTAAATGAAATTATTGGAATGTATACTGAAAATGCTACAAAATAATAAATTGAAAGAACTAGAAAACTTAAAATCTCTTAAAAAAATCTATGAACTATCAAAGAAACAAGGTTATGAAGGAACATACGAAGATTTCGAAAAAGAGTGTAAAGATATAGTCTTAAATACACATAGGGAAATCTCCGAAAAGTATTTAGAGAAAGTTTCAGGTGGAAAGTTAAGCAAAAAATTTTCAAAATCCACAGCAACAGTTCTTTCTGCACTTACTCTTTCGAGTGTGAATATTCCGTCTTCAAGTGCGGTATCTACATATAACATTTTAAGAAATAATAGTATTGTAGACTTATTAAAAAAAGAGCCCGGAAAAACTTTGGCTTCTGCAACTGCATTTGCTACTTCGAGTTTGAATAATGTGGTTACAGGAAAAAAGGATCACTGTGCAAATAAAAATACAGGTGGTATATTTGGATTTGATTCTTTGAATGATGTTAGCAGTAAATTGACAAATAAAGATATTGTAGGAAAAAATGTTGATGAATGTTTGGATAATTTAAGCAGTTTAATTTCAAGACTTAAATATTTATATGAAAATAAAGATTTAACTCCAAATGGCGTTAGAGGATGTTTATCAAAATATTCTTTTTTTGTGGTGAATAAATTTGAAAAACAGCCTAATCATGAAGCTTTAGAACGTGTAGCATTATCTTTTAATAGTGAAGCAAGTAAAGCAGGTGAAGATACTGAGCTTGGCAAGACATTTGATGTTTTTAAAAAGCTTATTATCAAATCAGCAACAATTCCTGCTGAAGTCAAAGATTTCTTATATAATATTAAAACTAAAAAAGACACGAATTTAAGTAATTTTGAGAATTTTATTGAACAATCAGGTGGAGTTTCTCAATCAGGAACTATCGGAGAACTTCAAGAAAGAAAAAAATCGCAGAGTTCGCAGGAGTCCGGACAGTCACAGCAACCTCAACAACCACAACGATCGGATGAATCAAAGAAATCAGAAGAACCTCCGAAGCAACCATTTGGAAATTCTAATCTCCAGGATGAAAATGAAAATTTGGAAGGTTATATAGAATTAAAAGTTAATAATGATGGTAAACCGGTAAGTAAAGAAACTTATGATGAAATAGACAAATGGTTTAAATCTGTACAGAGTAGATTAGAACGAGATTATTCTAGAGACACTTATAAACGCGTAGGAAACAGATTTTATGTTAAGCAGTTTCTTAAAGATTTCTATTATGGTGATAAACCCGAGTATTTTAGTGCTTTAAAGGGTAAACAATTAGTGGATATCCGCTCGATTTTCTGCACTTATAAAAGGAATTTTAGGCTGATTTCTCCTAAGAATACTATTTCTTTCCTTATCGTAACTCCCGTTGTTCATTCTTCAAATGAAACCCGTGAAATACTAACACGAGAAGCTGCTATAAAACGTCTCATTACTTATAAAGAAAATATCAATCCTGATTTTCAAGTGATATGCAATGCAATGGTTGATGTATTACTTGAGAAATATATTGGTAGTGCTTATAAACTTGATGAAATACTTAGAGGACATAGTGGAGAAAATATAAATCGAGAAGACTATAAAAGTTTTAAGATTAGTGATGATGGTGGTATTTCGGCAAGTAAAGAACATTGTGATGTCGTAGATAACTGGTTTAAAAAGGTACAAGATGATTTGATTCAAAATGGACATACCGAAATGAAAGATGCTTATAAACGCATTGGTGACGTGTTTTATTTTAAAAAGGATATTGGAAACCACATCAGTTATTTTGAAAATCTATGTTTGAATTCTAAAATGGAATATGTTAATTTTTATTTTTTTCGTCAGGAAAAGGTAAATGAACACGATTATTCGTATTTCTCATATTGGGAAGAAAAAAAGAGACCGAGGAAGAACAATAATTTTAAAGCATCGATTTTTGCTCCTGAAGACAAATCTTTCTTAATTCTTATCTTAAAGGATACGAAATCGGAAGAATGCAAAATTTTAACTAGAGATGCTGCAAAAAAATGGTTAAAAGATAGTACCGATAGAATATATAAAGTATCAAACGGTTATAAGATTAGGAATTTAATTAATGATTACACTGAAGAAAAAGAAACTCAAAATTTTGGAAGTTTCTATGAAAAAGCATTATTTTCTGCAGAATGTGAACCAAGTTCAAAAGAGATAAATGATATAGAAGATTGGTTTAAAAAGGCAGAATATGATTTAGTGTACAATCGAAAAATGTCCCATTTTAAGGGTGGATGTAAACGTATAGGCAAAGAATTCTATTTCAAAAAAGATATTAATGATTATAATTACTTTGAACAGTTGCATAAGTTGGGTAAAATGAAAAGTGTAGATGCTCTTGTAAATGCCCCCGGTAATAGAATATGTAGTGCATCTGTTCTTATTCCCGATGACTACTCTTTCTTAGTTATGGTTAAAAACGAAAAAACAGGTAAAAAATATACAATTATACCTAAAGGAAAATCACTACAAACTTTAAAAGATTTTTGTGGAAGTATGACTGAAGAAAGTAAAAAATCGTGGAGTAAAATAACTGAATTTTTAATAAATAACTATAGTAAAGACGAATCAGAAGTTCCTGAAGGTTATTTTGAATTGAAGTTTGATAACAATGGTAATGAAATAAGTCAAAATATGTATAATAAATTAATTGATTGGTTTCAAGCAACTCAGGATAGTATAGCTATGAGTGGTGACATGCGATATAGTGGTGTGATAGATGCGGTTAAACATGTAGGAAATAAATTTTATATTAAAAAAGAAATACAAGATAGTACTGCAATAGCAAGAAAATTGGGATATTTTACTATTTTGAATTATGAAGAAAAGATACGTGTGACTGTTATGCCTAACTGCCATGATGACCAGGGCAATCCATGCAATATAGTTTATTATGTTCCTACAAATGGTCCATTTTTGTTTTTAAAAATTATAAAAGGAGATAATTTAGAATACAGAGTTGTACCTAGAGAAAGTGCTAAAGACTGTATAATGAAATATATCAACAGTATTACTCCTAATTTTTTTCAAGATCATGATTACTATGTTGAGCAGTTTATGAATTTAATTAGGTTTTATAGTGATGAAAATCTGACTTCTAAAATAAATAAAGATTATATTGAATTATCTGTTTATGACGGTGATGGTGAGGCAAGTAAAGAAATATGTGATAAAATAGAAGAATGGTTTAATTTTGTTGAAAATAAGGAATCCCCTAAGTTAAGAGGTGATTCTGAACGTGTAGGAAATAAATTTTACGTTAAAAAATACCCCAAAGAAAAAGAATACTCTCGTACTAAAAATTATTTTGATAAAATAAGCAATTTTTGTGTAATGAGGTATGATTTTAGAATTCGAAGTACTAATAGTGATAAAGGGTCAGATACATTAGAAATTATTGTTCCTAATGATAAATCATTCATAATAGTTAGTATCGAAGATAAAAAATATAAGATTTTAACCAGATCGGCTGTTCAAAAACATATGGATACATTGCGCGGCATGATTAAGTACGAAAGCGAATTTAATGTGTTTGTTGAATACTACAATAATATACCTAAGCCGGTTCAGAAGAAAAAAATTGAACTTGTAGATATTACAGATTATTCGAAATTACTGATTGATAATAATAAAAAAGTAAGTGAAGAAACTTATAATGATTTAGATAAGTGGTTTAAATCTGTACAAGATAATTTAATGGAAAACAACTCAAGTTTAAAAGACACTTATATACGTGACAATAATAAATTTTATGTAAAAAGAAATATTGAAGGAAATAGATATTTTGATGAATTAGCCAACAAAGGAATAATGGAAAAAATTTATATGTCATTCAATGATACTAAAGGAGCATCTGTAAAAAGAACATTTTATATTCCTACTAATGGTAAATCTTTCTTAATTTCGGCTCAAACAGGAGAATATGAACTCATAACTAAAGAAGAAGCTAAAAGATATATAAAGATGGTTTATGATATGGCCAGTGAGGAAAGTAAAATTTGTTACCAATATGACTTTGATGATTTGTTCAGATATTATGGTGTCAATAATTAAAAAAATTACACAAAAAATAAAGATTTTAAGAAATTATATGCAGAGTTTAATGGTACCGATTTTCTGAAAAATAAATCATAAACATAATGATATTTTTCCGGTCAGGGTAATAATTCATAAAGTAAAATTAAAAGCCACTCTTTTTAGAGCGGCTTTTAAACTATTTTAAATTTTTTTCGGGTTGAATTACTTCATATGGTATTTTGTTTAAATTTTCCTCAGGGACAGGATTAAACTTAGAATTCATAAAGTAACTTATGGATTTCATAGCAGAAGAAATATTTTTATTAAAATCCTTGAAATTAGAAGCTTGAATGTGGAGATTTACTATGTAATAATAAACCACTATTCTAACCATTTGAGCATGAATCCAAAAATTTGAAGAATATGATTTGTAATCGTTGTTAAGTTCAAGAAAATTTCTTATTATACCTAAGGATTTTATGTAATCATTCACTTTTTCGGCATTTATAGAATGTAGGATACTTGATTCTCTGCTTGTGTAATTATATAAAGCTTTTTGAGTGATTGCGACTTTTTTTGAATAATAGAAAAGCTTGGGGCATGTTGATATATCCTCAAAATACATATTTTCAAATCTAATTTTATTTTTTTCAAAAATTTCTCTTTTATAAATTTTATTCCAAACGTAATAATGAATTCCAACATCTAAAATAAGTTTTCCCAAAGCCTTTGGGTTTTCATAAATCCCGGGCTTTGAATTAAAAGGCATAAACACTTTTAAATCTTTACTTGGATAATATATGTTAAAATTACAGCAAGCTATATCGGCATTGCTTTCGATTGCCAGGTTATAAAGATTACTTAAAAATTCAGGCTCAAGAAAATCATCGCTATCCATAAAAGCTATATATTTACCAAGTGCAATTTCCAGTGCTGCATTTCTAGCTGATGCAGGTCCTTTATTTTTTTGTTTAAGCAACTTGAAATTAGAATTTTTTTCACAGAATTTTTCTGCTATTTTGGGGCTTAGGTCCTTAGAGCCGTCATCAACTAAGATAACTTCAAAATCTTTAAAATTTTGGTTTTCAATTGATTTTAAAGCTTTTTCCAAATAATTTTCAACATTGTAAATCGGTACTATAAGACTTATTTCCGGCATATTAAGAATTCTCCTTTTTTAAAATGTCAATTGTTTTCTGATTTTTTATTTATTCTTCCGATATTTGCAAAAGGTGCAAAAATTATGACATTGAAGAAATAAGTTATTATTCTCCAAATGAGTATTGCCGATTTTATAGTATCTTGAGTAAAAAATATTTTAAAAAATACATAAAAGCTTCCTTCTGCTGCTCCCGATCCTCCGGGAAGAGGCATGAAAGACGACACCATTGTTACAAAAGCTTGAGCGGTTATCATGTCTGATGCACTTGCACCGAGAAGCCCAAAAGATCTGTAAACAAGATAAGAAATTGAAAATATCAAAGTCAGCTGTACTATTGTTAATAAACAAGTGATTACTAAAAGCTTTTTATTTTTATATAATTTCAAATTGCTTTCATGAAAAAAATCCATTTGTTTTTCCAATTTCTTTATTTGATTTTCGGGGTCTTTTATAATTTTTATTTTAGCAAGGATATTGAAAATGAAAGTGGTTATTGAAGAAGCTAATTTTTTATTGAATGAAAATACAAATATAAATGCAACTACCACAACATGAGACAAAAATCCAAAAAGTGCTAAACTAAGCATCAATCCTTTTAATTCACCGTAAAATAAATCTAAATTAAAAATCATTGCAAAAAATGAATAGAAAGTAATTGTTGTTTGGTAAACCAAAAATTTTTGAACTAAACACGATGATGCTATACCTGTATCGATTTTTTGTTTTGACATACAATAAAGCTGCATAGGTTGTCCTCCGACCGCTCCCGGGGTTATAATACTAAAAAATTGTCCTACTGCCGTTGCTTTAAAAGCTTTTTTAAAATTATAAGATTTATCGTAATTGTTTGTCAAAAGGTAAAGTACCACAGCATCTATTAAAACATTTGAAAATTGAAATAAAAATCCGGATAAAAGCCACCATTTATTAAGTTTTGAGGCATTTTCCATAAGATCTATAAATCCATTTTCAGAAGTTAAAAAATATATTATTAATCCAATTGGAATCATTAAACATAATATATTAAAAATCAATTTTCCATTTAATTTTTTTTTCAAATTAAATCCCCTCCGAAAATTTACTTAAATTGTGTAGATTTTCTCTATTTATAGCATATTAAGAATTAAAATTATGTCAAGTGCAAATATCTCATTATATTATCACAAGACTATTTTCTTCGAATATTATACCCAATATGAAGGGATTTACAGCCACACACTTGTCAATAATAATATATAGATTTTGTGGCTTTATAAATCATAAAATATTTTATGAGGGGTGAATGTTACAGTGTCGGAGTTAGTGATAGAAGGATCAAGGCGTTTGGACGGTGAAATTAATCTTCAAGGAGCAAAAAACAGTATACTTCCGATTTTAGCATCTTGCATAATGTGTAAAGGAGAGTGTATAATTCATAATTGTCCGCATATTTCAGATGTTGATGTAACTATTAAAGTACTTAATTATTTAGGGTGTAAAACTTTTTTTGAAAATGGTACAATTACTGTGGACTCAAGTAATGCCTGTAAAAATGATATACCTGATTTTTTAATGAGAGAAATGAGATCTTCAATAATATTTTTGGGTGCTTTGGTTTCTGTTGCTGGAAAGGCAAATCTTTCTCTTCCGGGTGGATGTGAACTTGGTCCGAGACCAATTGACCTTCATATTGACGGTTTAAGACAAATGGGACTTAATATTATTGAAACTCACGGAGTTTTAAAATGTGAAGCTGTTTCTAAACTTAGAGGGTGCAGTATAGCTCTTTCATTCCCCAGTGTTGGCGCTACGGAAAATTTAATTTTGGCAGCTGTTCTTGCTAAAGGAACAACTGTTATAACGAATGCTGCTAAAGAGCCTGAAATAATGGACCTTATAAATTTTTTAAATAAATGCGGTGCTAAAATAAGTTGTTTTGAAGGAAGTACTATTACAATAGAAGGGGTCGACAGGCTTTACCCGACTGAGTATACTATTATATCCGACAGAATAGTAGCAATCACATACATGGCAGCAAGTGCTGTAACTGCCGGAAAGCTGATTTTAAAAAATGTTTTAGAAGAAACCATAAGTTCGGCAATACCAATTTTTGAAGAAGCAGGGTGTATAATAAAAGTATCTAAAAATGATAACATATTAAAGCTTGAAGCACCTGCAAGACCTTATTTCAACAGACTTATAAGAACTATGCCGTATCCCGGATTTCCAACCGATGCTCAAGCACCTGTTATGGCTATGACGGCTATTGCGGATGGTCGAAGTATGTTTGTTGAAAATATTTTTTCCGATAGATACAAGCATGTAGGAGAGCTTTTAAGGCTCGGTGCCGACATAAAGGTTGAAGATAAAGTTGCTATAGTAGACGGAGTTAAAAGGCTTTCAGGAGCAAAAGTAAAAGCAATGGATTTAAGAGGAGCAGCAAGTTTGGTAGTTGCTGGACTTAGCGCTGAAGGCAAGACAATAATAACTAATTTAAAGCATTTGGATCGTGGATATGAAAAAATAGAAGAAAATTTATGTAATATGGGAGCGAGTGTGAAGAGAAACTAAAAATGAACAAAAAAACAGATGCAAGAAAGAAAAAAGCTGTTAAAAGACGAAAAAGAAAAATGATTCTAAACAGAATCGCAATAATTCTTTTTTTATTAACTTTAATAGGAGCTGTGGGGTTTGGCATTTTTAAATTAATCAGTAGTGTTTTTGCAGTTAAAAATATATATGCTCAAAATACGGTTTATTATGATAAAGAAGACATAATAGAGGCCAGTGGAATAAATAACGGTGATAATTTGCTTTTTTTAAATACTTCGGATATTGAATTTAGGATATATAAAAAATTACCTTACATAAGCTCTTCAAAAGTAATCAAATTATTTCCTGATAAAATCAAAATAGAAACAAAAACTTCAAGTCCGATGTATGCAATTTGCCATGAAAATGTGTATTTCTTTTTTGATTCAGATCATAAATTTCTTGAAAATAAAGAACAAATGGTTCCGGAAATTCCGGTGATTAAAGGAATAAATTTTTCTGTTTCCGAAGGAAGTAAAGCTGTTTATGAGGATCCGGAATCGGCGGAAATAATTTTACTTGTTATAAATGCTTTTAAAAATAACCTTTTATCTTTAGAAGAAATTGACCTTTCAGATAAAAATAATATAATTGCTTTATATGATAACAGAATAAGAATAATACTCGGAAGCAAAGAAGATATTGACTACAAAATTCTTACAGCTCACGAGCTTATTTCAGGGAAAATAGGCTCAGAAGAAAGAGGTACTCTTGATCTTAGTAAATTAAAAGAAAACAATAAATCTTATTTTACACCTGAAGAATAATAGAAATGAGGTATTGAAAATTTTTAAATTCAGTAAAAAAACAGAAGAAATATCAAACAAAGCAATTAAGCTTTGTAAGGAAAAATTTGAAGAAATAGAAAAAGTAAAAGAATTTAATTGCCAGAAAGTTTTAAATATGTTCATGAAAGTTGGCGTAAGCGAAAGTCATTTCGTACCAACTACCGGTTATGGTTATAACGACAGAGGTAGAGAAAAACTGGATGAACTTTTTGCAGCTGTTTTTAAAACAGAAAGTGCATTGGTACGACAAGGATTTTTAAGCGGTACACATACACTTAGCACTGCTCTTTTTGGAATTTTGCGTCCGGGAGATAAAATTTTAAGTGTAACAGGTGACCTTTATGACACTATGAAGGATGTTATTGAAGGTGAAAACTGCGGATCTTTAAAGGATTTTGGAATAAAGTTCGAGTACATAAATGAAGAAATAGGATCGTCGGATTACTTTAAAGCTCTAAAAAATAAACTTAAAGATAATTTTAAAGCAATTTATATTCAAAGGTCTCGTGGATATTCTTTAAGAAAATCTTTGCGTATTGAAGAAATAGAGAAAATAATTTCGTTTTCAAAAGAAAATTGTCCGGGTATTATAGCTGTAGTTGATAATTGTTACGGAGAATTTGTTCAAGAAAAAGAACCTTCAGAAGTAGGAGCAGATTTAATTATAGGATCGCTTATTAAAAATCCTGGTGGATCAATAGCTTGCAGCGGTGGATATATAGCAGGAAAAAATGACCTTGTCGAACTTTGTGCTCACAGGTTTAGTGCTCCCGGAATAGGAAAGGAAATAGGAGCAAATCTAACAGGAAATAGGGATATTTTTATGGGCATATATAATGCGGCAACCGTTGTTGCGGAAGCTTTAAAAACCGCTACTTTTGCTGCCGCAGTCTTTGAACTCTTGGGATATGAAGTTTTCCCGAAATATTTTGAAAACAGAGCGGATATTGTCCAGTCTGTAGTTTTAAAAAATGAAAAAAATCTTATTTCATTTTGCCAAGGTATTCAGTCCGGATCACCTATTGATTCTTTTGTTGTTCCTGAGCCTTGGGATATGCCTGGTTATGAAAATAAAGTTATTATGGCAGCAGGGAATTTTATTTCAGGGTCTTCCATAGAACTTTCTGCAGACGGACCTTTAAGAGAGCCTTATGCAGTTTGGCTTCAAGGAGGAACATGTTTTTATTGTGCAAAAATAGGAATTATGAAAGCTGCCGAGAAAATTATTGAAAATAAAATAATTTAAAATGTACTATTTTACTCCTGTGAGTTCATAAATATTTTTAAGTTTCTGAATTCTTTTGGAGGTAGATAGTAATGAATAACTCAACTGTTTTGAAAGAAGAAAAAACAAAAATACCTCATAACTTAATATTAGAGGACAGGAAAAAGTTGGTTGTAAATGCCGTAACTGCGGTTGACAATTTTGATGATAAATCCATAAATGCTATGACGACTTTAGGAGAGCTTGAAATAAAAGGAGAAAACTTAAATATTAAAAAACTAAATCTTGAACTTGGAGATTTAGAAATAGAAGGAAAAATTTCGTCTCTCATTTATAAAGAAAAAAAGTCTGATTGTTCATCGGAAGGATTTTTATCAAAATTATTTAAGTAAGGTGGATGTTTTTGCAGCAATCAATTTCCTCTCAAATTTTTATTTTCCTGTTTTCGCTGATATTAGGCCTGATGTTGGGAATAATTTATGATGTATTCCGAATTGTAAGAATGATAATAAATTCAAAAAACATAGCTGTATTTATTCAAGATGTGCTTTATTTTATCATAAGTGGAATAATAACTTTTATTTTTGTCTTAGGAGTTAATAGCGGAGATTCAAGGTTTTATATTCTTGCAGGAGAAGGCATCGGTTGGATAATTTATCATATTACCCTTGGGGATATTATATACAAATATTCAAGTAAAATAGTTTTGAGTATAAAATTCAAAATAAGAACTTTGAGAAAAAAGTTTTTTTTGAAGTTTTCAAAAAAACATGGCAAAAATAAATAATTTAAAACTTAAAAATTGTCATTATTGATGTTTTTTAAATAAAAAATAAAAAACACTTGAATTTCAACTCCATAGCATACATAATTAAATATGATGATGTTTTAATATATCAAAAAAATTGGTGCGTGGGGAAGAAAGTCATTTATGAAACTAAGTATTAAGCATAAAGGAATTTTTATTTTCAGATTAGTTTTGGTTTTGATACTTCTTTATGTTGTTTCTTTGTTTGTGATTCAATTTGTAAAAATAAAAAATAAAAAAGATGAAATAAGAAATATTGAACAACAGATACAAATTGAAAAAAATAAAACAGACGAAATTTCAAATATGCTTGACCAAGACGATAATTCTGAAAAGGCTGAAGATGTTCCGCACCGTGGCACAAGGGTATATGAAAATGTGGTTCGATAAATAATTAAAGGAGGAAGTTTTTTTTTTATGCAACTTGAAGTAGGAGCAATAATGAGTGGAAGGGTTAAAAGTATTACTAAATTTGGTGCATTTGTGGAACTTGAAAACAAAAAGACTGGTTTAGTCCATATTTCCGAGATATCCGATGAGTTTGTAAAAGAAGTGAAGGATCATTTAAAAGAAGGCCAGGAAGTTAAAGTTAAAATTATTGGTATTTCTAAAGAAGGTAAAATAGAACTTTCAATAAAGAAAGTTAATGAAAAACCTGAAGATGCAATAAAACGCGAAGAAATGAAGAAAAAAATATCTGCAAGTAAATTTGAAGATATGATGAACAAATTTAAAAGATTAAGTGATGACAAGCTTTTAGATTTTAAAAAGAAATCCGAACCAAGAAAAAATAAGTCTTCACATAAAAACGGAATTTAGTGCTAAAATATGAACTGATTTTTAGTTAATCGAGGGCAACATGTATAAATGCATGATGCTCCGATTATTTTTGTTGTAAATGAGTTGCCGGAGGTGTAAAATTATATATATGAAACTTTATGGAGGTCACAGATGAAAATTAAATTTACTAAAATGCATGGTTGCGGTAATGATTATGTTTATATTAACTGTTTCAATCAAGCTTTTTCTGAACCTGAAAAGTTAAGTGTTTGTTTGTCAGACAGACGCAAAAGTATTGGTGGAGACGGTATAATTTTAATAGAGCCTTCGAATATTGCGGATGCAAAAATGAGAATTTTTAATAAAGATGGCAGCGAAGGAAAAATGTGTGGAAATGGAGTACGGTGCGTTGCAAAATATCTTTATGACAGCGGAATGTGCAAAAATCAGAAAGATATTAAAATTGAAACTCTTTCAGGGGTTAAAACCCTTGAAATTATAGAAGATTCAGGTAATGAAGCAGTTGTTAAAGTAAATATGGGAAAACCCAGTCTCAAACCTTCGGATATACCTGTTATTATCGACAAAGAAAAAGTGGTGAATGAATCTGTTTCTTTTGGAGGAACAAAGTATAATATTACTTGTGTTTCAGTAGGAAATCCGCACTGTGTAATATTTTTGGATGAGATTTACTCAGTGAATATAAGAGAAATAGGATCAAAACTTTCGTCTAGCAATATGTTCCCGGAAGGAGTAAATGTTGAATTTGCCAGTGTTATGGATAAAAATAATATAGCTATGAGAGTTTGGGAACGAGGAAGCGGAGAAACACTTGCATGCGGAAGCGGAGCATGTGCAAGTGTAGTAGCTGCTGCAGAGAACGGATTTTGCGACAGGGAAAGCGACGTAAACGTTCACCTGCGCGGAGGAAAATTGAAAGTAAACTATGGAAAAGAGAATGTGTTCTTAATAGGAAATGCTATAAAAGTTTTTGAAGGAGAGATTGAAATATGATTAAATATGTTTTTGTAACGGGAGGAGTGGTTTCAGGCCTGGGAAAGGGTATAACTGCAGCATCTCTTGGCAGGCTTTTAAAGTCAAGGGGTCTTAAAGTTACTGCTCAAAAACTTGATCCTTATATAAATGTTGACCCTGGAACAATGAGTCCATATCAGCACGGTGAGGTATTTGTTACCGAAGATGGTGCAGAAACAGATCTTGATTTAGGGCATTATGAAAGATTTATAGACGAGAATTTAAATAAGTACTCAAATTTAACAACTGGTAAAGTATATTGGAATGTACTTAATAAAGAAAGAAGAGGAGAATATCTGGGTGAAACTATTCAGGTAATTCCTCATATAACAAATGAAATAAAAAAGTTTATTTATTCTGTAGGAGAAAAATCCTGTGCAGATGTAGTAATAACTGAAATCGGAGGGACCACCGGAGATATAGAAAGTCAACCTTTCTTAGAAGCTATACGTCAGATTTCAATAGAAGTAGGAAAGGAAAATTGTCTTTTTATCCATGTTACCTTAGTGCCTTACATTTCAGGTTCAGGAGAGTATAAATCAAAGCCCACGCAACATTCGGTTAAAGAACTTAGATCTATGGGAATAAATCCGGATATTGTTGTTGCAAGATGTACACAATCTCTTACAGAAAGTATAAGAGAAAAAATTTCTCTTTTTTGCAATATCAAACCTGATTGTGTAATTGAAAATACAGATACTCAATCGCTTTATTATGTTCCTTCAATGCTTGAAAAAAGTAATTTTTCAAATATAGTTTGCAGAGAACTTGGAATAAAATCCGAAAAATGTGATATGACCCAGTGGAACAAAATGCTCGAAAGGATCAACAGCCGTACCAAAAATGTTAAAATAGCCTTAGTAGGTAAATATGTTCAGCTTCATGATGCATACTTGTCAGTAGCCGAAGCTCTTCAACACGGCGGGTTTGAAACGTCAACAAATGTTGAAATAAAATGGGTAGATTCAGAATTGGTGACTCAGTACACAGTTAAAGATTTACTCGGAGATTGTCAAGGAATTTTAGTTCCCGGAGGATTTGGATCAAGGGGAATAGAGGGAAAAATTGCGGCTATCAGATATGCAAGAGAAAATAATGTTCCTTTCCTTGGAATTTGTCTTGGAATGCAAGCTGCGGTAATTGAGTTTGCGCGAAATGTTTTAATGATTTCAGATGCTCATTCAAGCGAATTTTCTGAAACGGAAAATTGTGTAATAAATATAATGGATGACCAAAGAGAACAACGTCAAAAAGGCGGAACAATGCGTTTGGGAGCTTATCCTTGTAAAGTAATAGAAAATTCTATGATGTATAAATGTTACGGAAAATCAGAGGTAAGCGAAAGACATAGACACAGATACGAGTTTAATAATAAATACAGAGATATTTTCAAAGAGAATGGTATGTGTATAAGCGGTATGTCTCCTAACGGAGTTTTGGTAGAAGCTGTAGAAATTCCTTCAAATGATTTTTTCATAGGTGTTCAATATCATCCCGAATTTAAAAGCAGACCTAACCATGCACATCCTCTTTTCAGAGAATTTGTAAGAGCTTCAGGAAATTACATTTGTAGCAGCGGAGTGAAAAATAATGCTTAATTTAAATCATAATTTTGAGAATCTTAAAAAAAATTATTTATTTGTTGATATTCAAAAGCGAACAGAAAATTATTTGAAAGAGAATCCTAATGCTCACATTATAAAAATGGGTATAGGAGATGTTACTTTACCTATTTCTCAATGCGTTTCGAATGCTATGAAAAATGCTTGCAGTGAAATGGAAAATGAAAAAACTTTTAAAGGATATGGCCCTTATGAAGGATATGATTTTTTAAAAAATGCCATATGCAGTCATTATTTTGATGATTTTGGTGTTAAATTAAATCTAAATGAGATTTATGTTTCGGATGGTGCAAAAAGTGATGCCTCAAATATACTTGATATATTTTCGTCTGATTCAACTGTTATGATAGCAGACCCTGTTTATCCTGTTTATTTTGATTCAGGTATCATAAGAGGAAATAAAATTAAAATTATTAATGCTACAAAAGAAAATAATTTTCTTCCTCTTCCAAAAGAAAGAGCTGATATAATTTATCTTTGTTCACCGAACAATCCTACAGGAGCGGTGTACGACAAAGAAAAATTGAAAATTTGGGTTGATTTTGCTCTCGAAAATGAAAGTTTAATAATTTTTGATGCAGCTTATGAATCTTTCATAAGTGATGAAAGTTTGCCAAGGAGCATATTTGAAATTGAAGGTGCGAGAAATTGTGCTGTGGAACTTTGTTCATTTTCTAAGTCGGCAGGTTTTACAGGTGTGAGATGTGCTTATATGGTTATCCCGAATGAGCTTGTGGTAAATGGTAAAAAAATAGGTGATATTTGGCTTAGACGTCAATCAATTAAATTTAATGGTGTTTCATATATAACTCAAAGAGGAGCACAAGCCTCTTTATCTAAGGAAGGAAAAGCAGAAGTCTTAAAATCCATAAACTACTATAAAAGAAATGCAAAGTTAATTTCCGATACTCTTTGCAGTTTAGGAATTTGGAATTGCGGAGGAGATAATTCTCCTTATATCTGGATGCAAACACCAAATAATATGAAGTCTTGGGATTTCTTCGATATACTTCTTAAAAATGCCGATATCGTAAGTACACCCGGCGTTGGATTTGGAGAATGTGGTGAAGGTTTTATGAGACTCTCTTCTTTTAATTCATATAAAAACACTTTAATTGCTTCAGAAAGATTAAAAAATTTAAAATTTTAAAAAAATATAAAACATGAAAATATAGGAGGACTAACTAAATGGCATTTGATAAAGAAAAAGCTTTGGAAACCGCTCTCGGACAAATTGAAAAACAATTTGGAAAAGGTGCTGTTATGAGGCTCGGAAAAAATGAAGCTATGCAAGTAGATGCTATACCGACGGGTTCTTTGTCTTTAGATATTGCACTTGGAATAGGTGGACTTCCAAGAGGAAGAATTATTGAAATGTATGGTCCTGAATCTTCAGGTAAAACCACTATTGCTCTTCATTGTATTGCTGAAGGTCAAAAGAATGGCGGATGTGCTGCTTTTATAGACGTCGAACATGCACTTGATCCTGTTTACGCAAAAGCTTTAGGAGTTGATGTTGATTCTCTTTTAGTTTCTCAGCCGGATACAGGAGAGCAAGCACTTGAAATAACAGAATCTCTCGTTCGTTCAGGTGCAATTGACGTAATAGTTGTAGACTCAGTTGCAGCACTTGTCCCAAGAGCGGAAATTGAAGGCGAAATGGGAGATTCTCATGTTGGACTTCAAGCAAGACTTATGTCTCAAGCTTTAAGAAAACTTGCAGGCGCTATTTCAAAATCTAACTGTGTGGCAATATTTATAAATCAGCTTCGTGAAAAAGTCGGAGTGGTATATGGTAATCCTGAAGTAACTCCTGGAGGTCGTGCTCTTAAATTTTATTCCTCTGTGAGACTTGATATAAGAAAAATAGAAACTCTTAAGTCCGGTGGAGAAGTTATAGGCTCCAGGACAAGAGCAAAAGTTGTAAAAAATAAAATGGCACCACCATTTAAAGAGGCGGAATTTGATATAATGTACGGTCAAGGAATATCTCGTGAAGGAGAACTTCTAGACTTAGCAGTTAAGCTCGATGTCATTCAAAAAGCAGGATCTTGGTTTTCTTATAATGATGAAAAACTTGCCCAGGGACGCGATAAAGTCAAAGAGTATTTGAAAAGTAATTTGGAATTAATGAAGGAAATAGAAGATAAGACTTTAGAGGAATATAGCAAAATGTATACTAAAGACCGCTCCTGCACAAACCCTGAAAACCAAAATGAAAACTCTGAAGAAAGCGATGAATTCTAAGAATATCAAATATGAAAATTACATCTTTAAAAGCAGGAAAAAGAGGCAGCATTCTTGTTTATGCAGATGGTGAATATATTTTAAGTGTTCCTCGTGAGGTATTTTTAAAAACAAATATTAAAATTGGATATGAAATAACAGATGAGGAAATAGAAACTATTTCCTCTGAGGTTGAATTTTATAAAGCAAAATCAAGAGCATATAATATTCTTTCTTATAGGTCTCATTCAAAGAAAGAACTTGAAGAAAAAATAAAACGAAAAACAGGAATTTTAAATCCTGAAAGAGTTGTTTCCAAAATGGAAGAGATAGGTCTTATAGATGACAAAAAATATGCTTTGGAATATGCATCTCATTTATTTAAGAACAAATTGTACGGAATTAAAAGAATAGCTTTCGAACTTTCGAAAAAAGGTATAAGTAAGGAAAATATAAATTTTGCAATTGAAAACCTTGATATGAATGAATATGAAAATATTCAGAAAATAGTAAGTAAAAAAAATATGGAAGATGAAAAAGAAAAGAAAAAAACTATTGCTAATCTAATTCGACGTGGTTACTCATGGGAAAAAATAAATTCGGTTTTAAATAATGATTTTTAGAAGGTGGAAAGAGATTAATATATCAAATAAATTAACTGTTTTTAGAATAGCATTGGTACCTTTAATTGCTTTTTTGCTTACTTTGGAAAATTTTAATTTTAAGTATCTTATTGCCGGGATTCTTTTTTTACTCGCTTCATATACTGATTATCTCGACGGAAAACTTGCAAGAAAAAATAATTTAATAACTCCGTTTGGACAAATTATGGATCCTTTAGCGGATAAAATTTTAATTTGTTCTGTTATGGTTTGCTTTGTCTCAGACGGTCTGATTTCTGCACTGGCAGCAATTTTAATTATATTCCGAGAATTTTTGATTACTTCAATTAGATTCCTAATATTTAAAAGTAACGGAGCGGTTATTCCTGCAAATATTTTAGGAAAACTAAAAACAATCAGCCAAATGACTTCTATAACAGTTATATTTGCAGTAAAGGCATTATCTGAAATAAGTAGCTGCTTTTGTGATTTTGTTTCCGATAATTTTATTTATATTTATACTTTAGAAAATATTTTGATTTGGATTTCAGTAGCTTTTTCATGTGTTTCCGGTATAGTTTACATATATTTAAACAGAAAATCCATTTGCACGGATTTATAATTTAAGTGAGGGTGTGAAATGTATGATAAAAATTTATAATACATTAAAAAGAAAAAAAGAGGTATTTCAGCCGCTACATGAAAATGAAGTTATGATTTATGCTTGCGGGCCGACTGTGTATAATTATATTCATATAGGAAATGCAAGACCTATTTGTACTTTCGATGTTTTGCGTAGATTTTTAGAATACATGGGTTATCGGGTGAAATATGTTCAAAATTTTACTGATGTTGATGACAAAATAATAAATAAAGCTAATGAAGAAAAAGTAAATTTTTTATCTGTATCTGAAAAATATATAAAGGAATATAAAACTGATGCAGAAGGTTTGAATATAAAAGAAGCTACTATTTCTCCTCGAGCAACTGAAAATATAACTGAAATAATAAGTGCAGTGAACTCTATGATTCAAAATGGTTTTGCATATTCTACTGAAAATGGGGATGTTTACTTCCAAACCAGAAAATTTATGGATTATGGGAAACTTTCGGGTCAAACCGTTGATGATTTGCAATCAGGTGCGAGAGTAAAAGTTGAAGAATGTAAACATGATCCTCTTGATTTTGCACTTTGGAAATCCGCTAAACCGGGAGAGCCTTATTGGGAAAGTCCGTGGGGAAAAGGTAGACCGGGATGGCATATTGAATGTTCTGTTATGGCTCAAAAATATCTTGAAAAAACCATAGATATTCATTGCGGAGGGCAAGACCTTATATTCCCTCATCATGAAAATGAAATAGCTCAAAGCGAATGCTTAACTGGTCAGAAATTTGCTAACTACTGGATGCATAACGGATATATAAATATTGGGAATCAAAAAATGTCTAAATCTCTTAATAATTTTTTTACTGTCAGAGAAATTTCTGAAAAGTTTGGGTATGAGCCTATAAGATATTTAATGATTTCTTCTCATTACAGAAGTCCTATAAGTTTCAGTGAAGAAATTCTTGTTCAATGCAAATCTTCTCTTGAAAGGCTTTATAATTTCAGAGAAAATTTGGAATTTGCACTTGAAAAAGGAAATCAAGAAGATAAATCTTCGCAAATTGATTTAACAACCTATAAAGAAAATTTCATAACTGCAATGAGTGATGATTTAAATACTGCAGATGCAATCAGTGTGTTATTTGAAATGGTTAGAGATGTGAATAAGAAAGTTTTAAGTTCTATTGATTATTCTAAAAAAGAAATAAATTCAATTATAAATCTTTTTGATGAATTAACTGGTGTTTTAGGTATTCTATATAGTAAAAATTTTGAAAAAAATGATAAGCATGACACTTTTATGATAGAATCTCTTATTAAAAAAAGAGAAGAAGCTCGTAAAGAAAAAAATTGGGCTCTTGCAGATGAAATTCGAAATAAACTTGATTCCTTGGGGGTAATACTTGAAGACACTGCTCAGGGAACTAAATTTACTTTTAAGTAAGGGAGGTTGAAAACAGCATAATTCTTATTATGCTTTGATAATATGAATTCATCACTAATAACACTTGAAAAAATTAATGTTTCCTTTGATGGAGAAGTTATTTTAAAAGATTTTAATTTAAGTATAAAAGAAGGGGAATTTGTAACTCTTCTAGGACCTTCCGGATGTGGTAAAACTACAACTTTGAGGATTATTGCGGGATTTTTAACTCCTGACAGCGGAAATGTTTTTTTTAAAGATAAAAATATAAATAAGGTACCTGCTCATAAAAGAGAAGTAAACACTATATTTCAAAAATATGCTTTATTTCCGCATTTAAATGTTTATGAAAATGTTGCTTTTGGTCTTAGAATCCAAAAAAAATCCGAAGCCGAAATAAGAGAAAAAGTCAAAGAAATGCTTAAAATGGTAAATTTAGAATCTTATATAAATAGAGATGTTAATTTACTTTCGGGTGGTCAACAACAAAGAGTAGCAATAGCACGAGCTCTTGCAAATGAGCCAAAAGTATTGCTACTTGATGAGCCTTTGGGCGCTCTTGATTTAAAACTAAGAAAAGATATGCAAGCAGAGCTTAAAAGTATTCATCAAAAAACAGGTATAACTTTTATTTTGGTTACTCATGACCAAGAAGAAGCACTTTCGATGTCCGACAGGGTAGTTGTCATGAACAAGGGTGCGATTCAACAGATAGGCTCACCGAAAGATATATATAATGAGCCTAAAAATGCTTTTGTTGCCGACTTTATAGGTGAAAGTAATATAGTTCCCGGAATTATGATAGATGATTACAAGGTTAGATTTTCAGGTAAAGAATTTAAATGTCTTGACAAAGGCTTTGAAAAAATGAGTTCTGTTGATGCAGTAATAAGACCGGAAGATATTAAAGTTGTCAGCCCTGAAAAAGGAGATATTTCAGGAGTAGTTACTTCTGTTACTTTTAAAGGAGTCCATAACGAAATAATAGTTGATGTTGATGGCTTTAAATGGATGATTCAAACAACCGAGAGCCAAGAAACAAACGATAAAATAGGTTTGGTTATAGACCCTGATGATATTCATATTATGAAAACTTCCGAGTATTCTTCTCAAGTAGGAGATTACAGTGCATTCAGTGATGAATTTTACCAAGAACAGCATCCTTTAGAATTAAATAGTGAAAAGGAGGATGAAGATTGAAAGCAAAATGGTGTTTATTTCCTTATCTTTTATGGATGGGCATATTCGTTTTAGTACCTATGATGCTTATACTTGTTTTTTCTCTTACTGATTCTTCAGGTAATTTTACATTTCAAAATATAATTGAATCGGGAAAATATTCTGATGTTTTTTTTAGATCTATATGGCTGGGTGCCTTTTCGACTTTTATATGCTTTTTAATAGGATATCCTGCGGCATATTTTATATCAAAAATTCCGGGAAATCACCAGGGAATTTTTATAATGCTTTTAATGATACCTATGTGGACAAGTTTTCTTCTGAGAACTTATGCTTGGATGACTTTGCTTGAGTATAATGGTCTTATAAATAAATTTATTTCCTTTTTCGGTATGTCTAAACTTCAAATGATAAACACTCCCGGAGCGGTTATGCTTGGAATGGTATACAACTTTTTACCTTATATGATTCTCCCGATTTATACTATACTTTCAAAAATAGATAAAAAAATAATAGAAGCTGCTCAAGATTTAGGTGCAAATAAATTTAAAGTATTTACTAAAATAATTTTTCCTTTAAGTATACCTGGAATTATTTCAGGATTTACAATGGTTTTTGTTCCATCTGTAAGCACATTTATAATATCTAAAATGCTTGGCGGAGGATCAATACTTGTAATAGGAGATTTAATAGAGATGCAATTTTTAGGAAACAGTTACAATCCTCATTTAGGGTCTTGTATTTCCCTTATTTTAATGGTAATAATCATGCTTTGCATGGGAATTATGAATTCCGTTTACAGTTTAAGTGAAGATGAAAAAACTTATTTGTAGATTGGGGTGAAGCATTTGAAAATATTTAGTAGAATATACATATTTTTAATATTTTTGTTTTTATATGCACCAATTTTTGTTTTCATGATTTTTTCTTTTAATAACTCAAAAAGCAGAGTATTATGGTCAGGGTTTACATTTAAATGGTATTTTAAACTTTTTGAAAATCAAGAAATTTTGAGTGCATTTTACAACACTATAATTATAGCTGCAATTGCTTCTTTTATAGCAACAATTTTAGGATTGATTGCTTCTGTGGGAATAGTCAAAAGTAAAAAAATTATAAGGAAAACTGTGATGAGTTTGACAAATATTCCTCTTATAAATCCCGAAATAGTAACTGGCATATCATTTATGATTATGTTCGTATTTCTTTATAATAATTTAGGTATATTTAAACCAGGCATTCTTACACTTATTTTTGCTCATACGACTTTTTGTTTGCCTTATACGATTTTATCTATAATGCCAAAATTAAGGCAGATGGATAACAGTATTTATGAAGCGGCTCAAGATTTAGGATGTAATCCTGTTGAAGCTTTCTTCAAAGTTGTTCTTCCTCAGATAGTTCCTGGAATAGTTACTGGGTTTATAATGTCGTTTACTATGTCTATAGATGATTTTGTTATAAGTTATTTTACAGGTGGCACTACTCAAACTTTGCCAATTACTATTTACTCAATGACAAGGAAAATAGTAAGCCCTGAAATAAATGCCCTTTCAAGCATGTTGTTTTTACTTGTTTTCTGTTTACTTATAATAATAAATTTGAGAAAAGATAAGGAAAACTCTTCTTTAAAATCAATAAAATATAATTTAGGAGAATAAATTGTCTGTGAAAAAATATATTTTAACTTTGCTGTCTATTTTAGTTGTAATCAATCTTATTGTGATACTGTGCTTTAAAAAGAATAATAAAGAAGAAAGCATCAATGTTTATAGCTGGGGTGAATTTATCTCCGGTGGTGCAGATGGTCTTATAGATGTAAATAAAAAATTTACGGAAGAAACAGGTATTAAAGTTAACTACAAGACATTTCAGAATAATGAAGAGCTTTTTGCTAAACTTTCAAGTGGAGGATCTGATTACGATGTAATAATTCCTTCCGATTATATGGTTTCGAAACTTATTGAACATAATATGCTTGAAAAAATAGATTTTTCAAATATTCCTAATTTTAATCTTATAGATCAAAATTTTAAAAATCTCGATTTTGATCCTAAAAATGAATACTCTATTCCATACATGTGGGGAATGGTAGGAATATTTTACGACAAAAATGAAGTCCCTGAAGAAGAAGCTTCTTCTTGGGACGTTCTTTGGAATGAGAAGTATAAAAATAAGATTTTAATGTTCGATAATGCAAGAGACAGCTTTGCAATTTCACTTTTAAGACTGGGTTACAGTGTTAATACTTGCGACCCCGAAAAGCTAAATCAAGCTGCAAAGGAACTTTTAAAACAAAAACCACTTGTACAAGCTTACGTAATGGATCAAATTTTTAATAAAATGGAAAATCATGAAGCAGTTCTTGCCCCATATTATGCGGGTGATGCTGCAAATATTATAAAAAATAATCCAAGCATAGGATTTATAATTCCAAAAAGCGGAAGTAACCGATTTGTTGACTCACTTTGTATTCCAAAAAATTCTGCACACAAATTTCAAGCGGAAAAATATATAAATTTTATGTGTAGAAGTGATATAGCGCTTGCAAATGTCAAACAAACAGGTTATTCAACTCCTCAAAAAGAAACTTTTAATATGCTTGATGAAGAAACAAGAAATAATAAGATATTTTACCCTGACAAAGAAATAATAGAGAAATCCCAAATATTTGTAAATTTACCCGATGAAGTAAATAAACAAATGGATAAGCTTTGGGTAGAGGTAAAAGCAGGTGGAGCTTCGAGTAATCCTTGGTCGCTATTTGCTATACTTTTTGGACTTTTTATAGTGTACGTACTAATTAGAATTATAAAATCAAAAAGAAAAAATACAATTAAAAACTAAAAGTTTTTCTAGTGTTACCGCTCATCTTTCCTAGACGATCGGTACTTTTTCTATAATCAACTTTAAGACCTCTATACCCAGTATTTATTTGAGCTATTGTTTCTGAATCTGTTGCTTCAAAGACCTCACGTAATTGAAGTTTTTCTTCATCCGAAAGTTTACCATATGGTTTAGGAGGTTCACCACCATTTGCTTCCATTGTTAAGATTAAATTGTTAATTTCTGCAGAAAATGCCCCTGTTCTGTCTTTACCACTTTTACAGTTAAATGAAATTGTATATCCTATTAAAAACATTAATGCTGCTAAGCGAGTTTGTATTGCCGAAGGATTATCTTTACTTCCTCTACCATTTGTTGATGCCCAAATATAAAGTATTTGATTTGAAAGATTTACAACTTTTTTCTTATTTAAATAATTTTTTTCCTTGGAATCTTTTAAGAATTTTCCTACTTCTCCTCCAAATTCAAATCCTTTAAAATCAAATTTTTGAATTTTTTCTATTTCTTTGCCCTTTGAAAATTTTTCTTTTAATTTTTTCATTATATTTTGGCCAAATAACTTGTTAAAAGCTTCTGTATTCATGCTTTTGGAACTTCTGGTTAAGTTTCCGTCCAATGCATAATATTGAGCATTCATTCCGAAATTGACTAAAATAGGTTGCTTAAGTTTTAATTTTATTTTTTTGTGAGAATTATCTTTGTCTTTTATTTCTATCTCGAAAATTTTACCGGCGAGATTATTGAAAGCATCTTTTTGAAGTTCGCCGAGTTTACCATCTCCTATAATAGAATCTGTTATTAGTTGAACATTTCCCATTTTTACTTCAAAAATATCTTTTTCACTGCTGTTTTGAAGTTTTTCAAGACCGTATTGATCAAGTGCAGCTGCTAAAATTATTTCTTTCACGGCACTTTCTTTTCCACGTGTGTTTCCGTGACGAAGACCTTTGAATAAAGTTTTACCTGAATCTGTTTTGACTTCAGTCTTCCAAAGATTCATTGCATGCTCTGTATTTCTGTTATTTGAAGAAATACCTTGACCTTTTTCTAGATTTGTATAAATTCCTAATTCAGAGGCAGGAGTAGAACTTATTGTAGCATTCATATTTTTCCCGTTTTTTCCTTTAATTTTTATACTTTTTTCAATTTTTTTCCAAGACTTGCTGTCATAGTTTAGAGCTTTGATTTGACAGTTTTTGTAGGTTAAATCTCTACTTACATTTCTGGATTTAAGAATATTCATTATTTTTTCTTTACTTGATTCGAATTCTTCGTTTTTTAAAACACTTTGAATTGCATTCAATATTTCTTTTTCGGAAGTATTCACTAAGTTAGTTTTTGAGTCTTTAAATTCTTTTTTTATTTTATTTTTTGCACTTTTTGATTTATAAACTTTAATTATTTTCTCAAGAATTTTATCTGAATCCAATTGAGAATTTTCAAAAATAGATTTTGATTTTGCTTCATTGATTTCTTTTTTTACTGTCGAAATCATATCCGATATTTTTTCATTATGATAGCTTTCGTTTGTAATTTTTGGATCATTTTTTGATACTATCTCTCTGTAAGGAGAAAGTATATTTGGCGAAATTTTTTTAAAACCATTGCTTTCTAAAATTTTATTTGCATTATTTATTATATTTTCATGAATATCCAGAAAAATTTTAAAGCTGTCTACACTAAAAGAATTAGATCTTCTTTGTTGCTCAATTTCTTTAAATTTTTTTCGACTTTCTAAAGCATCAGATTTTCTTCGATGTTTAATTTCTTTAAGTTTTTCTTCATCTTCTAAGGTATTTAATTTTTCTTTGTATTTGGTTTCACGGATATTATTTTCTAAATCAAGATTTTTATTTGATAATTTTTGTGACTTGGAATTTTTATAAGTAAATAAAACTTTTGATATTTTTTTCAAATCTTCTTTAAATTCATATAGACAAGATTTTTCTTTAAGTTTGTTTATGGTTTTAATTAATAAAATATAATCTTTATGAATTTTTTCAGTTTCTGATTCAGGTGAAAATATCAATTTATACATAAATTTCAAAATTTTTTTCGAATTTGACGTAGTGGGGATTTTTTTCTTGAGAATCTCTTTTTTGAATGTGTTTACATTATAGTTTTTTTTCGTAAGTTCAGAAAATATTTTTATAATATTCTTTTCGATTTCTTCAAGTGACCCATTTTCATTTTTATAGGATTTTTCAATTGCTTTTTTTGCATTATATTCAAATTGAAGAAATAATTTTTTCTTATCCTCCATAAATTCACACCCAATCTATAATTTAATATGCATCTTGTTTAAAAATACCACATTTTGAATGAAAAGTACATGATTTTATTGAATTTTAATTTTTATTTTATAGTTGAAATTTTTTAATTGAAGCTGTATAATTAATTTTGAGCTAATACGTTAGCAAAATTCAGTTATTTTGGAAAGGGTTGATATTTTATGGTAAAAGTTGATTTAAAGAACGGCTTAGTAAAGGAAGTGATAGCCGGCACTACCCTTTTTGAAGTTGCTAAGGGATTAGGAAGTTCAGAATTTCCTATTTGTGCGGCAAAAGTAAATGGAACACTTAGAGACTTAAGCGACACAATCAATGAGGATTGTAAAGTTGAGTTTTTAGACTTTAATTCACCGGAAGGTAGGAAAGTCTATCGTCATACTTCTGCGCATATTTTAGCTCAAGCAGTAAAAAGAATATTTCCTAATGCTAAATTGGGAATAGGTCCCGCAATCGACGAAGGGTTTTATTATGATTTCGATATTGAAGAATCTTTATCAAATGAGGATATAGCCAAAATCGAAAAAGAAATGAAAAAAATTATAAAAGAAAATCTTAAAATCGAAAAGTTTGAACTTTCATCGTCTGAAGCTCAAAAGTATTTAAGTAATCTTAACGAACCGTATAAAGTAGAACTTTCAATTGACCGTTCAGATGCAAATTCCATAATATTCAGAAAACAAGGTGAATTTGTAGATATGTGTTGTGGAGTGCATCTTTGTTCAACCGGAATGGTAGGAGCTATTAAGATAACAAGCATAACGGGTGCATATTGGAAAGGCGATTCTAAAAATAAAATGTTTAAACGCATTTACGGTACTTCATTCCCGAATAAAAAAATGCTTGAAGATTATGTCAAATCAGTTGAAGAGGCAAAAAAGAGAGACCACAATAAAATTGGTCGTGAACTTGGATTTTTCTCAACAGTTGACTATATTGGTCAAGGACTTCCAATTTTACTTCCTAAGGGTGCAAGAGTAGTTCAGCTTTTACAAAGGTTTGTTGAGGACGAAGAAGAAAAAAGAGGATATCTTTTAACTAAAACTCCTCTTTTAGCAAAAAGTGATTTATATAAAATTTCAGGTCACTGGTATCATTATAAAGAAAATATGTTTATTTTAGGTGACGAATCAAAAGATGATGAAGTTTTTGCTTTAAGACCAATGACATGCCCTTTCCAATTTCAGGCTTTTTTAAACAAAGGTAGAAGCTATCGGGATTTACCTATGAGACTTAATGAAACTTCAACACTTTTCAGAAATGAGTCAAGCGGTGAGATGCATGGTCTTATAAGAGTACGTCAGTTTACTATTTCCGAAGGACACATAGTTTGTACTCCGGAGCAGCTTACCTCGGAATTTGAAGGATGTGTTGATCTTGCCAGATTCATGCTTAAGTCTTTACATCTTGAAAATGATGTAACATATCGTTTTTCAAAATGGGATGAAAACAATAAAGATAAATATATAGGCGATGCTTCAGAATGGGAAAATGTTCAAAATAAAATGCGTAATATTTTAGATGATATGAATATTTCTTATGTGGAAGCAGATGGAGAGGCAGCATTTTACGGTCCTAAGCTTGATATTCAGTTCAAAAATGTTCATGGTAAAGAAGATACTTTAGTAACTGTTCAAATAGATTTTCAGTTAGCTAAAAAGTTTAATATGGAGTATGTTGACAAAGATGGAACGAAGAAAACTCCTTATATTGTTCATAGAACTTCTTTAGGATGTTATGAACGTACACTTGCCTTATTAATAGAGAAATATGCGGGTGCTTTACCCCTTTGGATTTCTCCGGAGCAAATTAAAATCCTTCCTATAAGTGAAGAATTTCATGACTATGCTTACAAATTGAAAGAAGAAATAAGTAAGGTTGCAAAAAGGACTTCAGTTGATTCTAGAAACGAAAAAATAGGATATAAAATAAGAGAAGCACAACTTAACAAAGTTCCGTATATGATTATTTTGGGAGCTAAAGAAGTTGAGACTGATATGATTTCGGTTAGAAGTCGTTCTGAAGGTGATTTAGGCTCAATGAAAGTTTCTGAATTTTTAGAGAGAATAAAGAAGGAAATAGACGAAAAAATTTAATATTTTGTCCCTAAGCATTGATTTGGGTTCTAGACCTTACGGCTAGAATCTAAATTTATATTTGTATTTATGAGAGTAGGTTAAATGTTTTATGATATGTATTGCGATTGATGGCCCTGCAGGATCAGGAAAAAGTACAGTTTCTAAACTTGTTGCGAATCGTTTGGGATTTGTAAGTATAGATACAGGTGCACTGTACAGAGCGGTTGCTTATTATTTTAAAATTCATGAAATTGATTATAATTCAGAAGAAGAAATAAAAAATCAATTAGGTAATATAAATTTGAGTGTAGAAAATTCAATAGGTGAATTCAAAGTATTTTTAAATGGCGAAGATATTAATTCAAAAATTCGTTCTCAAGATATTACATATATTTCTTCAAGAATTTCTAAATTTAAATCTGTGCGTGACTTTTTGCTCAGTATGCAAAGGAATCTTGCTAAGAAAAACAATTGTGTTATGGATGGTAGAGATATAGGTACAGTCGTTATGCCTAATGCTTCTGTTAAAATATTTTTAACTGCTTCTTTGGAAGTAAGAGCTATGCGAAGATTTTATCAAATGAATAAGTCGGTAAAGTATGAAAACGTACTTGAAAATTTAAAAAAACGTGATTACGAAGATGTTCATAGAAAAAATTCTCCTTTATTGAAAGCATCAGATGCTTTTGTTTGCGATAACTCGGAGTATACACTTGAGGAAACTATAAATAAAATCTGTGAAATAATTAAAGAGAGTTTAAAAAATGAACAAATCACTTTATAAATTTTGTGTGAATTTGATCAAGCCATTTGTAAATATTTTTTTCCCTTATGAAGTAAAAGGACGTGAAAATTTAAAATGTATTTCTGAAGGCTATATTATTTGTTCTAATCACCTTTCTAATTTAGATCCGATTTTTTTGGCAATTATTCATCCTAAACCAATAAACTTTATGGCTAAAGAAGAACTTTTTAAAAATAAATTTATTGGCAAATTTTTTAAAATGGTAGGGGTATTTCCTGTCAAAAGAGGAAAAGGCGATATAAACGCGATAAATTATGCTCTTGAAATTCCAAAATCAGGAGGAATTTTAGGAATATTCTTGGAAGGAACAAGGTCTAAAACAGGAGAATTTTTAAGACCTCGTTCAGGAGCAGCTTTAATTGCAGGAAAAGCAAATTCTAAAGTTTTACCGGTCTGCATAACCGGAAGTTCTGAAGATAATAAAATACGTATTTTTAGAAAAACTTTAATTTCATATGGAGTACCTATAGATCAAGAAGAAATAAAAATTGAAAGTCGTTTGGAGTTAAAAGACTCTACAAATCTAATAATGGAGAATATTAAAAAATTAAGGGGAATATAAAATTGGATATTAATGTTGCAAAAAATTCAGGTTTTTGTTTTGGTGTTAAACGTGCTATAGAGACTGTTGAAAATTTGGTAAACAAAGGGTTTAAAGTATGTACTTTGGGAGATATAATAAATAATTCTCAGGTGGTTGATAAGTTAAAAAGCCAAGGAGTCAGAGTTATTTCTTCTTTGAAAGATTTAAAACCAAACGAAATACTGGTCGTAAGGTCTCACGGAGTAACGAAAGACATTACAGAAGATATAAAATTACTGAAAATCAAATGTGTTGATGCAACTTGTCCATTTGTAAAAAAAATACATAATGTAGTTGAAAGAAATTCAGAAAATAAAAAATTTTTACTTATTGCAGGAAAAGCTTCTCACCCGGAAGTTGTAGGAATACGTAGCTACTTCTCGGGGAGGAGCTATGTTTTTTCTGATTTAGAAGATTTAAAAAAAATTTTAAAACAAGATGATTTTAACGGAAATGGCTTTGTAGTATCTCAAACTACATTTTCATCAAAAAAATGGGAAAATTGCATAAATTTTATAAAAAAACACTTTACAAACATAGCAATATATGATACTATCTGCAATGTAACCAGTTTACGACAAGAAGAATCAGAAAAATTATCTAAAGTATCTGATTTGATTATAATTGTCGGTGGTTACATGAGTTCAAATACTAATAAACTAAAAGAAATTTGTTCACAAAATACAAATGTTATTCATGTTGAAAATGAAAAATATTTGTCAACTTATAATTTTAAAAATTTCAATAGGATTTCAATCACTGCTGGTGCTTCTACTCCTGTTGAAACTATATTTGAAGTTAAAAATGAAATTATACGTTTATTAGATGTGAATTCAACTTATTAAATAGGTTTAAAATTAAAAATTATTTTTATAGGAGGAACAGCAAATGAATGAAAACAAAAAAGAATTAAACGACAATGAAGTAGAAAAAGTTTCCGGAGGAATAAATAACAACCAACAATTTATAAAAATTAAGGGTTTTAAACCACAAAGAACGCATTTAGCATATGGAGGACCAGACCCAAGAAAGTTTGATAAAATTTTAAAAATAATAAAAAAAGAGCAAAACAAGGATAAAGAAGAACCTGAAAAAGGAAAATTATCAGAATAGCTAAGAAAGAAGGAACCAAAATGAATAAAAAAGAATTAAACGACAATGAGGTAGAAAATGTTTCCGGGGGAATAAATAACAGACTGAAAATTAGAAAAATTTGGAATTATAAACCGAAAATGCTTATGTCATATGGCGGTCCGAAATGTTTTGACAAGAAAATTGAAATAAGTACAAAAAAAGATGAAGAAAACTCTAAAGATGAAACTAAAACAGGAGAATTAGATTTGTAAGAGAATAAAAAATAAGCATAATAGTGTATCAATTAAGAAATCCTATAAATAAAGAGGAGGGAATTTTATGAAAGAAAGTAAAATGTTAAGTAGTAATGAGGTGAAAAAAGTTTCCGCAGGAGTGGGAGAAACCAATCTTCACAAGATGCATTATGGAAAACTTTCGAGTTTTATTAAAAAAATGAAGGACAGAAATAAAAGAATAAAAAGTAGGTTTATAAGCAATAATACCAAACCTTTGAATATGGATGAAATGGGAGAGATTTCTGGTGGTGCAAATCACGAAAGTAGGTCCGAAATTTTTAGAAAGTTAAGAAATCCTTTCGTAAATATTTCTGCTCCTACAAAAATTTGCGGAAAACCAATTCCGAATGAGGAAGATAATTAAAGTAAATCATTCAATATTCTATAGTTATATGTGAAACCCCCAATGTCTAAAGATTAATTTAAATTTTTTACAGGAGGTATTTATTGATTATGGAAGTAAGAAACAGAGGAATGAAAAAACTAAATGATGCTGCTCTTGAAGAAGTCTCCGGAGGACTTGAATTAAAACGACCTCTGAATACTTCTCTTTTAACAGACGATAAAATTAAGAAAGAAAATGAAATACAACTTAAAAAAAAGCATGAAATCAGTCAAGTTTAAAATGAAAGGGTGTTTTAAATGAATAAAGATAAAAAAGAATTAAATAACAACGAAGTGAAAAAAGTTTCCGGAGGAAATTGTAAAAAACATACGTATGACGAATTGAGACCATGGGGTACGCATCCTCTTATGAAATATGGCGGACCATTGCTTTTCAAAAAGAAATGGGCACATGAGCAAAGAGAAAAAGGTGTTAAAATAGCAGAAAATTTGAAAAAAATGCATGAAGATCTTATGGATGGAAAATTTGGAAGTAAAAAAGAATTAAGTAACAATGAAGTAGAAAACGTTTCCGGTGGAACAAATAACGAACAACAATTTGCGAAAGGTTTTGACCCAAATAATATTGACAAAGGATTTCTTCATATGGCATATGGCGGACCAAACCCAAGAAGAAGATTTGAGAAAATTTTAGAAAAAATTAAAAAAGAACAAAATAAAGAAAAAAATGAAATCGATTAAAGAAAATTACCGAAAAAATAAGAAAGAAGGAATTAAAATGAATAAAAAAGAATTAAACAACAATGAAATAGAAAAAGTTTCCGGAGGAAATGGTGAAAAAGATAAATGTAATAAATTAAAGCCATGGGGTGATCATCCTGTTATGATGTATGGTGGGATAAAACCATATGATGATAAACTACCATTTGATATAACATATGAAAACAAACCATTATTTTTCAAAAAGAAATGGGTACATGAACAAAGAGAAAAAGGTGTTAAAATAGCAGAAAATTTGAAAAAAATGCATGAAGATCTTATGGATGGAGAGTTTGGAAGTGAAAAAGATAAATAACAAAAAAGAACTAAACGAAAATGAAATAAAGAAAATTTCCGGTGGATTAAAATCCGATATGAGTATAAAAACTATAACAAAACATTATCATAATTTTTTACACTTAAAACCTCCGGTAACTACTGTTATTGTAAAGTACGGCGGTCCAAGTCCTAATTCAAAAGCAAATGAAGAAAATAAATAAAAACCGGAGGTTTCAGTGCCAAAGAATTAAAAACTTTTAAATTTAAAAGTTTTAAGGAGGTAAAAATATGGATGACAATAAAAAAGAATTGAATAACAACGAAGTAGAAAAAGTCTCTGGGGGAACGAATAACCGACCAATAATAAAATTTAAACCTGTAAATCTTATTGATTCTAAAAAAATACATGTATATTATGGTGCTCCATTTCCTTCTAGACCTATAAGTATAAGTTTAGGAGAGCATATAAGAAAAGATAAAGAAGAACACAACGACAAAATTGAAAAAGAAAAATTACCGAAAGAATAAGAAAGAAGGAATTAAAATGAATAAAAAAGAATTGAATAACAATGAAGTAGAAAAAATCTCTGGGGGAACGAATAACCAACCAATAATAAAATTTAAACCAAAAATACATGATGTTGATAAACTACTATATCCTATAATAAATAATGGCCCAGTGCGCCATGAAAAAAAAATTTTAGAAATAATTAAAAAAGAACAGAACAAAGATAAAGAAAAACCTGAAAAAGGAAAACTGTCAGAATAGTAAGAAAGAAGGAATTAAAATGAGTAAAAAAGAATTAAACAACAATGAAATAGAAAAAGTTTCCGGAGGAAATGGTGGAGAACAAAAAGAAAAATTAACAGAGCCACCAATTCATCTCTTAACTGCTTATGGGGGACCATTTTTTCCAAGAGAAGTTCGTACTAAAGACGGCAAATATGTAGTAGTACTTGATGAAGAATCATATATAACATTAATTAATAAAGAAAAAAATGAAAATCCAGAAGATAAAAACTAAAAATTATTTGAAGGAGAGAAAATTTATGATAAGTAATCCTATAACCTGCGTGTGGGAAATAACTATGGCTTGTAATATGCGTTGTAAGCATTGTGGATCTGCTTGTAAAGAAGCTCTACCTGGTGAATTGACGCATGAAGAAGCAATGAAATTTGTGGATACATGTAGCGAAATGAATATGGAATGGATAAATATCTCAGGTGGAGAGCCATTCACACGCAAAGATTTGGTTGAGATAGTAAAACACGCAGTAGAGAAAGAACTTGGAGTAAATATAATTACAAACGGTTGGCTTATAAATGAAGATATTGCTCAAGAACTTGGTAAAGCTTCAGATCTTTTAAGAGTTCTTATAAGTCTTGATGGTCCCGAATACATACATGATTTTATACGTAAACCGGGATCTTTCAATCGTGCTAAGAAATCCTTTGAAGTTTTGTCAAAAAATGGAGTAAAAACCGGTTGTATAACAACATTAACGAAGAAAAATATAGATCATTTAGATGAACTAAAACATTTTTTAATACGAGAAGGAGTAGATGTATGGCAAGTACAAATAGGTCTTCCTATGGGAACACTTGCAGAACATCCGGATTGGCTTCTTAATCCTGAGGATGTTGAAAATATAATAGAATATGCAGATAAAGTTTCTAAGGAAGGGGAAATAGATATTTTTCCTGCAGACTGCGTAGGATATTACGATAAGAGGCTTGATGAAATATACAAAAGATCCTATGGTGTTGAAGAAATTGGTCCTTGGGAAGGATGTACAGCAGGAGTACGTAGCTTTGGAATTCTTCATGACGGAAGTATTCTTGGATGTACTTCAATAAGAGATAAGAAATTTATTGAAGGAAATATAAAAGAAAGAAGTTTCAAAGAAATTTGGGAAGATCCTAACTCATTTTCTTGGAGAAGACAATTTACTAAGGATAATCTTAAAGGAGATTGCCAAAAATGTAGTTATGCTGAAAAATGTTTAGGAGGTTGTTTTAATACCAGACTTGCTATTAATGGATCTATTGACTCCGAAAATTTATATTGCGTTCAAAATTTATTGATGAAAAATGCTATGAAAAAATAGTATAAATTTTTTCTTGCCTTTCACAAAGTGTTTTGATTCCGTTTTTTGATACTAGAATCATTTCTTCTATAGATCCGCCATTTTCTATTTGGATTCTTGGCTCTATAGTGTAGACTCCATTTTCTTGAAGCTTAAGATTTGATCTTTTATGACCGAAAGGAGATATACTTGTTCCCGGATTATGTGCCATCTCTCCTACAGGGTGTCCCGTTGCATGGTTGTAATTGGGATATCCACTTTTTATTATGTGATTTCTAACTATTTCGTCTATTTTGTAACCTTCTATTCCGGGTTTTGCGTTTTCTATTCCTAAACTTACAGCTTCATGAAGTGTATTGAATACTTTTTGAATTTTTTCAGGCACTTTTTTTTCGCCTCTTTTTAATACATAACCCATTCGTTGAAGGTCACTTGAATATTTTTTACCATTTGACAAAGTTATTTTTACTCCAAAGTCCATATAGACAGTATACCCCGGTCTTAAAATTTCATCGCTTGATTTTGTATGTCCTCCTTTTTTTATATTCGGACCTATAAGAACAATAGGGCATAATTCCTTTTCCCAAGAAAATTCTTCCTTTATTATTCCATTATTTTTTAGGTACATTGGTTTAAACTTTGTTATTTGATGAACCATATTAACAATTTGTTTTTCAGTCATTCCGACTCTGATTTTATTAAAAGCAACTTTTAAGATTTCTGATGCTCTTCTTGCAGCAAGTTTTAAATAAAAAATATCGTTTTCGGATTTTCTGTCAAGAAGTGAATATATAAAAACATCACCTGACTTAAAATTAAGTGAAGGACTTCTACCAT
Organism: uncultured Eubacteriales bacterium; assembly: GCA_934728355.1. Classification (GTDB taxonomy): domain Bacteria; phylum Bacillota; class Clostridia; order Oscillospirales; family Acutalibacteraceae; genus UMGS1491. The sequence goes on from CAKVEA010000005.1 coordinate 37,302, forward strand.
ATCGAGTGTAAAGTTCTTTTATATTGTCTGTTATAAATCTATATGTTCCATATCCTATAACATCTGTTTGGCTGTCCATTTTATCGGAGTAGTTGAGATAAATTTCTTTTGGGAAATTTAAACTTTTTAAGATATTATTCATATTTTCAAGAAGAGAATTTTCTCCTTCATATAGAATGATTTCAAAGTCTTTCAAATCTTTTAAATTTTCGTATTCTAAACTATGAACTATTAAAAATTTTTTTGTATTGCTTAAAATACATAAAGTCGGTACAATTGTTTTGTTTGTTATAAATTTAGAAAAATAAGGATCGCATTTCTCTGAACTGTACATTATCCATACTGAATTTTCAGGTATTAAGTTTTGCATCATAATTTTTCCTCCCTCAAAATATTTTTTATATTTATTATAATCGTAAAAAGGATGATTTTTAATAAAAAAGTTATATTTTATTTCGGAAAGTGCCTCAATGATTTCCCTTAGTTTGGTTTTAGAAAGAATTAAACTTTTTTCTATGCCATTTGGAGGCTCTGTAACACTTGGTCATTATGCCCCTCTTATATTAATATCACACAAGTACGGAACTTTCAAAGGTATAATTACTTCCTTTATTTTTAGTATGATTAATATGGCATTTTCTTTTAAAGTTCCACCTACAAGGAGTTTACAGTCATTTTTCACTTTAATAATTTTTGATTATATACTTCCTTATATTGCTATAGGAGCGGTTTCTTTTTTTGGAAAATTTTTTAAAAAAAGTTCTAATAAAATTTATATTGAAACGACAACTTCTTTTATTCTGAAAATTTTAATATCTTCTTTTTCGGGAGTAATAATATGGAAAGAATATATTCCTTTTGATTCTCAAATTTGGATTTATAGCTTAACTTATAATAGTTTATATCTGATTCCTGAATATTTAATTACAATTTTAATATTAAAGGAAATTATAAAATATTTAAAATATCACTTTTTTTAACACTTTTTATTTTTTTTAATAAATTAATAGTGTAAAGGAGTGGTATTTTTTGGCAATAAAAATATTTATAGACCAAGGTCATAATCCTACAAATGTAAATGTTGGAGCAGAAGGTTTTGGACTTCGTGAACAGGACATTACTTATAATGTTGGAATGTATTTAGCTGATTTACTCAGAAAAGACGGGAGATTTGAAGTTAGAACTTCAAGAAATTCACCCGGCGAAATACTTGGAACTAATAATACCGAAAGTTTAAGAACTCGAGTAGAAATGGCAAATTCTTGGCCTGCAAATTACTTTATAAGTATTCATGCAAATGCTAATACAAATCCTACTATAAACGGTACAGAAGCTTATGTTTATCAAGAATACAGTCAGTCTTACTATATGGCTGAGAATATAGTTGAAAGTGTTGTAAATAAACTTAAAACCAAGAATAATGGGGTTAGAGTAAGACCTTCTCTTTATGTTCTTAGAAAAACAAAAATGCCTTCGGTACTGGTAGAACTGGCCTACTTAACAAATCAAGCCGATGCTCAAAAACTTGAAAGTAGTCAATATGAATTTGCTCAAGCCATTTATGAAGGATTGCTTGTTTATTTTGGATTTTAATTGACAAAATTAATGTTAACATATTATAATTAGAGTGTAAAAATAAATGGAGGTTAAAAAAATGGAATTAATAAAATATTTGTTAAAAACAATAGAAAATAAATCCGACAAAGTTACACTTAAATCTTGCAATTCTCTTGAAGAAATCTATGAGAAATTTAAAAAGTCCGGATTTAAAGGAACGTATTGTGATTTTGAAAAGGAATACACTAAAATATTTTTAAATTTAATTGAAAAAGTTTCGGAAGAAGAATTAAAAACAGTTTCCGGAGGAATAATTAATAAAGCATTTTCTAAGACATTAGCAACTACTTTAACGGCATTATCAGTTTCAGGGGCCGTTTTGCCTTCTGTCGGTGCTACAAATTATCCTTTTACAAACGAAGATACTACTCAAAATAAAGTTTTAAAATTTATAAAGGAAAATCCCAAAAAAAGCATAGGTGCTTTAATTTCCGGTTTATCTATTGTCGGAATCGGAATTGGAGTTGGCACCGGATTATTATATTATAATAAAAACAAGCAGGTAAAAAATCTAGATGAGTTAATAATCCAAATTAAAAGTATTTTATTAATAAAAAATAAACACGAAGGTGTAGAAAAAGATATCATAATACTTTTAAAAAATTATTTCTTGAATAAATGCAATAATAAAGAATACAGTGACTTGGAAGAAATCAGAAAAGAAATTAATACCATAGATAAAGTTGTTTACGACCTTAATAAGAAAGAATACGATCACGATTTGAAAGATTATTTTATAAGATGTATAAGTCGTATTTTTCATGATGCTATTGAAGTTGCCAAGTATAAAGGCAGTAATGATAATGAAAAATTAGAATTATTTACTAAATTTTGTAAATATGTGGAAGAAAAAATAAATGAAAAAAGATATAAAGATACTATAATTGATGAAGATAATTTTTTACAACTTATTCGAAATAGAAAGATAAAAAGCAGTTTCCCAAAAAATGTAATTCATAAAATTAATGCACTTAATGAAGATGACGAAGATAGCGAAGCTATACCACTTATTAACTTATTTATTGAGGAAAAAGATAAAAATGTAATTTCTGCTGATTTTTTTGACAACAATGGTATAAGTGTTTATGGAATTAATGAAAATGGCGAAAAGATAAGCAGTACACCGAAAACAAAAAAAAATTTGCGAATTTATACGAATAGAGTCGGTGAGGCATATCTTATACCTAATGATCAAGAAAAAAATTTCAAACTTGAATTCGACAGTAACATTTGGAATGAAGTAAAATTAAGTCAAGATAATATAACATGTTATGCTAACAAGACAAAAAATTTAATAATAGTATGCTCAAGTACAGGTTTGGTCATTGATGATGAACTTTGTCCTCAAGTTATCACCGAAAAAGGTTATAAGGAATTTCTCAAAATTGATGATTACTTGAAAAAGAACACCAATGATACTTGTATTTTGTATGATTTAACACATCGACAACAGTTTTAAAAAATTATGTACATTTATTTGGTACCCCTGACCAGAATCGAACTGATAACTAACCCTTAGGAGGGGTTTGTTATATCCATTTAACTACAGGGGCAAAAACGACTAACCACTTGTATGGTATCAGAGTTTTCAAATTTTGTCAAGAAAAATTAAGAGCAACTTGAAATTGAAATCAAGTTGCTTTTTGTTTACATACTTATAAACATTGATGAAAAGCCTGTCACTATAAGTGTTAAACTTGTCATAAAAACAATTGTAAATGCAGGAATTAAAGGATTCGCAATCATTAGAATTCCAAGTAAGATATTTAATATACCGAAAGTTAAAGCATATCCCCATATTTCACTGCCATTTCTATTTAAATATACAGATCCTGCACATTGCATTATACCTTTTATTAGTACCCATGTTCCAAGAACAAACGGTAACATAGCAGTTAAAATTAAGTTTGCAGGTGAAAATGCTATTATTGCTCCTAAAATAACACTCATAATAGATGAAAATAAATCCCATCCTTTACCTTTCTTATCTTCGTAGCTTGAAAATTTTGTTATTCCTGTAATTCCTTGAGCTAAAATAACTATTCCTATAAAAATGGATATAGAGGTAAGTGTTGTTAAAGGATTGAATAACATGTAAAAACCTATTATCGCAAGACATAACCCTAAAAGTACCCATGAAAATCTTTTCATAAAAAAGCCTCCTTACATTTTTGTATATAAATAATATTATATTTGAAAAAATAAATCAAGTATCATATAAAAATTACATAATTTTTACTACAAATATATTTATTATAAATTTTAGATTGATAATTGGTGAAAAAATGTTACAACTAATTTATAATATAAGAAAAGATTACCTAACAATGTTAAATCAAAGATTAGAATTTTTAAATATTTGGCAGTATTACTTTCAACTTTAGTTGTTGGCTCAATTGCATTTCAACCTAAGAAGATCCTGAAAGTGGACTTTCACATACAGAAAAATTAGGTACTTTTTGTGCTCTGTACTATGAAAATAAAGTTTAAATTTTTAAATCCGTTTCCTTTTTTATCGGAAACGGATTTTTGTGTTTATTTTACTAATTGATTTTTTAATTTTGTTTATTTATAATAATTATATATTAAAAATCAGAAGAGAGGATACTTATTTTAGCAATTTTATAGCCATTGTAACTTAAAGGAATAATAATTTTAAAAAATCAAGGAGGAAAATTAAAATGAGTAGTAAATTGTTAGTATATTTTTCTTATACAGGAAACACAAAATTCATTGCTGATTATATTTCAAAAAAATTAGATTGTGATGTACTTGAAATACATCCTAAAGAAGAATATTCCAAAAATTATCAAGAAGTAGTTGACGAATACCAAAATAATGAAAACGGTAATAGAACTTGTGAGTTATTACCATACAGTGTAGAATTAAATAAATACGATACTATTATAGTGGGTAGTCCTGTTTGGTGGTATACAATTACACCGGTTATAAGAACATTTTTAAAAAATAACTCTTTATCAGGTAAAACAATTGTTCCGTTTGCAACAAATGCAGGATGGGTAGGTAAATCTTTCAAGGAAATAAAAGAATTATGCCCAAATTCAAATGTAAAAAATGAAATGGATATAGTATTTGCAAATCATACTGATCATGAATTAAAAACTTCATATTCGGAAATAGATGAATGGATTAAAAATATATAGATAAAAAGTCAATCAGAGAGGGAATTTAATCCTTCTCTGATTTAATTTAAATTGTTACCAGTTTAAAAATAAAAACCTTATAAAATCCACTCCCCAGTGGAAACCTACAGAGGTCTGTAAATTTTTATTTTTTACAAACCATGCCATTGGGAATCCAAAAAGTATAGATATAAATAATAATTGAAATAATGCCATGTAAGGATTATTTAGAATAACGTTAGGTAAATGAACTAAGCAATGAGGAATAACAGTTAATATATAAATTAATGTCAATGCAATTTTATTTTTAGGAAGATTTCCTTTAAATAAATCCAATGTAAAAGCAAGTAAAAAGAAGTGCCATATCACTTCTTCACTTATTGCCGGAGATAAGGCCTCTTTTGACTTAATAATAATATCTAACATATCAGGTATACAAATGATTTTGTTTCCATAAGTAAAATATATTACTGTATTATTAATTAAAGCAAAAGGAATGGAATATAGAAATCCATAAAAAAGTGACTTTACAGTATTTGCGGTTTTTAAATCAAAAAACTTATTTTCCTGAGAGTAATATCTAAATATTTGGCATGCCGCGTAGTAACATCCAACAGTAGCAATTCCCGATATATAACCATAATTTTTAAAATTTGCAAAGCAAACAACAAATCCTAATACAATAGACATAACCAAATCTTTGAAATTTAAAGTCCTGATTTTAAATGTATAAAAAATTGCTAGCCCTAAAACCAATAATTCAGTCCATTTCCACATTCGAGTGTCTATATTATAAAAATGCAGTAAACCTTTTTCGAGAGGAAAAACAAAATTAAAAATAAAAATTATAGAAAATACTGAAAGAAAACTCAGTATTTTTAAATATGCATGATTTTCTTTTTTTACTTCTACCATAATACAACCTCTTTTATTTTTTCAATACTTTTGATTTTAATTATCATTTTTATTTACTTGCTAATATTATAAACTGATATAATTTAGAAAGGCAATTAATCTTGACAAAATAAATTTTATATGTTAAAATAGAAAATAAGTTAGTTTGTGAGGATAAAATTATGAGTGAAGTAATTTTAATTTCAAAACAGAATAATTATTATGGCTATTACGGATAAATCACATCTGTAGTAGAAGTATTTTGCCATTGCAGATGTTGATTGTAACACTGTAATGGCTTTTTAATTTATAAAATTTTAAAGAGCCAAACTATAAAAATTAGTTTCGGCTCTTTTTTTATCTTATGGAGGTATTCTTAATGAATTATGCACTGCTTTATGATTATGATACATTTTAATTTTACTATTTATTACAACAATCAAAATAAGGAGAATAAAAATGATAAAAAATAAAAAATTCAGTTGGTTATTAATACCGCTATGTTTATTAGTTTTTACTTTAATATTTCAAAATATTAGTAGCAAAGAACATCAAGGCTTTAAAATCGGAATAGTTCAATTTGTTGAACATGAAGCATTAGACACTTCCAGAAATGGCTTTATTGATGGATTAAATCGTGAGGAATTTAATGCAAAAATTAACTATAAAAATGCGCAGGGAGACCAAGCAAATTGCACTTTGATAGTTAATCAGTTTATAAGTGAAAATTACGATATGATTTTAGCAATCGGTACTCCGGCTGCACAATCAGCGGCAGCAGTAACTTCCAAAATTCCAATTTTAGTTACAGCTGTTACTAATCCTGAAGAAGCAGGACTTGTATTGTCAAATAAAAAACCAAATACAAATGTTACAGGAGTTTCGGATTTACCACCTATTTTTAAACAAATTAGTTTAATTAAAGATTTAAAACCAGAAGCGCAAAAAATTGGAATTTTGTTTTCTTCGAGCGAGGCAAATTCCGGATATCAAGCAGAAATAGCTTATGAAGAATCAAAAAAGATAGGATTAGAACCAGAATTTTTTACATTTTCCCAAATGACAGAAATTCAACAAGTGGTAGATTCTATGATCGGAAAAGTAGATGCAATTTATACTCCGACTGATAATATGATTGCCGCAAATATGCAATTAATCTCAAAAATAGCTTTACAAAATAAAATCCCGGTAATCTGCGGAGATAAAAATCTTATCTGTAAGGGGTCTGTAGGTACTTTCGGTGTTGATTATTATGAATTAGGCAAAATTGCTGCGAATCAAGCTTTTGATATATTGACAAATAAAAATTTACCTCAAAATATGCCTATTGAGTATGTAAATAATTCAAAGCTGTCTTTAAATAATGAAATATTAGATAAATTAGGAATAAAACTTTCTGAAAAATTAAAAGGAGAATTACAATGAACATTATAATTTCAACATTTTCGCTGGGATTAATTTACGCAACCTTAGTAATGGGAGTATATATTACATTCAGAATTTTAAATTTTGCTGACATGACAGCAGAAGGTAGTTTAACTTTAGGAGGAAGTATTTGCGCTGTTCTTATAATTAATAATATAAACCCTATTTTAAGCATTTTTATTGCCGGATTATGTGGATCGTTTTCGGGATTGATTACAGGATTTCTACATACTAAACTAAAAATTCAGGCAATACTTTCGGGTATTCTCACAATGATAGCACTGTATTCAATAAATATAAGAATAATGGGAAAAGCAAATCTTTCGATGTTAAATAAGAACACTATTTTTAAATTAATAGATGATTCATCAGTATCTGTATTTGTTATTGGATTAATTATTTGCACATTCATACTTATAACTTTAAATTTATTTTTTAAAACCCGTCTTGGGCTTGCAGTGCGTGCCACCGGCGACAATGAACAAATGATGAAATCTCAGGGAGTAAATACGGATTTTAAAAAAATTTTAGCTCTTATGATAAGTAATTTTTTATGTGCTACTTCGGGAGCATTAATTTCACAAAGTCAAGGATATTCAGATGTAAATATGGGAGCGGGAACAATTGTTGTAGCTCTTGCCTCAATTGTAATTGGAGAAGCTTTAATTAAAAGAAATTCATTTTTTTTAAAGCTTATTTCTGTGGTTTTAGGTTCGATAATTTACAGATTTATAATTTTCATTGTCTTGAGCTTAGGAATGAACCCAAGTGATTTAAAACTTTTTACTGCAGTTATTGCAGCTGTTTTATTAGCTTTACCTACCATCAAAAAAAATATTATAGGAGGAATACATTATGTTAAAGATTAAAAATTTATGTAAGACTTTTCATAAGGGAGAACCAGACGAAAAAATAATTTTTGATAATTTTAATCTCGAAGTTAAAGGAGGTGAATTCGTTACAATTATAGGTGGAAATGGAGCCGGAAAATCAACTTTAATGAATTTGATTTCAGGTTCTGAATTTCCGGACTCAGGAAAAATTTTTATAAACAATGAAGATATAACAAATTTACCTGAATACAAACGTTCTAAATTCATTGGGAGGGTTTTTCAAAATCCTTTGATGGGTACATCTCCCAATTTAACGATTGAAGAAAATTTGTCTCTTGCAATGTTAAAAAATTCAAAGAAAAATTTATGCTTTGCAATTAACAAAAGAAATACAGAATTTTTTAAGAATAAACTCGAACAATTAGACTTAGGACTAGAAAACAGAATGAAAACTAAAATATGTCTGCTTTCGGGAGGGCAGAGGCAAGCGGTTACATTGTTAATGGCAACATTAGTAAAACCTAAGATACTGCTTTTAGATGAACATACTGCGGCTCTTGATCCAAAATCACGAATTAAAATCTTGGAATTAACTAAAAAAATCACAAATAATGGAGAAATAATTACCTTGATGATTACTCATGATATAGAAAATGCATTAAGTTTTGGCAATAGAACAATAATGTTAAGTAAAGGTAGTGTAGCTTTGGATTTAAATGCTGATAATCGTGAAAATATAGACATGAATACTCTTAATTTATGGAAGCCTAATTAGTTTATTAATATATGCAGTTTAAAATTAAGATAAAAAAGCAGGTCCATATAAGTTCTTTGAAAGATTTTTTAAACATTTCAGAATACTTTTCTTTATTAACAGAAATATCATTATAAATCTTCCTTTAAATCCTTACATAGTGATAATAGTGATTAAAACCATTCAAATTTTCTATTTCATAAAATACACGTATTCTTCATCTGCCTTAAAATTTGATGTAATTGCTACATCTTTTAGATGTTTTCTTTATTCAAGACGTTCATGGTATTTCAGTAACATGCTAACTTTTATTAGAATTTCCATCGAAATTAAAATCTACTTCAGTACCTGGTATTTCTGATTTAATTCTGGATTGTATCAATTCTTTAAAACCTTCATAATATTCATACCCAATAAATGATCTATTATTTAAACTTGCAGCAATAAGAGACGTTCCACTTCCTAGAAAAGGATCAATCACAGTATCTCTTTGAAAACTTGATATTTTTATAATTCTATCAACCAAACCATTCGGGAAAATTGCAGGGTGAATATATTTTTTTCCAACACTTCCAGCTTTACGATTTATATTCCAAAAGGCACGACCGTTCATTTTGTCATTTTTATAATCTGAGAAACTTGAAAAAATATCTTTATTAACTGAGAATTTCTCAGATTTTGAGAAAATCAAAACATATTCGTGTCTATCAACTATGTTATTGTTACCTGTAGGAATACCAGATGATTTATGCCAAATAACAATTCCTTTGTAAAAATAACCTATTTCCTCACATATCTTCACAAAATCAAGAGGTATCATAATAACTTTTCCATCTCGTACACGAATATTAATATTAATCCACAAGGAACCTTCTGATGAGAGCTTTTTATAACATTCACTCCATACTGTTTTCATTCGCATTAGATATGTATCATAGTTTTCCTGGCCAATTTGTCCTTTTTTAAAATAGTCCTTGAGGTTCCAATAAGGGGGAGATGTTACGACTAATTTAATTGATTCGTCTTTAATATCACACATATTTTCTGATGATTTAAAAAATACCTTATTAAAAATGCTATCATTTATTTGTTTATGTATATGTGGGACAAATTTTAATGATTGCATTTTGACATTAGATTCATAAATTTGGTAATTGTTTCCACATTCTGACATTGCTAACAATCTATTAATTACACCTGCGTCATCTAGAAGAATATGTTTTGTAATCTTTGCATTTCCATCGTCTTCTGTAGGAATCCACACATTTCCCGGGTCCTTGCCTTTTGGATTGTAGTTCTGTGAACGTTTTCCCCATTCAACATCTTTCCATATATGTTTTTCTCTAATTGCATCCTTTAAAAACTTCATATGTGAACGATTTTTGCTGAGCCAAACAACATACTTTACATTATCAGTAAATGCAACATTTTGGCTTACGGAAGAAGGGTAAACTATTGTGTTTATATAGTCGTATCCTATCTTGTCTGCAACTGCTATGACTTCCAAAAAATCATGAATATTGTTTCCGTTTTCATCATACTCTGTCCTCACAATAGCAAAAAAACAACCATTGTCATCAATCTTAGAATATTTCTCTTTTAATAAAGTAATTGTTTTTTCAATGCTGGTATTAGATATTATTGTTTGCATCTTTAATACTCTCCAATCTTTTCTTTGCCAATTCACAGTAATCTTGTACTGCTTCAATTAATACCCAATCTCGGCCCATAAGTTGCGCCATCTTTGCTGTAGTACCGCTACCGCCAAATGGATCTAGAACAATATCGCCTTGATTACTCCATGAATTAATATGATCCTCAACAAGTTTCTCAGGAAAAATTGCCGGATGTTTATATGCAAATTTATCTTTCGTAGAAAATCCCTTTCCGTTTACATATCGCCAGATATTTGTTCTAATACCAAACTTATTAACTGTTTTTTTACCTTTGTTAGTTAAAGAACCATCTTTTTCTCTTCTGGTTACTTCACCGTAAGTGGAGTGACCGGCCCATTTGTTTGGTTTATCTCGAAGTAAGTTAATTGTTTTAGGTTTACCTTTGCTTAAAATAAACATGTATTCAAAGGAATTGAAATATCTATTAGGATGTGGAGGACCTGAGCCTGCTTTTTCATATATAATAACATCAAACATACTAAATCCTACCTCTTGAAAATAAAGAGATTGTTTAAAACTTGTTAACGATTTACAGCCCTTATTGGTCTTGTCACCGACAACCCATACAACTATACCGCCAAGTTTAACAACACGATATAATTCTTGTGCAATCTCTTTAAACACATCAAAATTCCAAGTCAATTTGTTTTCATAATTTCTAAGATCATCATAAGGAGGACTTGTAATTACTAAATCAATACAACAATCCGGAAACTCTTTTAGAATGTCGTTAGATTTAGAATTGAATATTTTATTTTTAATTTCATCAATATTTAACATGTAATACCTCACAAAGCAATTTGTTTATATTCTTCTGGTGTTATTGCGTTATTAGCTATCAAATATTCAAGATGATAAGATTTTAAAAGATTTTGATTTTTTAATTTTATTAATCTATCAACAATACAAATATTCAGATAATTGTTACGGCTTAAATTTTTATATTGCTCATGCTTATTTTTAACTTTCAGAAAATGGATTTTTCTATGGCAATTTGGACAAAGTGCAAATAGGTTTAAATAATGATCAGGTCCATAGGCTATATTGAATGGTATTAAATGATGAAATTCTAAGTAAGGCTCTTCGGCATCAGTGATAAATGTTTCTTTTCCGCAACATTCGCAAGTGATCATATTGTTTTCTGCATAGCATGCCATATAGTATGATTTCAAAAGACGAACAAGGTTTAGGTTTCTAGTCCTTTCAATGTTTTGATCCACACATGTTGCAAGCGAGATTTGTTTAATACGTGTCATTAAATCAGACACACTTTCGGTTCTGTAATGTGTAAATACCTGTTCTTCTTTCTGTTTTTCATTAACTTCAAGGTAATCACCATAATCCTCGTTCTGTAATGCATTTATAGTCCTATTTATGTTTCGTTTAATAGCGGAAAGTGATTGAAGTCCTATTTTTTTTAAAATTCCACCAAATTTTTCATATGAAAACCTACTAATAGAATTTATTTCATTTTTTGAAGCATTTTCAACTTTGTTATAATGCAAAGATATTGCTGAAATTACAGTAATAACTCCAAGTAAAATAAATTTATCAGAATGAATATTGTACAAATCCCAGTGTATTTTTGAAAGTCTATTTACTAATGAATTTATACCTTGAAGGCCTTCATTGTATCTGCGTTTCAAATCTCTTGTAGATTCATTATAGACTGTACTGTATTTTACTTTCTTATAATCATTTAATTTTGAATAAACACTATAAAGTAAAATAAGAGAATCATTGTTAACAACACTTACTTTAGAATGAGCAAAACGCACTATATTTAAGGGATTAGTATTAGAATCGATTTCAAGATCACTTCTAATACCGAGTAAGTACTTTAATAATTCCTTTCTTGCGTCATCACTAACTTTGTCACGTTGCCTTCCAAATTCATCGACTCGAATCTTTATTTCATTTTTATGATTAAACAAAGTTGATTCCTCGTTTTCCCATAGCTGAGGTTTAAAGGAGTCTTTTCGCCTTGAAATTATATATTTGTATTCATCGAGGTCAAAGTAATTTCTACGAATTAAACAACCAAGTATATCTGTGTATGGTGTTGTACTAACATTGAAGTTGTTGGAATTTACAATAAGTCCATTCAAATAATTAATATCAACCGTTATAGGTTGAGAAATCATTTTCAACTTTTGGTGTTCCCAAATGGCCAAAAATTCATAGGAATTGGCATATAAAGCAAGTTCTCCTATTGGTGTTAAACTGCTAAACTCAAAATCCGTAGCACCAGATGTCTTAGAATGAAAGTATCCGTAGTAATACAAAATTTGTCTTTCATTTCTAATAAAAGCAATCATATCATTTTCAATTCCTCGATACTTTGGATTATTTTTTGGTAATTCAGTCATAACCTGACATACATCCGATTCGTCAACTGCTCTTATGAGGGAAATTTCACAAATTTTATCAATAGCTTCATCAGATATTATATATTTAATTGAATTATCTTTTATACGATGAAAAACATTTGCATCTCTTACACATCCATTAATTGCTGAGCATAAGATTATGCTGTCAATATTGGCATGACTGTAAACAAAACCAGGCTGTTGAATAACTTCTTTTAATTGCTTTTTAATACCGGTTTGTCCACCAGATCCCATTAAAAGGGAAAAATAGTATTTTTTTGCACTTTGATAATATTCGGTTAGAGCAGTTTGATTTGCGTGGTCAGTTGCACTTGCAAAATTGGAAAAATAATTAAAATTTGTGGATTTAAAATTAATTGCTTCATTCTCAGGGTAAAAATACAATTTAGCAGCATCACGCACAGAAGAATCTAAACTTGCAATATAGTTGTCGAAAATCTCAATAACTTTATTCTTATATGACATTGTCATTATGTCATTAGATAAAAATATAAAATAATACAGTGTTAGAAATTTTTTTGTATACCAGAGTGTTCCAGAATTGCTGACCTTTGTTAACTCCATGGATTTCGTTAGTGCATAGTTTCCCGGAAGCAAAGATTCATAAAAATCGTCATATAATGCCATTATTCTTTATCCTCCCTGCTATAAAATTATTTTTTTCACAGAATCTTTTTATTTCCTTCATTTCTTTTACAACATTTGTCCTTGCTTTATTAAATTCTTAACGATTAACAATTGATAACATTGCTAGGTTTCTTTAAAAAAATTTTAATGAATAATTCGTATTATTTCTCTTAAGTTTATTAAGCATGATTTCATTGAACAAAACTTTGAAATATGCCTTAGTATATCGCTAATTAAGCATTTTGTCAATGTTCACATATTATCATAAAATTTTAAACAATTTATTCTTTTAAGTGTCACTTTAATAAATGAAAATAAATAATATCAAGAATGTGGTATCAATAATTTTTACGATTTGCGTAATTTGCTATAGGATATAGGTATTAAGAAATACCGTAGACTTAAAAGCCTATTTATTGTTAAAAACAGTCTAAATGTTGGTAAAAATATAATGCAATATAAATAAAAAACGAATTGAATGAATAAGATTTAGATATGTTTATTAAAAACACTCTACTAAATTATATCTATTAATGATGATAATAAATATTATATTGGGTTTTTTGCCGTTTGCACTTTCCGACTAGGATATTGATGTATGTATTCCTTTTAACCCTGTTGCGGAGAATGTCCCGATACCAATTTTCGAAGAGCTTTTTACTCAAGATATTGTTGATAAGAAGATTAAAAAGACAGCCTTTTATACCAGTTATTTCATGAATAGTGAAAAAATAAATGATGCAACATATGAAGTCATTTGTTATCAATATTACAAGATAAAAGTACTAAGCGATACTGAAAAAACAAGTTCATCTTTTGAATATTATATTTCCATATATAAAAGGACGGTATCAAAGTATCACATTTTTATTTCCAAAATGATTTTTTAGATATGCTACAAGTACTGAAACTTCATATAAATTTGATTAATATATTAAATATAATTGTGATAGAAATGTTAAGTGAAAGGGTATGTTTATCAGCATGTATAAGATATTTAATAATTATATTATTTTACAACATAAATTGTTTATTGATGCAAATCTTTCAGCAATTTAATCAATTATTGACAATAATAATCTGAATTACGATAACCTTAAAAATTTTTTTGGTGTATATATGCTTTGTAATCAACTGTTTGAAAATGGATGTATAAGTTAATACCGTATTTATCTTGTTGTTGCTTTCAATTTTTTAAATAGTGCAAGTGGAAAAGGCAGTGTAGAATCACATGCCATGCTCGCAACTAGGAATATTATCAGGTTACAAACAAAATGGTATATTAATTGGTGTGATTTTTGTAATTTGGAATTAAAAACTGCACGAAAAAGCAAAGCGAAAGATGGAATAAACTTGTTCTTGACTCTATATTAAGAACTACCTCAGCAAACAAAATATATTCTTGAATAACTCCGGAACAGGAAAGACACAAGACGATTATTTTTTTGTCAAATCTTGTATTGCTTGATGAAATCGAAAAACAAATTAATGTGTGAGAATTGAGGTACAAATGATATTTAAAACAATATCATTCTACACTTTTTTACTAAACCTTAGTATTTCGTGAAAGCTTAATAGCTATCTTATAGATGTAAACAAAGGGCTAAAAATTTATTTGAACAGACTGTAAAATTACTTTCCGAGTGAGAGAAAGTTATAGAAAATCTCGATGCAGAAAATTAACAATATCCGCAGTCGATCAACAGAAATTGTTAAGTAACCAGTGACTTATAAATAAGAAAAAAGTACAGTTTACAGAGAAAGATTCGTCGACTGTGCCTTAATTTTATTTGTGAAATTGAAATGTACAATTTTAACGAGCAGTGTATTTATGATTCTTGTACCTAAGTATCTAGTTAGGGACACCCTAAAACTTTTATTAAAATCTCATAGATAAATTATGAGTCTAAACTACCATATAGCTCAAATGAATGCTTGTTTTTATATTGTCTGAAAAGTGTTCTTTGATAAGTTCTGTATGTTAATTGTTTACTGACATTGAAATGATAATACCCCCAGTAAAAAAATAAATTTGATTTATTTGTTTTTAAGAATTTATATATTAAATTATTTGCTTTATCACTTGGAGTAGTTCCGGTATAATGAATTTCATCAATTTTAGTTTCTAATTGTGCTTTTAAGGCCGTCGATATGTATGGACAATTACAGAATATCAGCACATACCAAAATTCGACTTGCAACAAAGGATCATATGAAATTATATTAGAAATGTTATTATTAATAATTTCTTCTGATTTTTGTAGTATGATTGAATTATAGGCTTTATTGTATTGACTGTATATCAAATAATTTGCCAAAAGTATAGGGTTGTTTTCTGTAATTATATTTTTGAACAGTATGTCCTCGCTGTGTTTCAATAAAGATATCTTGTATTCATAAAAGAACACAAACCAATTACAGATATCATTGAGATTAGCTTTTTCATATATAAATGAATATCTTCTGATGAGATTGAGCATTTTTTTATGATTTTTTTCATCTTTTTTGAAGTTTAATTCATCATCAAAATAAACTATCATTGAAATTATTTTTTGAGAGTGTTCAAAACATGGGCAAAATGAGTAAACGAAAAAGGCCAACTCAAGAAAAATAAAAGCTTTGCTTGTTTTATCGTTATCGAAAAGTTTATAGCCCTCTTTTTTATTACTTATGTTGTTCAATAAAGTGCTTAAAATGTATGAAACTATAAATCGTCTATCTTTTGGAAATTCATTCATTAATAAAGAAAATTCATTTTTCATCCTATCCAAAGATATATACTCGTTTTTTACCAAATAGTCTATTTCTTTAGATTCATATAATTCTCTTTTTTTGTAAAACAATTCGGAAATCTTATCAGCAAATATTCTTGTTTTATATATCCAATTATTTAACACAACAGGTGTTTCGGTAGTATAATATTTCAGTTCATTTAGGTGTAGCAAATACTTTTGTGCAACAAGTTCTATTGTTTTTACAATAGTATCTGTAATAATAGGAGTATTTGCAAAGATAAATATATCGTCCACATACCTAAAAATTCTGAAATCCTTTACTATTGAAATACTTTTAGTTCTAAGGTTTTGAACAACCTCTTTATCTATATTTTGAAGTAAAATTTCAACAATCATTCTTGAAAATTCAGGTCCTACAATTACACCATTTGAAGATTTTCCTTTGATATTTTGTAAAATTCTATCAATAACAATAAATAAATTACTGTTTTTGGCATCCTTTGAATCAACGGTATTTCGTTCTATAATCCACTTGTAGGTATGTGTATATATGCTATCGAAACACGATTTATAATCAACTTTAGCAAAATACTTATATTTAAAATTACATTGTTGCCACAGCCTTGAATTTATAAAAGAAGAAACCGAATTAAACTTGTGGATTTTGAAATATACTCCTGTCTGTTGTAAAATACCTCTATCTATTTTCTTTGAAGTTTTTGCAAAATATTCTGTTAATCGGTTACTTTTTCTTCGATAAAACAAATTATTGTTTTTTTTATGATACCGTAATGAAAACAAGCTATTATTATCTAAATAATCTAAAATTTCTTTCTGATAGCATTCGATAAAAAAGAAAATGTTTAGTGCAGATATAGGCTGAGTTAAACTAATTTCTCTCGTACCGTCAACTCCTTTTAAAATATTATATTTTAAAGGGGTTGATGCCCAATCCCCACCATTGAAAAGATAATCGTTCGATGCCTTTAGTTTCATGAGTTGCTTAACAATATCATTTAATTCTCTTTTATGACTTAGAAGAAATTCATAAAATTTACTATATGAAAATAATTCAGAAATTTCAACAGGCATAATATCAGTTAGAAGGTAATCAATTTTATTGCGTTCGATATTATTTTTATGGACCATTGTTTTTTTATCTCCTTTATGTTAAAATTTCAGTGTTAGAGAAGTATTTCTTTAACAGCAATCGTATGGTTGCACACATCAGCGGCAAAATCATTTTAAAGGGTAAACCCTAATGATTATGTTAAGAGTCTATATATATTTTTAGATTCAATTAAAGGGTTTTGAGGAGACTCAATACCCTGTAGTTTTTAGTATCCGATTTTGACTTTAATTAAATAATCGCGAATCAATCCATCATACTCCTTGAATGAATCCCACACGTCTATTTGTTTACACATTTTATCCAACGTCTCTTTATTGATTCCAATTGATTCTACAAACAAAAGGGTTTTATAATTTTTTAAGTTGTTATATAAACTGTATATGGATTCTTCTTTCTTTCCTTTCAAAAAATACGGTATTGGAACACTATTTCTTTTAAATGCATTGTAAATTGAATTTTCTAAAAAATCTTTTGTATCCTTTGTAAGATAATCTAATCTATATCTAAGTTCTTGATAATTAGAAATGAAGCCTTTTGTTTTCCAAATTAAAGACTTATATTTGGGAAAATGATATACTGTCCTGCAAGTAAAGCATTTTATTTTATGTCGTAATAATTCCATATTCTTATCAGATTGGTAAATTTTTATAAAATCATCAATACGTTTCGAATATTTATCGATTTTACTTTTAGTTATTCCATATTTAAATGTGGTATTGATTTTATTATTTCGTTTAGTTTCGGATGTCAAAACAAATTTATATCCTAAAAAATCAAAATAATTCGATGAATTTGATAGTGCTAAGTCCCGAGCGGAAATACATTTTGTTTTTGCTAAGTTTAATCGTGTTTTACAATTGTGTTTTACATTAATACTTTTGTCAAAAAATACTTCTTGTATAGTGTCACTGATAATTGATAAACATAGTTTGATATCCATATGTCTGTTAAATACAAGTATTCCGTCATCAATATAACGTCGGTAGAAAATTAGCCCATAATTTTTAAACTTCAATGACAAAATATCATCAAAATATTTCGCAATTATTTCACATAGTATATTTGAGGTATTTAATCCGGCATAAGTATATTTTGTATTTGTAACAAAATTTTTAAATAAATCAATTTGAAATCTTTCTAAAGAACCGTTTATAACATATTTTTCAAAAACATATTCGCCTGAAACCGTATTAAAAAAATCTTCAAAATCAAATTTTAATATCGAAAAATCATTCATGTTATGTAATGCGTTTATTATATCGAATAGCGAATGTATGTACTTATTTCGATTTGGATATTTAATATGAAATGCTTTGTCTAAGGTCCTTTTTAAATAAATACACAATGTTTCCTCGCATGAAAATGGCTCAAATGATTTTATGTGTCTGATTTTTCCAAATTCTTTTATATTTATTGTTTTAAATTGCGTAAAATCATATCTGCCATTGTGATAATCATCAATGACTTTTTGAGTTAATATTTTGATTGCTCTTTCATTTTTTCTGTCTTTTAATAGTAATGTAGAATTTTGGTATTCTATTATTTTTATAATTTCTTTATCTATATTCATGATTAACACCCATTATATTTTTGAAGATACTTTCAACAAATGGCACAACCACTGTGTTTCAACATTGATTATATATACACATCATTGAAATGTTTGGGAAAACAAACGATTTTGGAAATTTTTGCAAAGCAAGACACTTTTGCGGTACGATTGTCTTAATACCAAAGTCGTCTTTTATAATAATTGGAATACGATTATACATATTGGCTTTAGGTGTAAAAGATATTTAGTTTTTACCTTTACCAAACGGTCCATAATATCAAATATATGTTTTTTCAACGGGATTACTGCTGAATATATGCCTGTTCTCTCAGTTGATATTTTTTCATTTTTTATCAATAAGTATTTTTCACAATTTATCATGACTGACCTTCATATTTAACTCCTTGCCTATTTACGATAATTATATCATTAGAAACAGTATTTTTCAATGTAATAAGTTTACAAGTATCAATTTTTTATATCTACAGTACAAAATATTTTTTGGATACATAGTTGATTTTTTACTTATTTTATATGTAGTCCGTAAAACAGAACTAAATATTCATCTATATAAATATTTTTCAAAACTTTTTTACAAAAATATGGTATCAAAACTTGAGTCAATTTCAAATAAATGAAGGGATAAATTTTTAAGGAAAATTTTGTAAATACCACTAAACAACTATACATTCTATATCAGGCAAGGTGTTTCAATCAAATATCTTACAGAGCCGAAATCGGTATAATAAAAAAGAGCAGATTTTTAATCTACTCGAGTACATATTGATATTATAAAAACAAAAATCGAACATCCATAGGTCAGATCCCTTATGAATGCTCGATATGTCTAATCACTCAAGTTTTAATACCAACACACGGGACATTTTATTTTTTAAAGCGTGTGAAAGTATAAATAAATTTTATATCACCGTGCGAAAGTATGCAACCCACCCTTTGATATTTCTCGGGGAACTACTTTCTTTTGCTGTTTTCTACAAGAAAATAATATCACACAACTATTTTTTTATAAACCCCTTGCCTGACTTGAGAGATCCAAAAATTTTTCTGTCTTCTTCGCCAAAACTATCTATATCTTCGCTTTGGATAACTTCGCCCGTTTCATAGTCTAATCTTGTATAACCTTTCTCAAAACCTACAACATATACAAACGGGGAAATTTTTTTATAATCGTTAACATCCTTCTCAATAGACTTATTATTATCTCTCTCATACAAACTCCACCTGGCTTTTTTAAATACTGTTTGTTTATCTTTTTCAAGTGAAAACCTTAAAATCGCAAATTCTTTTCTGGCTCCAAATGATTCAATCGTTTTACGCCCGTCGTCATATATCATTTTCCCACTTTCATCATACTTGGGTTCAGTACCGCCTGTAAGCCAATCAATTGTATTTACTAGCATAGTTCCAAAAATCTTCGGCAATGAAATAATAAATATACCTCCACCTATAATCAGTAATAATATTAATATAGTTTTTAAAATACCTGCTTTTAAAAAATTCATTCATAACCCCTCAAATATATGTGTAAATTCTACTTCCGTGGTGAATTCTGTCATCATACCGTTTCTCTGCATAGCCTCTCCCAAATTATTAGCTAAATCTGTAAATGCCAAACTATTACGAAATTGAGTAAAATCATATTGATCTTTTAATTTAACGTATATTTGCCATTTGCCTTGTTCATCCAACTTTTTACCTTCAAGCCATAAATAAGCGTTTTGTACAGAATAATGAAGGTTAGCTTCGTTTGGCTTAAACTCAATAGAAGTTTCTTGTAGATCAAAATCTTGACCATTTTTTGTATATTCTCTTATTTTTTCTTTGAGTATATTAGAGTTTTTAAGTTCCTCTATTAACATATTTTTTACTCTATTTGGCAAACCCATTCCTTTTCCATACATTCCCCAATTAAAAAGTTCTTTTGCTATAGTCCAACCTTGATTTTGTAAATAATAATTTCCGGCTGCAGAAATAGCTGATTTTACAAAATCATAAAAAGGTGGGAACAACTCTTCTGTAGGGCCTATTTGAGCTAAAAATTCGAATGCTACATTTGCTGAGATAAAAACTTGTTCACGTAAGCTACCTTCTTTTTCTGCTCTTTTATGAGGTATCATTCTACAACCACAATTTGGATGAAAAGGCGGTGCGGTTACTCCAATTTTCAAGTCAGCTATGTTAAAATGCTCATCTGCCATGCTTTCACACTCTTCACAAGCATTCGGATGACCCGAGAAAACTATCTGATAAGATTCTACTCTTTGAATTTTAAACGCTATTTTTTCCGCCATAGTCCAAGTATTTAAAATGGTATCCCTTATAACGGACTCCACTTTAGCCTTGGCTTCCTCAAAAGTGTTTTTT
This sequence comes from uncultured Eubacteriales bacterium, assembly GCA_934728355.1. Classification (GTDB taxonomy): domain Bacteria; phylum Bacillota; class Clostridia; order Oscillospirales; family Acutalibacteraceae; genus UMGS1491. The sequence continues at coordinate 58,465 of CAKVEA010000005.1, forward strand.
ATATTTTCAAAAATATCACTAAATAAACCTTTTTGAACAAGACTTTTATTTTCTAAAAGTGAATTTTCAAAGGAAGTATTTATATTATCCAGAAACCAAGATTTTAAATCTCCCAGCCATATATTTATTTTATCATAGAGCTCTAAAATTTCCAAATCTTCGCTAGGCAATATTTCCTCTGCTTTACTCTCTTCGGATAAGATATCGATTATGGATTCATAAACTTTTTCATAGGTGTTTTGCGAGATTCTACTTATGAAATGCGAAAGGTCACGGCACATACCTTCAGCTACCGATTTTATCTCGTTTTTAAGCATATTTGTTTCCAAATTGCTATACTTATTTTGAATTTCTAAAAATTCGATATCTTCCTTCGCTTTATTTGTAATGCTATATACTTCGGCTACATCGCTTTTGACCACGTCATATAGGGGTTTATATATTTCAAATATAGACCTGAGCAAATACCCTCTATACGTTAAATTTTGGTTTTTAACTTTAGTCATTAAAGCTTCTTTCAAAACATAACCTTGTTTAATGACAATAGTACCTTTCTTATGTCCTCGATATGTTTCACATTTATTTGGGTTATTTTTATTACACATATTTTCCTCTCCTCAAAAAGTGTTTTCAATAATACTTCTTTAGAGATAAAAATTTGCCTTATTGTATGCAAAAAAGCTTATAAACTAACTTTTTACAGTTTATAAGCCCTATAAAATAATTTGTGTATTTACTAGAATAACAGTTTAAATACTGCGTCAATAATGCTATCCCAACTTATATCTTGTGCATAAGAATTTTTAACGATATAGTTTTTCCATAAACTTTTAAGTTTTTCACTTTCTTTAATATCAATTAAAATATTTTCAGTATTTGATATCTGATTCTCAGAACCTCTGTTTTTGGAAGTGGCAGTCAAAGCCTTCTTAAACAGATCTTTATCTATATTTTTTGCTTGAAACTTGGTTGGAATGTAAATATCATAAAAATCTCTCATGCGAGTATTGGCTACTCCTCTTGAAATAATCGACTCTACTTTTTCTGCTAAAACGGTTTCCAAATTATAGGCTAAAACTTCAATGTTTCTGTCCTCAAGAAGAAGTTTAAATGAATATTTTATGGCATCGGGAGTAATCTCATCCCCTGTTGTGATATCAACTTTTAGCGGTATTTTAGATTCATCTACCATCCCCACCAAACCAAGCCTAAAACCGTGATATTCGGCATCTTCTCGGATTTCTGTTATATTCAAGGGTTTTATTGTTATACCATCGTCAATTTCTATTTTCAAAATATCTCCAAATGCCTTTTCCAGATTTTCTTTTGAAAGAGGAAAATGTCTAAGTGTAGCATCTAAATCAATTGTAGCTCTTGAATCAATCCCAACGATTGAAGCTACAAGCATCCCGCCTTTAAGGACAAAATTATCTTTATATTTTGATTTTGAAATACGTTCGAGCAGATGCTCTAACATATAATTTCTTAGCACTACTGCCGAATTTATATTTTTCTCTTTAGCTATATTTCGTATAAGTGCTTTCATCCTCATTGATGTCATTTATAAAAGTAACTCCAAGTAACTATCTAAAACTTTTTCCACTCTAAATATTTTTGCAAACCTCGTGAGTTTGTGAATATCTTTTTCTTTTGAGTTAACATAACGCTTAATCGCTTCATTTAGAACATATTTATCCATTTTATTTCTCGCACGCAAAATATCACAAATTGTCCGTTCCTTATCATAAACAGTAATATTTCTCCCATAGATCGTCTTTGCCGTAGTTTTTCCAATTTCAAAAAATTCTTCTTTTACAGTATGAACTTCAATATTCGAATTTTTGAGTCTGGAAGGATTATATCCGCTTGGCAACGTAACGGTATAAAAAAGCGGATCACGGTCAGTAAGATTATGAATATAAAGGGCTGTTTCATGAGAAAAAACGGCTTTGTTTGTGCGCAGACTGATTAGGTACATTTCATCTTCAAACACCTCATTCGAAGCATAGATACCCCTGGATATCATTTGAATTTCGTTTTCGTTTTTTAAGATCCATAAATATTGACGTGGAATACCAGCTGCCTCGACTTCTTCTGTAGATAGAATACCCAATGAAGCTTTGAAAAGTTTTTTTAGTTTCTCTTTAAAAGACATTATACTCACCTGCTTGTTTTGACGTTCGTGCTATTATTATAAACATAATTAGCACGGTTGTCAAATCAATAAAAAATAATCAACTTTCTTCATACAGATTTTTATATTTGTATGAAGAAAGTATAACTTGAAAGGCTTTACTATTTCATCATCAACTGATAGATTTGTTTAGAGCTTTCAGGGTCACGATAAAGGAACATTCCCACCGCACGCACCACACAGTGCTGTGCAGCCAATAATCCAATCCCCTCAAAAACAAATGCTTCTGCCATAACGTTATTAAAATCCTCCATTTTTTCTTCTCCTACGATAGAAGATATTTTTTGGAAATAACTATTTGCTAAGGGATAGTCGATTTTCATCAGCACTTTGTTTTTATATTGTCTTTTAAACTCTTTATGTATCCTTTCGAGATTTTCAAGTATTATTTTCCCTGCATAAAATTCTACCTTAGTATGTTCTTCTTTAAAATCTACCGGGTGGCTGTCAATATAGTTTTTCACGATTTCAAAAAATATACTTTTTTCTTTATTAAATCCTCATCATCTCCGCAAACGATATAGCAGTCTGCAAGAATGCCCCAGCAAATGTCATCAGCTACCGAAGAAGCAGTGGCTAAATCTAAGTCTGCAAGTGTTTCAAATATCACATTTAGATATTTATCTAAATAATATTCTTTATCACCAAGCTCTGATTTTATCTCGCTCCCCAATTTCCAGAATTCATCCATGTTTCCACGAATGCTTATAAAATTTGGTTTACCAAAAAATCTATCACGATTTTGAAAAATATTCATTTAAAGTCTCCTTCTGGGTTGTTTTTTTGAGTATCAAAACCCTCGTGTTACATATAAACTCTAATTTTTCGGTAAATCAAGTATATATCTCCATAAAAACAAAAAACGGATTATACTACAGTTTCTTCCTGCAATATAATCCTCTATCTGTCTACAAACATCATATTAATTTGAATTTCTAAATTTAAACTCTACCTTTCCATCTTCATAAACTATAGCATTATCTGTCAACACATACCAAAGTCGCTCGTCAAATTCGTCTATTAGTTTGTCATTACTTTTTAAATTTTCAATGAATAGCTTGATTCTATCTCTACGAACTTTTAAATCTTGTTTTTTGTCCTCTAATTTCGATAATTCGCTTTTGATTTTTTCGTATTTCTCAGTGTAAGAATTGTATTTTTTATTGTATTCATCTTGGTTCATCACTTTCCTTGAATTCTCATATATTAGGCTTCTCATTAACTCTACTATAATTTCGCTTTCTTGCTGAAGTTTTGATATTTTGCTGTCTATATCTTCAGTATTTATAAAGGTTAAGACTGTGTTTTCGCAATCTCTTATAACTTCATCTTTATTGCTAATTAAGTTATTAAATGCTTTTACAAATTCATTTTTTATTTGCTCCTCTGTCAAATGAGGAGTTTTGCATTTATTTTTGTTTTTAAATTTGTTGTTGCATTGCCATATCACTTTTCTATACTTGTCATTTGAATGCCACACCTTTGAACCGTAAAAACCGCCACACTCTCCGCATACAATTTTACTTGAAAAAGGGCTCACACAGCTATGATTAAAATTTCCTTTCGCTCTGTTTTTAAGTTCATTTTGAGCCAAATCATAAACTTCGGGAGAAATTATAGCCTCATGACTGTTTTTTACATAATACTGCGGAACTTCGCCTTCATTTTTCTTTCTCTTTTTTGTAAGAAAATCAATCGTATAACATTTCTGAAGTAAGGCATCACCCTTGTATTTCTCGTTAGTTAAAATACTTCTGATTGTACTTGTAGTCCATTTCTTCTTTCCCGATGGAGTGGGTATATTTTCGTTTGTTAAATGCTTTGAAATTGCGGATATTGTCTTCCCCTCAAGAAATAGCCGATATATCAATCTTACGATTTTAGCTTCGCTTTCTATAATCTTTGGCATGCCATCTTCTCCTTTTTCGTAGCCTAAGAAGTGTTTATAAGGAAGACTAACTTTGCCATCTGCAAATCTTTTTCTTTGGCCCCATGTCACATTCTCGCTGATCGATCTTGATTCCTCCTGCGCAAGTGAACTCATGATAGTGATTAACAATTCGCCTTTAGAATCAAGCGTATAAATATTTTCTTTCTCAAAGTAAACTTCTACTCCTTTTTCTTTTAGCTTACGGACTGTGGTAAGTGTATCTACTGTGTTCCTTGCAAACTTTGAAACCGACTTTGTAATAATAAGGTCTATCTTTCCGTCAAGCGCATCTTTTATCATTCTGTTGAATCCATCACGTTTTTTGGTGTTGGTCGCACTTATACCTTCGTCAGTATAAACCCCAACAAACTCCCATTCACTTTTTGACTTTATATACCTTGTGTAATAATCAACTTGTGCTTCATAGCTTGAAAGTTGTTCTTCGTTATCTGTGGATACTCTTGCATATCCCGCTGTTCTTCGCCTAACAGGTGTTAATATTGATGTATTTGTAAATAAATTAAGCGTTGCCGGAATTACAGTTACTGCTCGTGCCATGTTCACTTTGCGTTATCCTTTCTTGGCGCACTTTAGCCATTTGTTTCATTTCTTCAGTCCAAGAATCTCTCCTTGAAGGGTATTCCCACGTTTTTAAGACTTCATTACCATCATTAAGAATAAATTTAAGGTTACCCTTGCTTGGAACAACGATTTTACTTACTCTGTTTTTGAATATTTGTTCATCGAACTTTGTAATACCAAGCACCTCACAAGATAGCTTTTTGATTGTTTCTTCGGGGACTCTACTTGAAGGGCAGTACTTTTTACCATAGCTGTTAAATGTAGCACAAATCCATATCGGCTTTTCATACTTCGTACCACTCGCAGAGATTTTTCTTCTATAATTCTTACCACAAAGTCCGCATTCAATTTTTTGGGTGAAAGCGTATTCTTTAGAGCTGCCGGTAGCTTTGTGATGTTTTGCTCGCTTCTTTATCTCATCTTGTACTTTTTGAAAAGTATCGGCATCAATAATCGCTTCGTGATTGCTCTCTACGTAGTACATCGGTAATTGCCCCTTATTCTTAAGCTGTTTTTTAGTTATATGATTAGAAATAAATGTTTTTTGAAGTAGTAAATTCCCTGTATATTTCTCGTTCTTAAGGATTTTTCTGACTGTGCTTTCGTGCCATGTTCCACCACCTTTGGTGGGTATACCTTTATCTTGAAGTTTGCGAACAATCGCATTTATTCCCATTCCGTTTAGATAATCCTGAAAAATCATTTTTACTACCTTCGCTTCTTTTGGAATAACAGTTATTTGATTATTTTTAAGTTCATATCCTAACATCTTAAAATTTGTGGATATACCTTGCTTGAACTTATCTCTGATTCTCCATTTGCAGTTCTCACTTACAGATAAACTTTCTTCCTGTGCAAAAGAAGAGAGGAGGGTAAGCATTAGCTCTCCTTCCTCCGATAGGCTATGAATATTCTCTTTCTCAAAATACACATCTATTCCCAGCTTCTTTAGTTCTCTGACAGTTTCAAGTACAGTCAATGTGTTTCTTGCAAATCTTGATATAGATTTCGTAATTATCATATCAATTTTTCCTTGCTTGCAGTCATTTAAAAGCCTTTGAAACTCAGGCCTTGAATCTTTGGTTCCTGTCTTGGCTTCATCTGCGTAAACTCCGCCGTACTGCCAATTGGGATTATCCTGAATGAGTTTACTGTAATAACTAACTTGAGCTGACAATGAATGCATCATTGCATCTTTTCCACTCGATACTCTGACATATGCAGCTACTTTTTCTCTCTTAGGAGGTACGTTTTTATGCCTGCTTAATTTTAAAACTTCTCTTTGCATTCTTACTCTCCCTTAAACAATTTTTGCAGTTACATATTACCTCTTGTAAAACCCAGTATCAAGCCATTTTATCGATATAAACCGCCGAATATCGGAGCGTATTTCTTTAAGAATTTGGTATCAATTTTATCGTACTCACTTTTTGTTATCAGCCCTAATTTTAGCATAGTTCTCATTATGCTCATTCGAGACTGATACTCTTTTTCTGATTCAAATTGCTCGCTTGTCATAGACGAATTTTCCTTCCTACTTTTTAAATCTATCGCTAATGTAGCACTCATGGCTACAGTATTTTCTATTTTTGTTATCGTAACTTTTAAACTTTTTACTACAATTCTTGCAAACATTAATTTTTACACATTTTCTATTGTTTTCTGTGTTTTTTCTCCACCATTTGTATCTACATAAATTTGAACAAAACTTCTTAACATTTGATCTCGAACTTTTTTCTAATGTAGCTCCACAATTTTTACACTTTGTATAAATTTCTTTCGATTTTAATTTTTGCCGTCTGAAAAACGATTTTATGGTTCCTTCGGAAATAGAAAGGGCAGAAGCTATTTCCTTATAACTTCTGCCTTGTTTTTTTAACCTTACTAGTTTATGTTTTTGAATTTCGTTCAATACCTACCACACCTTCTAAATTATATTAAGCGTTTTCAAAATATCATGAACATAGTTACTGCCTCGTGAAAAAAGTATTCCCGTTAATACACAGCCTATATATGGTATCTCGCTTTCAATATCTGCAAGTTTTAAAAGATCTATTTTATATACCACAGCGATAAATATCCCAAAAACAAGACTAAGTATCATTTGATAATGAGGCTGACCTATAACGAAGAAGTTATTTATATATGTTATAATCCCCTCTAAAACCACACAGGCCATCAGCATTTTTGAAATTTCTTTATTCATGATAAACTCTCCTTTATTTTGGTATTTTTAGTGTTTGTCCGGGATAAATCATATCAGAGTTAAGTGCGTTTAAATCCTTAATCTCCTTGTATTTATATCCACTTCCAAGATAATGCTGAGCAATCGCCCACAGGGTATCGCCTTTTTTGACTGTATAAGTGAAATGGCTCGAATTTGATGAACTACTCGATGATTTACTAAATCCATTTAAACCTTTAGCCCTCATGATTTCAGGGTAGTTTTTGTAGGAAACATCAAGGTCAACATTTCCGCTTATACCGTTTATAAATCCTTTATCGGATTTTTGCCATATACCGCACGAAACGGACGGAGCGGCAATACTCCATTGTGCGAGCCAAAGGTCATATTTTGGCAATAATTCTTCTTTTATAAGGTAATTGTTAAGCCAGTTAAGATTGCAATAAAACATTGCATAATACCCATGTTTCTCTACTTCATTACAAAATGCCTCTACAATATCAGTACGCTGACGATTATTAAGTTTTAGCTGTTCCTTGTCCTCTACGTCTATGATTACAGGATATTCAAGTTTCAACCCTTCAATATTTTCTGAGCAAAACTGAGCTTCGTTGATTGCATCTTCTACTGAATCAGCATAGCTATAATGATAAATTCCGGTGTGAATTCCCACGCTTTTTGCTCCGTTTATATTATCTTTAAATTTTTTATCAACTTGGCGTGGATCCCTTTTCCCGTAGCCCTCACGGACTATGGCAAAATTTATGCCTGCGCTCTTTACTTTGTCCCAATTAATATTTCCGTTCCACTTTTATACGTCTATTCCTTTAAACATAAATGATTCCTCCTCATTAATTCATTTCAAAAATCTGATTTTTTGCTGTTTTTTGAGCAAATATCAAGCTGTCCGTTTGAACATATAACAAGTGATATACGCTTGAAGTGTACTTGTCAGCGATGTATCACCTTGCGAGTATTTACCTGACGGCGTAGCTGTTACGGAAGATTGATTGTTATATATTGCGGTATTTACAGGACATGATTTTCCACTTAAATCTCTGTCCCAACCATCATATCTGCTTTCTGAATAAACATAAGCTCCCGTGCCATTTCCGACACCTTCACCGCAAGCGCCTCCATACCACCAGTGCATTCCAATTCTAAAGCTGTGTCGGTGGCTCTTGCTTCCGCCTGTCTTTTCGGGTGTTTTAAAGTCTGAATCTGAAGTATTTACACCTACGGGCACACGCCCTGATCCCCAAGCTACCCAAGTACCACCAAATAAATTTCCGGGATTGGTGCTATTTACGGACATATAAATTGAACCTACGGGATAAATTAAATCAAAAATAGTCTTGTTGTTTATCGTAAAATTCCCCGTAATTTTAGTGTCCATATTAATTTCAAAAGCATTTTGCGTTGAAACTTTGCCAATTGCCATGCCTTTGCCACTTTGATTGTAGTCTACAAGTGTGTAAGCGGTGGACAGATTGTGAGAATATTCCGCAAAACTAAAAAAATCAGTAGCAACAACCTTGAAATTGTACTCTGACTCAGTGTCTATATTCTGAATTATTTGTGTAGTGTTTAGTGTGTAATTTGTGTTATCTAAATCAAAAACATTCAATTCGGTTTCGGATATCTTTTTATACTTAATTTGAAAAGATTTTGTATTTCCGTTATTAACGCTTGAAATCGAAGCCGATACCACACATTTTGCACAGTTACCTTCATCATTTGGTGTTCCGTCTGAATCACATCTTGAAACCGAAAAAGAGTTAATCGCCGGATTTGCATACGCTATAACATTAAAAGTTACGCTTTGTGATTTTGTGCGTCCTCGACTGTCTTTAACGGTTACTAAGCAAGTATTGCTGCCACTTGTGGTCAAAAATCCAGTTGTAAAACTGCTTGAGGTATATGAAGCTCCGTTGATACTTGTGGAATATGAACTTATTGTACTTGAATAACTACCGCTCGCGGATATACTTCCCGATATCTTTGATTTTCCTTGAACATAAGCTCCAAACTGTGAGTAAATTCCCGAAACTGCTTCGGATAAATTAACCGAGTTAATTGTCGGCACTACGCTTGACGGCACATTTGCGGTCAAACTCATGCTATTTGCACCGATATATGTGCTTCCGTTATACGTTTCAAGCCAAAGTTTAACGCTTAGGCTTGTAGAATTCGGAGTGCTGTTCGCAAGGCTCAGCGGAACTGTCCAACTTTTGCTTGTGCCGATTTCGGTTGCAATAGTATTCCAACCGCCTGAGCCAATTTGATAATAAAGAACGTGTGTAAAATTGCTTGACGC
>CAKVEA010000006.1 GCA_934728355.1 uncultured Eubacteriales bacterium
ACAGAAATAGGCCGATATGCTTTTAATGAATGCACATCTCTTAAAGAAGTTAAAATTCCTAACAGTGTTACAAAAATTGGCAGTTTTACTTTTGATGGATGCGAATCTCTTAAGAAAATTGAAATTCCTGATAGTGTTACAGAAATAGGCCGATATGCTTTTAATGAATGCACATCTCTTAAAGAAGTTAAAATTCCTAACAGTGTTACAAAAATAGACAGTTTTGCTTTTAGAAGATGTAAATCTCTTGAAGAAATTACAATTCCGGAAAGTGTTAAACATATAGGAAATAATTGTTTTTGCAGATGTACATCTTTAAGAAGAATTATATGGAATGGTAATATTTACAATAGTGTAGGAGGTTTTCTTGATGCTTTTGAGAAATAATCGTTTTTAAGTATATTTACAAAATATTGTAAATGATAGAAATGGTGAAAATAAAGCTGTAAAATTTTTTAAATAATAAATTTTATGAATGCTGGATAAACAATCACTCGCTATGCGGGTGATTTTTATTTTTTATAATAAAATTTTGTATTTATTATCAAATATATAAGAAAAATATTTATTTTTTAAAAAACGCGTTGACAAAAATGAAATATTTTGTTAATATAATAATGCGAATTAATTTAAAGGAGATAAATATTATGAAAAAAATCTTAGCAATTTCAGTTTTATCACTAGGATTTTTATCATTAGCTCCCTCGGCACTTTGTACATCGGGTGATGCTAACAATACTAATGGCACTAATATAAAACGTTCTAAGCTCGGATTCAATGATATTATGATACCAGCTCTTTATCTTAGAAGAACTGATTTTGAAAAATTCTTAGAGGTTTCTGAGAAAACCAAAAGCAGAAGAAAGTTATTTAAAGTAAATCCTGTAGGAATCAGTTCGCTTGGAGGTATTATAAAATTTGTACCAAAAATTGAAACTTTTGAAGATCATCACACGTTAATGCCAGATGAGGACAGAGGTGCCAATGTTAATAAGTTTGTATGTCATATAAAAACTTTAATATATTATCCCGGATCATTTGATGTAGAAAGATTTAATACTATTTTGAAAATAAATGGTATTGAAGAAGACTTAAGGGATGCTAATGAAATCATAGAAACAAATTCTATAAGTAATCAAAAAACAGTACATTTATATGGAAATGAATGGGAATGCATAGTACACCCATTCAATGGAAGAAATTATCGTATTGAATATATTAAGAACTATCAAAGACGTTCACAGAGGAATAAAAGGAGAATAGTATTTATATTCAGTCCAAGTAATTTAGTTAACTTGGCAGCTGGAAGTTTTGTTGACAGCTTTAATAAATTATTAGATTGTTGTGATTTAAGAATGAGATTACTTATTAATGTTAAAAACACTTTAAAAACCTTCACAGTTCCAACTAATGTTACAAAAATAGGTCCATGTGCTTTTAATGGATGCGAATTTCTTGAGAAAATTAAAATACCTGAGGGTGTTGAAAAAATAGACAGATGTGCTTTTGGGGGATGCAAATCTCTTAAAGAAATAGAAATTCCTAACAGTGTTACAGAAATAGGAACAGATGTTTTTGGTGAATGTACATCTCTTGAGAAAATTAAAATGTCGGAAAACGTTACATCAATAGGCTCTGGTGCTTTTCTTAGATGCAAATCTCTTAAAGAAATAGAAATTCCTAATGGTGTTACATCAATAGACGGCGGCACTTTTATTGAATGCGAATCTCTTGAAAAAATTAAAATACCGGAAAGTGTTACATTAATAGACGGAAGTGCTTTTTTTAGATGCAAATCTCTTAAAGAAATAGAAATTCCTAATAGTGTTACATCAATACATAAAAATGCTTTTAATGGATGCACATCTTTAAAAGAAATTATATGGAATGGTAATACTTATGGTGTAAAAGAATTTTTTGAAGCTTTTAATAATCGTTCTTAAAACTATTTTGAAGAAATATTATTTTAAATTAAATTTAGAAATTAGAGGTCATAAGATATGAAAAAAGATATGAAAAAATTTTTGGCAATTTCAGCTTTATCACTAGGATTTTTATCATCAACACCTTCTGCACTTTGTGCACCGAAAAATAAAAAGAAACTTGAATATTTTTTCAGTGTAATAATGGCTCCTTATATTAATAATAAAGACGATCTAAAAAATTTTGCAATGGCCTGTAAAAAATTTGGAACAACTGTTTCTGATTTGAGAAAAAATCCTTACAATATTAACTTTATCAAAAATAGAAAACTTTTTCCGGGTATGGAAACTTTTGAAGATCATCAAAATTATTTTTCAAATACAGAAGAAAATATAAATGATAATGTTAATAGACTTGATCTTAATAGTAAAGGAAAATTGAAAACTTTAATATATTATCCCGGATCGTTTGACGTAGAAAGATTCCATACTATTCTATCAGAAAATGGTATTGCAGGTAATTTACGTTATGCTATCAAAGGAAAATTAAAAGATAGCAATGGTGAATGGACAGAGGGTTTATGTGGGGAAAAATGGGCTCGTATAATATATCCTTTTGATGGCATGTCCTATCGTGTTGAATATATCAGGAATTATAAGAAGCCATTAACCGATCCATCAAGAAGAAAAATAGTGTTTTTATTTAATCCAACTGCTATGGTTAACAACAATGTAAAAAAATACTCAACAAATGCTTTTAATATTTATAATGATTTTGTGAATGCTTGTGGTTTGAAAGAGCTTAGTATTGATATTAGTACTATTAATTATCCTATAATTCCGAGTTCTGTTACTTCAATAGGCAGCCGTGCTTTTGCTAGATGTATTAATCTTGAAGAAATTAACATTCCATATAGTGTTAAATCAATAGGCGATGAGGCTTTTAGCGGATGCTATTCTCTTTCAAAAGTTGAAATTCCTGATAGCATTACAGAAATAGGAAAATGTGCTTTTTCAATGTGTAAATCTTTGAAGGAAATTACTATTCCAAATAATGTTACAGAAATAAAAGAATATGCTTTCCTTGGGTGTATGCTTTTTAAAAAGATTGATATTCCTAATAAAGTTAAATCCATAGGAGGCTATGCTTTTTGGAAATGCTTATCCTTGCAACAAATTAACATTCCTAACAGTGTTGAAACAATAGGTGACCGTGCTTTCTGGGAATGCCAAAGCCTTAGGGAAATCACAATTCCGGATAATGTTATATTTATAGGAAAAAATGCTTTTGAAGGATGTACAGCTTTAGGAACAATTAAATGGAGAAATAATGAGTACCATAGTGTAGGAGAATTTTTTGAAGCTTTTGAAAGATCAAATAGACCAGGATTATTCTAAAAATATTTTTAAGGTGATTATTTTAAATTATAGTAGTTTTGATTGTTTTAGAAAGGATAAGAGTAATGAAAGAAGAAATAAGAAAAGCATTGGCAATTTCAGTTTTATCACTGGAGATTTTATCATCGGCTCCTTCGGCATTTTGTGCACCTCCAGGTGAAAATGATGCTAATCCACCAGTGGTTAAATCTGAAAATGATTGTCTTAGAACTTCTGATCATTGTATTAATTCTAAAGACCTTGAAAGGTTTTATAAAATTTATGAAAAATTAGAAAATATCAATGCTGCATATAAAAAAAAGTTTAGCATGGAAATTTTTGAAGATACTGATTCGTTATGCAATGACGAAAATATAAATAGTTATGTTAATACATTTATTGGAAGTATAAAAACTTTAATATATCATCCCCAATCATTTAATGCAGAAAGATTCAATACTATTTTAGAATTAAATGGTGTGACAGAAGATTTAATGGGTTTTCATATACATCATAGTGTTATGATGAAATCAATAAAAGACACTGATGGCAGAGATGTAGAGGCTTTATGTGGGGGAAAATGGGCTCGTGTAATATATCCCGTTGATGGAAATAGTTATCGTGTTGAGTATATAAAGAACTATGAACAGCCTTCATATAGTCCGTCGAGAAGAAGGATAGTATTTTTATTCAATCCGAATATTATGATTAACGAAGAAAACGGAAATATTGTTGATAAATATAATAGTTTTGTAGGCGATTGCGGTTTAGGAATGTATATTGGTATTAATTTTAATGACATTAAAAATATTACTATTCCACCCAATATTGCAACAATAGGTGAAGGGAATTTTAGTGGATGTAAATCTATTGAGAAAATCAAAATTCCCAGAGGTGTTAAAGAAATAGGTGCGTGTGCTTTTGATGGGTGCGAATATTTGAAAAGAATTGATACTGGTAAAGTAAAAAAAATAGGTAAAAAAGCTTTTAATGGATGCGAGTCTCTTGAGGAAATTGAGATTCCTGAAGGTGTTACAGAAATAGATGATAAAACTTTTAGCGGATGCAAAAATCTTAAAAAAATTACAATTCCAGACAGTGTTACAAGGATAGGTAAAAAAGCTTTTGATGGATGCAAATCTTTGAAGGAGGTTATCATTCCTGATGATGTTACAGAAATAGGTGAATATGCTTTTAATGAATGTGAATCTCTTGAAAAAATTGAAATTCCAGGTAAATTAGAAAAAATAGGAAAAAATATTTTTAACCACTGTAAGTCACTTAAAGAAATTAATATTAAATGTGGCATTAAAAAAATAGGAAACAGTGCTTTTAACAAGTGTATATCTTTGAAGAACATTAAAATTCCAAAAGGTGTTAAATCAATAGGTAATAGTGCTTTTAACGGATGTGAAGCTCTGAAAAAAGCTGAAGTTTCTGATAGTGTTAAAATACTAGGTGAAAATGTTTTTTATGGTTGCGAAAATCTTGAAAAAATTAATATTCCGAACACTGTTAAGCAAATAGGGACCGGTGCTTTTACTCAATGCATGTCTTTGAAAGAAATTGAAATTCCTAATAGTGTTACATCAATAGGTGATGGCGCTTTTAGAGAATGCAAATCTCTTGAAAAAATTACTATACCACACAGTGTTAAAGAAATAGGCAGCTATACATTTAAGGAATGTAAATCTCTTAAAGAAATTGAGATTCCAAATAGTGTTACAGAAATAGGAAAGAATGCTTTTAATAACTGCAGCCTTCTAAAAAAAGTTACTATTAAAGATGGTGTTACATCAATAGGCGATGATGCTTTTAACGGATGCGAACGTCTTGAAGAAATTAATATTCCTTCTACTGTTAAAGAAGTGAGAAAGAGTACTTTTGAAAAATGTAAATCTTTGAGAAAAGTTACTATTTCGGATGGTGTTGTCTCGATAGGAAATAATGCTTTTTGGGCATGTGAATCTCTTGAAGAAATTAATATTCCGAACAGTGTTACCACGATAGGAAATGATTCTTTTCTTGAATGCAAAAATCTTAAAAAAATTAATATTCCAAATAGTGTAAAAAAAATAGGTACCTTTGCTTTTTGTGAGTGCGAAGCTTTGGAAGAAATTATTATTCCGGAAGGTGTTACAGAAATAGAAGAAGATTCTTTTCTTGAATGCAAAAATCTTAAAAAAATTAAGATTCCGAATAGTGTTAAAAAAATAGGAAATTCTGCTTTTGAGGGATGCGAATCTCTTAAGGAAATTGAGATTCCTGAAGGTGTTACAGAAATAAATGATAGAACTTTTAGCGGATGCAAAAGTCTTAAAAGAATTAAGATTCCGAATAGTGTTAAAAAAATAGGAAATTTTGCTTTTGAGGGATGCAAGTCTCTGGAAAAAATTAAAATTCCGAGAGGCATTAAATCAGTAAAAATAAATGCTTTTAATGGCTGTAAGATTTTAAACGAAATTTCATATGGATATTATTTTTATCTAAATACAGTAGACTTTTTATATAATTTTCATTAAGGTTATCATGAAAAGTTTTTTGATAAATATTCTGAAGATTATTTTAAATTATGATAATATATAATGTAGATTAATTTAGAGAGGATATAGGTTATGAAAAAAGATTTAAAAAAAGCATTAGCAATTTCTATTTTGTCAATAGGAATATTACAATTTGCTCCTTCGGTATTCTGTGCACCACCCGGTGATAGTAGTACTAAGATATCACTATCTAAACTTGAAGACATTAGTATTGTACCAAATATTGAGATTTTTGAAGATAATCACTGGCTAACCGCTGACGAAAAAAGGGATAGACATGTTAATACATTTATTGGAAGTATAAAAACTTTAATATATCACCCTCAATCATTTGATGTAAAAAGATTCTATGATATTTTGAAATTAAATGGTGTTGATAATCTTAAACCAACAGTAGAAAACTGTAATGAAAATGCAAAACAGTGGAAATGTATAGTTTATCCTTTCAACGGAATGAATTATCGTGTTGAGTATATTAAGAATCCAGAAGGAAATGAGAAAGAAAACAAAAAGATAGTATTTTTATTCAGTCCCAGTATTTTGATTAACAAAGTAAACGGGAGTATTATTGAAAGCTTTAACAAATTTGTTAATGATTGTGGTTTAAAAGAATTTATTAATATTAATACTTTAAAAAGCTTTATAATTCCGCAAAATATTAAAACACTAAATAAGGATACTTTTAGCGGGTGCAAATTTTTGGAGAAAATCAATATTCCCAATAATGTTACGAAAATAGATGAACGTACTTTTTACGGATGTGAATCTCTTAAAGAAATTACTATTCCGGATGGTGTTAAATCCATAGGCATTGGTGCCTTTTATGATTGCAAATCTTTAAAAGAAATTAAGATTCCGGATGGTGTTGAAGAAATAGGTGATAGTGCTTTTAATGGTTGCACATCTTTGAAAAAAATTAATATTCCAGATAGTGTTAAATCGGTGAATTTTTGTAATTTTTATAATTGTAGATCTTTGGAAGAAATTAAAATTCCTAAAAGTGTTACATCAATAGATGATGGTGCTTTTTTAGGGTGTAAGTCTCTTTCAAAAGTTGATATTTCCGATAATGTTAAGGAAATAAAAAGGAATGCTTTTGGTAGATGTGAATCTTTGAAAGAAATTAACATTCCGAACAGTGTTGAGTCAATAGGAAGAGAAGCTTTTGTCGGCTGCACATCTTTGAAAAAAATTAATATTCCAAAGAGTGTCACATCAATAGATCGAAGTGTTTTTATGGAATGTTCATCTTTGGAAGAAATTAAAATCCCGGATAGCATTAAAGTTATAGAAAAATTTGTTTTCAACAGATGTAACTCTCTAAAAAAAATTAAAATCCCGGAAAGTGTTAGATTAATAGATCTTGGTGCTTTTAATGGCTGCGAAAATCTTGAAGAAATTAATATTCCCAATAGTGTTAAATCAATAAGTGATGGCGCTTTTAATGGCTGCACATCTTTAAAAATTATATACAATGGAAATATTTACTATAGTGCAAGAGAATTTTTGGAAACTTTCAATAGATTGATTAATCCTTTTTAAGATTCTTTTGGGAAAAATTATAAATTTTTTAGAAAAAAAGGGGGGTAAGTTGTGAAAAAAAACTTGAAAAAAGTATTAGCAACTTCAGTTTTGTCAATTGGATTTTTATCATCAGCTCCTTTGGCATTTTGTGTACCACCAAGTAGTAAGGGTAATAATACATCACAGTCTAAATTTAAAAAGACATCTAAACATTATATTAGTGAGAACGACCTTAAAGAATTTTTTAAAATTTACGAAACACTAAGAAGTATGAATAATGGAGTCGGAAAATATCTTAATATAAGAGTTTTTGAAGATCGTTATCCAATACACAGTGATGAGAATGTATTTGACCGTGTTAATAAATTTAAAGGAAACATAATAACCTTAATATATTATCCTATGTCGTTTAATGTAAAAAGATATCATGCTATTTTAAAAGTAAATGATATTGATAGAGATTTGAATAGTACTACGACGACATTAAAAACAATAAAAGATAATAATGGTAAAAATGTAACAGCTTTATGTGGAAAAAAATGGGCACGTGTAATATATCCTTTTGATGGAATGAATAATCGTGTTGAGTATATTAATAACTATGAAGAAGCTCCAAATAGTATTTTAAGAAAAAGTATAGTGTTTTTATTTAATCCGAGCATTTTTATTAATGAGAATACAGGAAGTGTTCTTGAAAAATATGAAAAATTTTTAGATGATTGTGGATTAAAAGAATATATTAATATCAATTCTAATGATATTAAAACCCTTACAATTCCGGAAAATGTTAAAGAAATAAAAGAACATGCTTTTAGCGGATGTAAATCTTTGAATCAAATTACGATTCCGGAAAATGTTAAAGAAATGAAAGAATATGCTTTTAGCGGATGTAAATCTCTTAAAAGAGTTAAAATTTTTAATGGGATTACGAAAATAAATAAAAGTACTTTTTTTATGTGCAAATCTCTTGAAGAAATTAATATTCCCAATAGTGTTAAATCAATAGATAAGGATGCTTTTTGGGGATGCGAATCTCTTAGAGAAATTAATATTCCTAATAGTGTTACGGAAATAAACGATTATGCTTTTTACATGTGTGGACTTCTAGAAAAAATTGTTATTCCGAATAGTGTTGAAAAAATAGGCGACAATGCTTTTGGAATGTGTGTATCTTTGAAGCAAATTAATATTCCAAATAGTGTTAAATCAATAAGTGATGGTGCTTTTAATGGATGCATATCTTTAGAAAAAATCAATTATAATTATAAAACCTATTATAGGGTAGATGAATTTATTAGAGATTTTAATAAATTGAATGGTCATTCTTGCTAATTTTAGAGTAATTATTTTAAATTACAATACAAGGTAGATAAATAATCTAGGGGAGATAAGAGTTATGAAAAAAAATTTAAAAAAAGTTTTGGCAATTTCAATTTTATCGATGGGAGTTTTATCGTCAGCTCCTTCGGCATTATGCGCACCGGGAGGCAAGAAAAAATTAGAACGTAATTATGGATTTATATTTGCTCAGTATTTAAATGAAAGTGACCTTAGAAAATTTCCAATGATCTGTAAAAAATTTGGAACGATTGTTCCTAAATTAAAAAAGAATCCTCTTACTGTAACTTTGCCTGAATATATGATGAAAACACTTTTACCGGATATGGAAACTTTTGAAGATCATCATAATATAATCAATGACAAGGACAAGGATAGAAATAAACATATTAATAGTTTTTATGGAAATGTAAAAGTTTTAAAGTATTATCCTCAGTCATTTGATTATGAGAGATATTGGAATATCATGAAATTAAATAATGTTGAATATTTAAATGACTTTGAGCCGGAAAAAGATGCAGATGGTGTATCGATAATTCTGAAAGGAAATGAATGGAGTTGTAAAATATCTCCTTTTAGTGGAACAAGTTATTGTGTTGAGTATATTAAGCACCATGAAGGTACGACCGATTTAGAAAAAGAGGATCAACAAAAAAAGATAGTGTTTTTCTTTAGTCCATTTGGTGTTTTTAGAAGAGGTTCAGGACATAATTTTATTGATTATTATAATACTTTTGTATCCAAATGTGATTTAGAAAAGTTTATTAGTATTGATACTGAAGATTCTAATATTCTTAAAAAAATTACAGTTCCAGGCACAACTGCAGGAATAGAAGATGAAACTTGTAATGTATGCAAATCATTGGAAGAAGTTGATATTTCCAATGGTGTTAAATCAGTAGGTGAATATGCTTTTAACAAATGCGTATCTCTTAAGAGGGTTAATATTCCAAGTTCGGTTAATAAAATAGGAACAGGTGCTTTTTGTGATTGCAAATCTTTGAAAGAAGTTAATATTTCTGAGGAAGGTAAAGAATCTACATCAATAGGTTCAATAGGTGAGAATGCTTTTAAGGGCTGCATGTCCCTTAGAAAAATTAAAATTCCGGAAAATGTTAAGCAAATAGGCCCCCGTGCTTTTAGTGAATGCACATCTCTTGAAGAAATTAACATTCCAAAGGGAGTTAAATTAATAGATGGGTGTGTTTTTAATAATTGCAGATCTCTTAAAGAAATTAGTATTCCGGATAGTGTTCAAAAAATAGGAAGCTATGCTTTTGAGGGATGTGAATCGCTGAAGGAAGTTAAGATTCCGAATGGAGTTACTAAAATAGATTATAGCACTTTTTCATATTGTAGAGATCTTAAAAAAGTTGAAATTCCGAATAGTGTTAAAATAATAGATGCTGATGCATTTAATCATTGTTTTAATCTTGAAGAAGTTAAGATTCCGAATGGAGTTACGTGTATAGAGCCGACTACTTTTTCATGTTGTATAAATCTTAAAAAAGTTGAAATTCCGAATAGTGTTCAAAAAATAAAATACGGTGCATTTAGTAATTGCAATTCTCTTGAAGAAATTAGAATTCCAAATTATGCTATTGTAGATATAAATGCTTTTAATGGATGCTCGTCTTTAAAAACTATTAGATATAACTATAGAGTTTTTAAGGATGTAGCAAGCTTCAAGAGATACCTTGGATTTTAATATAGTTCAATAAAAATTAGTCACCCTTTAAATGGGTGGCTATTCGTATGTATGAATGCAAACTTCTAAAATTTTTTCTTTTAAATTTTGAAAGTCTGTTTCAACTAATTCTTTTTGATTGGGATTTCTGAGTAAAGAAGCCGGATGAATTGTGGGCATCATCCATATTTTTTTCTTTTTATAAAATATTCCATGTTGTTTGGTTATTTTTATTGAAGGGTCTATAAGTCGGGTAGCTGCTATTCTCCCAACACAAACTATTATTTTTGGTTTTATAATTGCAATTTGATTTCTAAGCCAGTCTATACAAGCTTCCTGTTCTTGTGGTAAGGGGTCTCTGTTGGCTGGTGGTCTGCATTTAACCATATTTGCTATATATATATTTTTTTCTCTTTCAAGATTTATTTTTTTCAGCATTGAATCAAGTAATTTCCCTGATCTTCCAACGAAAGGAGATCCTAATAAATCTTCTTGTTCTCCAGGACCTTCACCTATGAATACGACTTCGGCATTTTTATTTCCACATCCAAAAACAGTATTGTTTCTTGTTTCACAAAGAGAGCATTTAGTGCATTTTATACATTCTTCTTTTAATTCATTCCAATTTGTGTACATAATTTTCTCCTACTTTTAAACATTAAACCTAAATAAAGTAACGTCTCCGTCTTTCATTACGTATTCTTTTCCTTCCGATCGAACAAGTCCTTTTTCTTTTGCAACCGCTATACTTCCACATTTTATTAAATCTTCATATGCGGTTATTTCGGCACGGATAAATCCCTTTTCAAAATCAGAATGAATTTTTCCGGCCGCTTCAGGAGCTTTAGCTCCTTTTTTTATTGTCCATGCTCTTACTTCTGGTTTTCCTGCAGTTAAATACGAAATAAGTCCGAGAAGATCATAACATGCTGACACAAGTCTATCAAGTCCGGATTTTTCGAGTCCTAAATCTTTTAAAAATACTGTTTTTTCTTCGTTGCTCATTTCTGAAATCTGAAATTCAAATTCTGCACAAATAGGAAGAACTTTTGAATTCTCTGTATCAGCTATACTTTTTACTTCTTTATAGAAATGATTTTCTTCAATATTTTTCGAAAAGTCTTTTTCTGAAAAATTTGCAGCATAAATTGTTGGTTTTGAGGTCAAAAGGTCAAGGGTTTTCAGGTAATATTTTTCTTCTTCGGTATAATTTTCGGATTTTATCATTTTACCTTTTGAAAGTATACCTTGAAGTTTTTGACAAAATTCAAGTTCTTCTTCGTACTTTTTATCAGATTTTAAAAGTTTTTGTATTTTTGAAATGTGTTTTTCTATTAATTCCATATCTGAAAAAATAAGTTCCATATTAATTATTTCTATGTCGTCTTTTGGACTTACTTTATTATTTACATGCATTATGTTTTCATCTTCGAAGCATCTTACTACATGTAAAACAGCATCAACTTGTCTTATATTCGAAAGAAACTTATTTCCTAGTCCTTCACCTTTTGATGCCCCTTTAACAAGTCCTGCTATATCGACGAATTCTATTGTTGCCGGTGTTATTTTATCCGGATGATAAATTTCCGCTAATTTTTCAAGTCTTTCATCTGGAACGGCAACTATTCCCACATTTGGCTCGATAGTACAGAAAGGATAATTTGCACATTGAGCACCTGCGTTTGTTATCGCATTGAATAAAGTGCTTTTTCCTACATTTGGTAGACCTACTATTCCTATTTTCATTTTTTCCTCCTAAAGATATTAATTATGTTTGTTATTATATGATAAAAGTTTAAGAAATTTTTATCAATAAGTATTTCAAAAACCGGGAAATAAATAGTGAAAACATAAAATGGAATAAAAATAGTTAATTTTAATAAAAAAATATTTACAAATAGCTGAAATATGTTATAATAAACATAAAATTGTTCTTTGATGTTCAATTATTCTACAAAAGGGGGGATATATTGTATTTTTATTTATTATAAATTTTAATGAAAAGGGGATGTTTCTTATGAAATTAAAAAGACAAATTAAATTTTTATCAGTTATTATGTCAGGTGTGCTTGCTTGTTTTTCAAGCAGTGCGTTTGGTTTTGGATCAGAAAGTCATAGATACATAACAAAATACAGTATAGAAAAACTTGGTGATATGTCTAAAAATTTACTTTCTGAACAAAAAATAAATGAAAAAGAATTTTCAACAATAGAAAATATGAAGGATAAATATAAAAATGTAATAATTAATTATAGCCTTAAGCCGGATGAAGATGAAAATCAGGGTGGTTATAAAAAACATTTTTATAATCCTGTAACTGAAAGGAATTTTCTTGGTGAAAAAGAGACAGCTTGTTTGAAATGTTTAGAGCATTACTCAAATGCAATTAATTATCATATTATGATGGACGGAGAAAAAGAATATGAAGAGCTCGGAAGAGCAATTCATTTTTTAGAAGACGCAAATACATGTGTACATACAGGATATGTTAACCCTACGGATTCTGTAATAAAATTTCCATTACATGTTAAATTTGAAAATAAATGTGATCTTGTTAAAGAAACGTGTAGTGCTTGTATGTCGCCTGAAAGCTTGGATTATTACAAATCTAATTCTCTTGAAAATATAATTAAATCTTCTGCAATTTTATCTATGGACAATTTTTATAGATTAGAAAATACAGACGAAGAAATGGAAGATTTAGCTTGCAATGCAATTTTAAATGCTCAGAAAAAAATAATCGGTTTGCTTTATAGATTTGCAAATGAGGTAAGTAACTAAAAAATATTAAGGAGGAGTAATTTATGAAAAAAAGATTTTTACTTTTTACTTTAAGTTTAACATGTTTATTTTCTTGCTTGGGTGTTAGGGCATCAAGTGAAGAAATTGAAAAAAATCAATATGGAAATGAAATTAGGAGAGGTAAAATGGCTATTTCAAGGTATCTTTGCAGTGAAGATATGAACTTTAGTCCGGAGGAAAAGAAAATTTCCAAAAGCGGTAAAGTATTTTATATAAAAAATGTGGGTATAAAAAAAGATTTTCAAAAACTTTGCAATAGCGAATTTGAGCCTCAAGGAAAAATAGATTTAAATGTTACTTTTACATACGATAAAAAATCATATGTAGATGTACAAAAATCAGATGTTAAAAGTTCAAAAGATAGTAAATCCTGGAAAGTAAGAAATGCTTCAGAGATTTTCCCGAGTAAAAATTCTTGTTTGGTTTCCGACAGATATGCAATTTACCAAAAATCACCAATGGGAGGAATAGGGGACTATTTGTTTGACGGACATATGGACGTTATTTGTTCAAGTAACGGAGATGTTTTTGTTAATACCGAAATAAGTTAGGAGAAGTGATTAAAATGAAAAAATTTCATAAAAATATTATAAGTTGTTTTGTATTTTCTTTGCTCATAGGACTTCCTTTTGGTTTTCACAATTCTTATGCTTTACCGGATTCCAAAGAAGTAACGTGGGGATCTTCAAATACTATAAAAAACGAAGTAACATTTAAAGAGTTAAATCATAATTTAGAAAAAAAAGAAGAAATTTTAGTTGAAGAATATAATCTGCCGGAGGAACTAAGCTATTCTGATTTTAAGTACATAAAAGCTTCAAAAACCATTACGTATTTAGATTCAATAACAAAAAGAATAATATCTGCAGTTAATATTAACTCGACATTTAGATACAATAAAACAACAAGAGAAGCTATATGTTTAAGTGGATTTAGAAATTTAGCAAATTATGATGAAAGTTATCTGCTTTCAGTTTCTTCCAGATGTTGTAATATTACAACTGAAAAAGGTGCAATCATTTCAAGTATTGATTTTAACAAACTAGGAATAGGTAAGCAAAAAATTGATTCGGAAGATATTGAAATTAATTGCGATTACAATGGAATAGTAAATTTTAAAGAAATAAATGTTTAAATAAAAAGCTTCTTTTTTTATCGTTGATATATAGGATTTTAATCCTAGAAATTCTATATACATTAAAAAAAGTTTTATGAAAATTTGCAGCGACTGTTGGTGGCAGTAAAGCAAATGCTAAGTTTTATTATGGAAATTTTTTAAGCAAAAAACAGAGACTCTTAAAGCCTCTGTTTTTTATTTTTTATATCTATAAATTAATAACAAAATAGTGAATTTAAAACTGCTAAAGCAGCAACTCCGGGTATTCCTAAAATGGCGGAAATAAAAATTGTTGTAGGATTCAAAGGAACACAAATTCCACAATAACAGGAAAAATATTCTAAAAGTCCGAATGCTGTAATACCGCTTAAAGCACTTGTTAAAGATTTTATTATCGGGTGATGTGAATTTAAAATTAAATTTAAAATCAAAAGAACAATCGGAATACATGCAAATATCATAAGACTTTTAGTCATTTTGAAAAATCTCCTTGCTTAGCTTATTTCCATAGGTTTGAGTTTATTCATCAGATATTTATATCTTGCATTTAAAACTTCACGTTGATGAATACATGCTTCTATTAAATTACTGTCAATTTCCATTTGAAACCAATTTTCGGTTTTCTGAAGTTCCAAACAAACATTTCTTATTTCTTTCCTTATTAGTTCATTTTCGCTACAAACTTCATTTTCATTATGTAAATTCTTCTTTTTTAATAATTTTAGCATACATTTACAATCCTTTATCTTTTAATATTTATATGATAAAAATACTTAGTTTATGAATGATTTTAGAAATTCAAAATTTATAAGTATTCTATCATTTAAATTTTATTTTATACAATTTTGACGGATAAGTCAATTTTTTGGAGAAATAAATGAGTATGTAAATAAAAAAGTTAGCATATGTTTACTTTTTTAAAAAAATAAGTATAATATAATTAGGACAAGAAATATAATTTATACATAAATGAAAAAAGACAATTCAAGGGAAGTGTGATAAAAATGAAGACCTTAAACGATTTATCGTGCGGAGAAGAGGCAGTAATAAAAAAAGTCGGGAGTAGTGGAAACCTCCGCAGAAGAATGATTGACATGGGAATGACACCGGGGGCAAAAATTAAAATTCTAAAATATGCTCCCGCAGGAGATCCTATAGAAATAAAACTACATAATTATAAACTCAGTATAAGAAAATCCGAAGCAAAAGAAATAAAAGTTTGCGAAAATGAAACAGAAATCGAAACTATAAAGCAAAAACTTGAAGAAAGAAATTTTAGCAGTAAAAAATATAGTTTTGAAACCCCTACTTTTTCAAATGAAAATTGCTCTCAAAGACTTTATAAAGTAGCACTTGTAGGAAATCCTAACAGTGGGAAAACAACACTTTTTAATACTTTAACCGGAAGCTATCAATATGTTGGCAATTGGCCCGGAGTAACTGTTGAAAGAAAAGAAGGAAGAGTAAAAAATATAGGTGATAGAATAGATCTTGTAGATTTACCCGGAGTTTATTCTCTTTCTCCTTATTCTTCTGAGGAAGTTGTAACAAGGGATTACATTATGAATGAGTCTCCGGATGTAATAATAAACATACTCGATGCTACTAATCTCGAAAGAAATTTATATTTGACAACTCAGCTTTTAGAACTTGATTCTAAAGTAATTTTGGTTTTAAATATGACAGATTTGCTAAAAGACAAAACCATAAATTGCAAATATTTGGAAAAACGTTTAGGAGTACCTGTTATAAGTGTTTCAGCAGGAAAAAATCGAGGAATAGAGGAACTTTTAGAAAAACTTTCGGTGTGTGTTAAACGAAATAATTTTGTCCGAAGTACCTGCGGAATATATTCCACAAAAGTAGAAAAGGCAATTGAAGAAACAGATAAAATATTGAACTCTAATAATGTTTATGTATGTAATAGTAGATTTAAAGTAGTGAAAGCCCTTGAAGGAGACAGTTTAATTCTGAACAGTTATAATCTTTCGAGTGATAAGAAAATTGAAGTTGAAAAAATACGAAATAAATTAAGCAAAGATATTGGAAAGGAAAAAGACACTATTATACCCGAAGAAAGATATACTTATATATATGATCTTTGCCAAAAAGCAACTGTGAATCTGGAAAATTACGGAAAAATCTCCTTTTCAGACAAAGTAGATAAAATTTTAGTAGGAAAACATACCGCTTTCCCGTGTTTCTTTTTACTTTTGTTTTCTATATTTTATACAACATTTGGCCCCTTAGGAATTTTCCTTAAAGAATTATGTGAGACTTTTATAAATACACAGACTTATAGTATGGTAAGAAGCATTTTAAATTATGCCGGAGTTTCAATATGGCTTAAAAGCTTAATTTTAGATGCTGTTATTAAAGGTGTTGGAGCGGTAGTTTCATTTTTACCTCAAATAGTTCTCTTGTTTACTCTTCTTTCTATTTTGGAAGATTGTGGTTATATGTCAAGGGCTGCATTTATTATGGATAGACCGATGAGGAAAATTGGACTTTCAGGAAAAGCCTTTGTTCCTCTTATAATGGGATTTGGATGTACTGTTCCAGCTGTTATGGGAACTAAAATTTTGGAAAGTAAAAAAGATAGAAATTTAGTTATATTTTTAATTCCGTTTATGTCTTGCAGTGCTAAGCTTCCTCTTTATTTACTGTTTGCTTCAGCATTTTTTCCAAAATTTCAAACTGCAGTAATCTTTTCACTTTATATATTTGGGATTTTGTGTGCATGCTTTACCGCTTATCTTTTTAAAGATACTGTTTTTAAAGGTGAAGAATCTCCTTTTATCATGGAGATGCCGGATTATAAATGGCCTTCATTTAAAAATGTCAGACTAAGTGTATGGGACAGAACAAAAGATTTCATAGAACGTGCCGGAACGGTTATTTTACTTGCAACTATTATAGTATGGTTTTTGCAATATTTTGGACCTAATTTTCACCATGTTTCAGATAATTCCCAAAGTATACTTGCAAAAATCGGAGAATTTATAGCTCCTTTATTTAAACTGTGTGGGTTCGAAAAATGGGAAGTAAGTGTTTCTTTAATAACAGGGCTTATGGCTAAAGAATCTATTGTTAGCACACTTTCTGTTCTTTATGCGGATAAAGGAGATCTTTCATTAGCGGTTAAAGAAATCTTTAATTATGCAAATGCAGTGTCTTTTCTTATATTTTCTCTTCTTTATACTCCATGCGTTGCGGCGGTTTCTGCTATATATAGGGAATACGAGCAAAAAAAGCTTGCAATCTTCTCTGCTGTTTTTCAAATGTTTATAGCTTTTCTTATGTCCGCACTTGCTTACCAATTAATTATTTTATTTTCGAATCTGATGAATTAGAAAGGAATTTTTAAATGAATATAGCCGATATACTTATTATTTTATTTATTTTAGGTTTGATTATTTTATGGGCAATCAGAAAGAAAAAAAATAAAAATAACGAAAAAAAATCTAATTCAAAATGCCGAAACTGTGCAAATCTTGGGTTTTGCGGAAAAAATAAAAGCGAAAGGACAAAAAATGAATAAAATTTTGACTCGCTCTATGGAAGATTATCTTGAAATTATTTATATCATGGAACAAAATAATAAAATAGTCGGTATAACCGATATTGCAAATGCATTGTCTTTTTCTAAGGCAAGTGTCAACAGAGCCATAAATGTTCTTAAATCAGAAAACATGGTTTTGCAGGAAAAGTATAAAAAAATTGCTTTAACTGAAAAGGGAAGAAAAATTGCTTTGGAGGTATATGAAAAACATAAAATTCTCTCGGAATTTTTTATTAAAATTTTAAAAGTCAGCTCAAAAACCGCAGAAATAGATGCTTGTAAAGCGGAGCACGTTTTGAGTATTGAAACACTGGAAAGTATTAAAAATTTTTTGGAAAGTAGAAATAAGAATAGGAGTAACAAAATTGAAAAGTAAATTCTTTAAGAAAAAATCCGACAATGAATATATAGTTGGTAGAAATGCAGTCAAAGAGGCATTAAACGGAAACAGAGTAATCGACTCTATAATGGTGCTTGAAAATTCAAGATCTCTCGAAAGTATAGTAGTTACTGCAAAAGAAAAAAATATAACGATTAAAAAAGTTAGTAAATCAGTTCTTGATAATTTAATTTCAGGCAACGAAAATCATCAAGGAATTGCTGCTATGATTGGAGCCAAAGAGTCTGCAACAGTTGAAGAGATTTTAAAATTTGCTAAAGAAAAAGGAGAAGAGCCTTTTATAATAATTGCCGATAAGATAGAAGATCCTCATAATTTAGGTGCTATAATAAGAACAGCGGAATGTTGTGGGGCTCATGGAGTAATAATACCTAAACGAAGAGCTTCGGGTCTTACACTAGCGGTTGAAAAATCTTCTGCCGGAGCTTTAGAACATATGCTTGTTGCTAAGGTTACAAATATATCTCACACCATTGATAAATTAAAAGAAAATGGCATTTGGATTTATGCTCTTGATATGTCCGGAGACTTATGGACAAGCAAAGATTTAAAAGGCTCACTGGCATTGGTTGTCGGATCTGAAGGTAATGGCATAAGTGAAAATGTTAGAAAAAAATGCGACTTTGTACTTTCTCTTCCCATGAAGGGAAAAATTAATTCTCTTAATGCATCTGTTGCTGCGGGAGTTTTAATGTATGAAGTTTGCAGACAAAGAAACTTTTAATATAATTTGAAAATCCAAACTATTAATCCGTATACCATAGAGGATATAGTTCCGTAAACAATTACAGGTCCTGCCATTATAAACATTTTCGCTCCTATTCCAAAGACATGACCTTCACTTTTAAATTCTATTGCGGGAGCGGTTATTGAGTTTGAAAATCCTGTTATCGGCACTATTGTTCCTGCTCCTGCATGTTTTGCAATTGCTCCGTACCAATTTAATGCAGTTAAAAGAGAACTTATTGCTATAAGTGTTATTGAAGTCCAGGTGCCGGCAACTTTTTTATCCAATCCGAAACTTGACATATAAAGCTGAGTTAAAGCTTGACCTGCCGTACAGATTAACCCTCCAAATATAAAAGCCATAAACAAATCTTTCCATATAGGGCTCGCAGGAGAAGCTTTTCCGGCCATTTCCGAGTACTGTTTTTTTGTTACGTTCATTGTTAATATCACATCCTTTTAGATTTATTATTTCCATAGAGTTTTAAACATATACACTAAATGAAATTAAATGAGGAGAATTTTTTTAATGAAGAAAAAAAGTCTTTATGATGCTCTTGTTGATTATAAAAATCTTGATTATTCCTCTTTTCATACCCCTGGGCATAAAAATAATTTTTTTAAAAATGAGGATTTATTTTCTTTGGATTATACTGAACTTCCATTGACTGATAGTCTTTATGAAGCTTCGGGAATCATAAAAAATTCAGAAGAAAAATTAAGTAGAATATATGGGACTAAAGCATCTTTTTTTTCATCGGGAGGGAACACACTTTGTATTCAATCAATGATTAAAATGACGTGTGGTTTTGGAGGTAAAATACTTTGCGACAGGCTTGTTCATAGGTCAGCGGTTTCTACGATGGCAATGCTTGATTTGACTCCTGTATGGGTTAAAAGGAACATTAAAAACAATATTGCTTGGGATATAAATATAGAGGATTTAAAAGAAAAGTTGAAGAAAAATCGTGATGCGAAAGCATTTTATATAACAAGTCCCAATTATTACGGTGTGATTCAAGACGTGTCGCTTATTTCAAGTATTTGTAGTAATTACAATATTCCTTTAATAGTTGATAATGCTCATGGGTCGCACCTTAAATTTTTTGGGCTTCATCCGATAGATAAAGGTGCTTCTATTTCCGCCGATTCCGCTCATAAAACTTTGCCTGTTATGACATCCGGGGCATTTCTTCATGTCAACAGTCAAAAATATAAAAATATGGCAAAAACATCTATGTCTCTTTTTGGATCTACCAGTCCCTCGTACCCTATAATGGCATCTATGGATATATGCTTAAAATGGATTGAAAAATTTGGAAATCAAAAGTATGAATTACTTTCTAGGAGAATAGAGAATTTGAAGAAAAGTTCTTTATTTGAAGATGCTTTTTTAAACGGTATAGATATTGACCCTATAAGGATAACAATAAACACTAAAAAAATAGGATATAGCGGTTATGAATTCAGAAATGAACTTTATAAATTTAAAATAGAGCCCGAATTTTGTGATGAAAATTACATTGTACTGATAGCTACTCCTTTTAACAGGGAAAAAGATTGGAATAGACTTGAATCTGCTATTAAAAACATTGAAATCAAAAGAAAATTTTTTAATTTTGAAAAGTCCGAAACAAAAATTCCAAAATCCCAAATGAAAATTTCAAAAGCTCTTTCTTTGAACTCTAAGGAAATAGACTTAGAAAAATGTTTAGGAAAAATTGCAGCCGAAATAATTTGCCCGTGTCCTCCCGGAGTGCCGGTCGTTATGCCGGGGGAAAAAATTGAGGAAGAAGAAATAGCTTCCCTCAAAAAGTATGGTATTTCAAAGCTATGTGTGATAGAATGAAACTCTGGATGAATCCTTAATTATATGGAGGTATTTTTTATGAAATTGGTAATGGCAATTATGAGCAGAGACGATTCTTCGGTAGTTATGGATGCACTTACAGAAGAAAATTTTCAAGTTACAAGAATGGCTTCTACAGGTGGTTTTTTAAAGTCGGGAAATACAACCCTTATAATAGGAGTTGACGACAGCAAAACAAATAAAGTTATAGATGTTATATCAAAATACAGCAGCAAAAGAAAACAACTAGTTGTAGATGCATCACCGATGTATTTAGGTGCTCCGATTCAAAATACTCCTACTCAAGTTCAAGTAGGGGGAGCAATTATATTCGTTTTAGATGTAGACAGATTTGAAAAGGTGTGAATTTTGTATAGATGTATTTTGAATATCTGTGTAATATGGCAAAAAATGAAAAAGTAACCCATGCGATTATTATTGAGGATTCAAATTTTGAAAAAGCTTTAGAAAATATATGTTATTTTTTTAAAATTTTACTTTGTAAATCGAAAATTTCAAAAAATCCATGCAATGCATGCGATTCTTGCATTAAAGTAGAAAGAAATTGTCATCCAGATATAAAGTTTTTTTCTTTGGAAAAAGATTCTAAGTCAATAAAAATAGAGATTATAAGGTTTATTCGTAAAGATTCTTATATAGTTCCAAACGAAGGAAAGTATAAAATATATGTTTTAAGTCCTGCTGAAGCATTAACTGTTCAAGCTCAAAATGCTTTCATAAAGCTTCTTGAGGAGCCACCTAAGAATGTTATTTTTATTCTTCTTTGCAAGTCGGTAGATCCGCTTTTAAATACGGTTATTTCTAGATGTCAAATTTTTAGATTACATGAAAAAGATATTGAAAATGAAGACGAAAAAGCGGTTGAATATGCAAACGAAGTTACAAAGTTAAGTATTGAATCCAAAAGGGTAGAAATAATTAAAATTCTTGCTGCTATTACTCCAAATAGAATTTTTTTGAAAAAATTTATGGTTAATGTTATTTCAGGTTTTATCAGAAAAATAAAAAATTCTTCTGATGTTGAATTTATTAAGATTATATCAAAAAAAATTGATGATATAAAATATGCCATTAGTTTAACTGAAAAAAATGTAAATGTGGGTTTGATTTTAACGTATTTGAGTATTGTTTTGTAAAAAAGGGAGGTTAAACGTATGAGTGTTATTTTAGCGGTTAGATTTAAAGAAGTTGGGAAAATCCATTATTTTCAATATTTTAATGATGATATATCAGTAGGAGATATTATAATAGCGGAAACAAAAAAAGGAATTCAAAATGGAAAAGTTATAAGCATTAGAGAAAATTTTTCTGAAATAAATGATTTTCAGACTGAAAAAGTTATTCGCAAAGCAACAATTGAAGATTTAGAATCTATAAAGAAAAAAAAGCAAGAAGAAAAAGAAGCATGTGAAATATGCAAAAATAAGATTAAACTTCACAAGCTTAAAATGAAAGTAATCGACGTTGAATATATGTTTGATAGAAATAAAATTATTTTTTATTTTATTTCAGAATCAAGAATTGATTTTAGAAATTTAGTCAGAGATTTAGCACATGCTTTTAAAGCAAGAATAGAATTAAGACAAGTTGGTATAAGAGATGAAGCTAAAATTTTAGGTGGTCTTGGCATATGCGGTAAGTCTTTGTGTTGTGAAACATTTTTGAATGAATTTCCTCTTTCTTTAGTTAAAATGGCAAAGGATCAAGGAGTTTCACTTAGTCCTTCTAAACTTTCAGGAATATGTGGAAGATTGAAATGTTGTCTTAGTTATGAACAAGACACCTATCTTGATTTACTCGAAAAAATGCCACAGGTAGGCGACATTATAGAAACTCAAGATGGGGAAGCCGTAGTTTTGGCAAAACATCCTATTTCTTCAACTCTTAAAATTCAAATAAAAGACGGAAATGGCAATATACGTGTAAAAAATGTAGGAATAGATGATGTAATCAAATCCTAAGCATGTAAATAAAAAGGTTGATTTTTAGCACAAAATAAGATATAATTATGCTGAGAATAATAAAAAATTTTAGAGTTGTCAAATTTAAATGAGTTGTGAATATCTTGATTTTTATTGCTGATTTGACCCTTTGATGCTCTTATTATATGGTGGTGCTAATAAATTGTTAGATGGATTTTCAGAAGAATTTTTAAAGCTTAGAAAGGCTTTACTTGAAAAACGATTTTCAAATTTAAATAAAAGGCAGCAAGAAGCTGTTTTTAATGTTAATGGACCTATGGTTGTTTTAGCAGGTGCAGGAAGTGGAAAAACTACTGCTATAATCAATAGAATTGTTAATATGGTAGACTATGGAGATGCATATACAAATAATTTAGTTAATGAAAGTGAAGTAACAGAAGAAAATATTTCTTTACTTAAAAATGCTTATAATGGTTTTCAAAATATAGAATCAGTGAATTATTTGCTTAAACTTAATCCTGTTGACCCTAGAAATATTCTTTCGATAACTTTTACGAATAAAGCCGCATCCGAACTTAAAAACAGACTCAAGCAAGCTTTAGGTGAAAAATCTCGAGATGTTTGTTCATGTACATTTCATTCATTTTGCTCAAGAGTATTAAGGACTCATGCTTTAAGACTTGGATATAGTAGTCATTTTACTATATATGATGATGAAGATAGCACAAAAGTAATAAAAGAATGTTTAAAAATGCTTAAGCTTGATGACAAGGTGACTACACCCAAAAATATAAAAAATGCAATTTCACGTATGAAAGATAAATTAATCGATTTTAAAGATTATAAATTGTCTTTAAAAGATAGTTTAAGAAATGCAATGCTTAGTGATATTTATGAGTATTATCAAAATAAGCTGATTGAAGCTGATGCTATGGATTTTGATGATTTAATTTTCAATACGGTTAAATTGTTTCAAAATTACCCTGAAATACTTGAATCTTATAGAGATGTTTTTAAATATATTCTTGTTGATGAATATCAAGACACAAACTATGCTCAATATGTACTCATTAAAAGTTTAGCAGAAAAAAGTGGAAACTTATGTGTTGTAGGAGACGATGATCAAAGTATTTATAAATTTCGCGGAGCAACTATAGAAAATATAATTGATTTTGAAAAAATTTTTCCTAGAGCAAAGGTAATAAAGTTTGAACAAAATTACCGATCAAGTAAAAATATAATTGAAGCAGCAAATTCAATTATAAATAATAATATCTATAGAAAAGGAAAAGAATTATGGACAAATAATTGCTGCGGAGAGCCGATTAGGATTCATACAGCATACAGTGAACATGATGAAGCAAATTTTATTGCCGAAGCTATCCAAGATAGAGTGGCAAAAGGCGAGAAATATTCAGATTTTGCAGTTCTTTACAGAAGAAATCTTCAATCAAATGTAATAGAAAAAGTATTTATGAGACGTTCCATACCATACCGTGTATTTGGTGGTCAGAGGTTTTATGATCGAAAAGAAATAAAGGATATGATAGCATATTTAAGTGTTATAAATAATCCTCTGGATGAAGTAAGACTTAAAAGAATAATTAATCAACCGAGACGTTCTATTGGTGAAAGAACTATTGCACAGGCATCTGAAATTGCAAAAGAAACAAACAGCGATTTGTTTACTGTTATGAAAAACTGCGAAATGTATGACAGTCTTCAAAGAGTTTCGGTAAAGCTTAAATCCTTTTCAAATTTAATAGATGAACTTATGTATATTTATGCCTCAGGAAGAGTTTCTGTTTCTGAACTTTATGAAATTCTTCTTGAAAAAACTCAGTATATTAATTTTCTTAAATCTGAAAGAGACAATTCTGAGTCTAAAATTGAAAATGTGAAAGAATTTTTAAACAGTATAAAAAGTTATGAAGAAGAAAAAGGAAAAGATGCTACACTTTCAGGATTTTTAGAGGAAATATCTCTTTTTTCAGATATAGATAATTATGATTTAAATGCAGATGCAGTAATACTTATGACTCTTCATTCTGCCAAAGGGCTTGAATTTCCTAATGTTTTTTTGCCGGGACTTGAAGAAGGAATTTTTCCAAGCATTCAAGCAATAGACGATGAAGTCGAGCTTGAAGAAGAACGTAGGCTTGCTTATGTTGGTGTAACAAGATGTAAGAAGAGTTTGTACCTTCTTAATTCAGATAGCAGAATGCTTGCCGGGATTACTTCTCATAATAAAGCTTCAAGATTTTTGTGTGAAATTCCACAAGAAATCGTGAAAAAAACAAAATCAAGAGATTGGAAAGATCTTAAAGAAGGAGAACCTATTCCTGAATCTGCTCAAGAGCAAAGAGTTAAATCTGTTATGGCTGCACATAATTTCGGCGGAATAGCGGGTGGAAAATCTAACCTGTCTAAAAAAGGGGAAATTTCATCATCAGATATTTTTGAAAAAGATATGATGGTAAATCATGGATCTTTTGGTGACGGAAAAATTTTGTCCAGTGTTGAAATTGGTGGAGATCATTTGCTTACGATAGATTTTGGAGGCTCTATAGGCTCCAAAAGATTACTTGCTAATTTTGCAAATCTTAAGAAAATATAATAGGTAACACAAATAAATATACCTCCATAATATAGATAATGGAAACTCAAAATTTTTGAGTTGTCAGTAAGAATCTATGATTTTTAAAGTTTAAAAATATTTACTGGCTGTTTTGGTATCCATTACTATTATGGGGGGATTTTTCATATGACAGAGAATTTTTCAACATTTTCATGTCGTGAAAATAATCAGTTTAAAGAATCGGTATGTATAGATGCTTATCGTGTTTATGATTCATGTGCCGATAGAAGTTGTCTTAAAGATTTAAGGGTTAATTTTACTGAATCAGGTCAACATATAATTGACCAAGCTGCAAGTGTAAGAGTAAAAGATGTAAATGTTGTAACAGTTTTTATAGATATGGAACCTGTACCGTTTAGGCGAGGCTATTATTCTATAGATATGACTTATTTTTTAGAAGTTTGTATAGAAGCTTTTTTAGCTCCTTCAGTAATGCCGGCAAGTGTTTCAGGACTTTGTGCTTTTAACAAAAAAGCTATACTTTATGGCAGCGAAGGAAATGTAAGTGTGTTTTCTTCTGAATATTCTTCAAACGAAAATGATTTACAAAATGCATCTATAAGGAATTTACCTCGTGCAGTTGTTCAAGTGGCAGACCCAGTAGCTCTTTCTGCAAGAATTTGCTGTGCGTCGGATTGCGCAGTTCAGCCTCAATTTAGAGTGCCGGATTGCATTTGTAGAAGATTTGGCGGAGAATTTTTACGTCCAAGTGCAAGTAGTAAATCGGTAGCGGTTACTTTAGGACTTTTTACTATTGTTCAAATAGAAAGAAATGTACAAATGCTTATTCCTGCATATGATTTTTGTGTTCCTAATAAAGAATGCACATCTTCAACTGCTGATCCATGCGATTTGTTTAGCAGAATTGAATTCCCTACGGAAGAATTTTTCCCACCACGTTCTCAAAATAATAATGAATCTCCTAATAGTTGTTGTGGTGGATGTTCAGGATCAAGTAATTCATCATCTCAGATAATTGAACAGCAAAATCAATAAAAAAAAACTCTCCTTCAAAAAATAGGAGAGTTTTTTATTCTAAAAATTATCTTTACCAAGATGTTTTCTTATTGCTTTTACTGCCATAATTGTACCGACAGCGACAGGTGCTGCTACACTCACTACAGGTACACCTACGATAGCTGTTTGGGATGCTATTACTGCTGCTCTTGTAGTTTTGGATGTAAAGTTTTTATAATTTGCTTTTATTGTGTTTACATATCCTATAGCAGTTCCAGAAGTGTCTCCATTTATGGTTAAATTATTCTCATCTTTTAAAATCATACCACCATATGAAGGATATGACTCGTAAGAATTTTTTGGATACATTCCGAGAAGTGCACATCCTGTAGCTGCAAAACCATCTCTAAAATTATAAAAAGTTCCAGCTGTTACTCTTTCAAGTTGATTACTGTTTAAAAATTGAATATTCATTATATCATTCCTTTTTTATTAAAAAAAATAACACACTATATTAATTATTATAATAATTATATATTAAAATGTCAAGTATATTTTAATAAAAACAATAAATATTTATAATATAATATTCTTACTGTTCATTTCCATAAAACAGTATCCTTAATACCACAGTCTCGAGCTTTAAAAACAGGGTCTTTTTTAGTCGCTTTTTGTCTTAGGTAGTCTTTTCGACATACTTTATAACGATTAGATAGTATTAATATAGTTATTATATTTATAATTGCTATAAAAGCCATAGATATATCTGCTAAATTCCATGCTACGGAAGCTGTTGCAACACAGCCGAACATTATGGGGAAAAAGCTTAATATTCTTATTACTTTTAAAAGTTTAGGACTATCTTTTATAAAAAGTATATTAGGCTCACAAAATCCAAAGTTTCCTATTATTGCAGAAAATGCAAATGCCGAAACGGATAATGTGATAAAATGTACACCCCATACCCCCAGATGATTTTCAAGAGCCTTTTGCATCAGTGGCATTCCTGTAACTGAAGTATTAAGATTTACTTCTGAAAGGAGAAGAATGAAAGCAGAAGTAGAGCAAATTAAAATAGTGTCTATAAAAACAGAAATAATTTGAGCAATACCTTGTTTAAAAGGATGAGACGTATCAGCTGATGCTGCAGCATTAGGAGCACTTCCCATACCGGCTTCATTAGAAAGTAATCCTCTTTTGATTCCTATTAAAATAGCACTTCCGCTAAGACCTCCGAAGATTGATTTAAAATCAAAAGCAGATTCAAATATTAATGAAAATACCGTTGGTAATTGTGAAAAATTAGATACTATTATATATAGACCTGTTAAAATATAAATACTTGCCATGGCAGGAACTAAATATGAAGAAACAAAACCTATTCTTTTCATTCCACCAAAAACCACATATCCTACTAAGGAAGAAAGTATTATTCCCGTAACATATGGCCAAAATGTGTTTTCATAGTTTGGGATATAATATTCAAGTGCAGAAGACATATTATGTGCTTGCAATGCATTGAATCCAAATAAAAAACAAAATACAAATAAACTTGAAAACAAAACTCCTAATTTTCTTTTCCCGAGAGCTTGACTTATATAGTAGGCAGGTCCACCTATAAAAGAATTTCCATCTTTACTTTTTATTTTGTATATCTGAGCCAATGTAGCTTCGGCCATGGATGAAGCAGATCCGATAATAGCCATAGCCCACATCCAAAATATTGACCCAGGACCTCCTATTACAATTGCAGTTGCGACACCGGCAATGTTAGCAGTACCGACTTTTGAAGCTGTACAAATCATTAGTGCTTGAAAAGAAGATACCTTTTTACCTTCTGATTTTTCTCCTATTGATTTAATAGCTTCCGGAAAAAATCTAATCTGAGAGAATCCTCCCAATATAGTAAAATAAACTCCGCAGATTATTAAAAGTGCTACAAGTACATAAATATACAAGAAGTCACTTATGGGAGTTAAAATTGAATTTATATAATCCAAGACTATAAAACCTCCTTTTAGTTTAAATCATATAAAATATACCACATTTACTGAAATATTGGAAGATTATAATTTGATAAGTATCAATATATTTATTGAATAGTTTATTTCATTTCAGGTAAAAAAATTTTTAAAAAAAAATGATAAAAATGAAATTTTTACACGAATCGTGTAGAAAAATATATGTTATAAAAATTAACATATATTTCTATTATTACATTATGTTACAATATAGCAGAGGTGGTAATATTGATAAAAAATAAAAAGTTTCACCTCAGCTTGGGAACATCCAAGGGGGAGGATGGGTACAGGACTTTCTCAATACGATTAAAAAAGAAAGTTGTTGACAAACTTGACAATCTTTCATTTAAAACCTGTAGAAGTCGAAATGAAATAATTTCACTTATGATTGATTTTTCGTTAGAGAATTACGAAGAAGCAAGTGGAGATTGATATATTTATCTTTTTGAGGAATGTACCCAGTCCGTAACCGTTAAGGTGCCCGGGCTGGGTATTTTTTTGTTTATTAAATCTTTTCTTTCTTAATTTTAAATATCTTTCTTAAAAAGAAACCTAAAAATGCGGGACTTTTAACTACAACAACTTTCATATATCAAGACCTCCCTATATTAAAGTCAACGTTTTACTAATGATATAGACAAAATTACAAGGATTAGCGATATAATAATTATTATGACTTGTTCTGGAAATAAAAATGAAAGTATAAGCCCCAGTCCAAAAGCAAGTGAAAGTACACCTTGCTGTTTATAGCTACACATAAAATTCACCGCCACTCACACATAGATAGAAAGCAATGACTGAAACTTAATTTTTAAGACCTCTGTTTCTATACTATACGAATAGCGGTGAATTTGTTATTTTTTATTTTTATATTCAGACAAAACTACAGCAATTGCAACACGAAGGGCATTAGAAATTTTAATCTTACTTTCCTTGTCCATAAATTTTCCATTTAACATAATATTTTTTTCAGTTTCAATATATTTAGTAAATTTATCAAGCATCATTCCAACATCGTTGTCTTTTGTTTTGAAACAGTTTCCTTCTATATCAAGCATGTAATCACTGGTAACATTTAATTCGTTACAAATTTTTGAAAGAACTTGGCCGCTCGGCTCTCTTCTTCCTTGTTCATACATTCCTATACAAGATGGTGAAACCTGCACTCTTTCGGCCAATTCAGATTGTGTAAGACCCGATTTAAGACGCAGGCTTTTAATTTTTTTACTCAAGTCTTCTTTCATTAAGCTTACACCTTTCCTAATTTTCAATTTTTGATTTTTCCATCATTTAAAGAACTCGTTTTATCAAATAATAACTGTTTCGACAGCGGAAGTAACGAGAAAATTGTCGTACAAACAAACTACATTATTATAGTATCATTCTACGCTTGTTGCACACAAGCTAAGATAAAAAATGATATTTTTTGTAAAATTCTAGATTTTTGTTATTTAATGTTAAAAATAAAAAAATAGTTGACGGATAAATATACATATGCTACTATATTTATGAAAAGTGTTTTTTGGATTTGGTCTTAAAATTAAAAATAAATTATTGAAATTATTTTTTTGCAGCTAACTACACGTTTCGTGTAGAAAGGAGAGTTTATGTATTACCTGAAATTATACAAAGAGTACATAAAGCAAATGGATGTTTTGAAATCACATATTAAATTACTTAAAAATACTCCCAGTGAAATGTGGGAACATGAAAATATCAAATGGAGAGTTTCTGTGCTATACAGTATGTATCTTGATATGAAACATACTGCCGAATATTTAAAAAGAAAATGCGAGGTTATGAAAAATGAAAACTAAATTATTTCATTTAGATGATTTTACGGAATCTATAATAAGTGTTTCCGAGTACAAAAATAATATACATGATAAAGTAGATATTAATTATATGAAAATGAAAGAAGCAGTTAAAAATATAATTAAAGGAGAACTAACTCAAAGACAAAGAATGTGTATTTTGATGTATTATGGTGAATCTATGAAGATGAAAGACATTGCAAATAGCTTAGGAATAGGCATTTCTTCAGTTTCAAGACATATCAAAAAAGCTAAAAATCGTATAAAAAAGACAATTGAATACTATTTTTAAATTTGTTTATAGTTGACAAATTATATACATATAATTATAATGTATATACATTTTAATAAAAGGAGACGATGAAATGAAAAAATATAGTTTTTTAATAAAGAAATTATTATTGGGGACTTTTTCCTTGTCAATTTTAGCTTCTGTTCAAGAAACTTGTACTGGAATTTCTGAAAAATCATTAAGAGAAAAAATGCAAGAAATGAATATTAAAGTTCCTGATGCTAATCCGGTTTATGGAAGTCCTAAAAATAAAAGTGTTGAAAATAAAGAAAAACATTCACAGGATAGCAACTCCTACGGAATAACACACGAAATTTTACTTGAACAAATGGAAAAAATGGGTCTTAAACCTGTGTGCTGATTTTTTGTTTATCGCTATAAATTGATTTTAATAGGTTTAAAAAGTCATAAAATATCTATAAATCATAAAATAGTTTAAAAACATCAATAAATTTACAGCGCATTATGACAAAAATTTCCATATGCTTGCTTATATAATTAATTCAAACGAAAAGTTTTAAGAATTAATAATAGGTGGCGATGGAAGTTGAAGGAATCTTTAGTTAAAACAAGCGGGAAATTAGCGCAGGCTGCTAAAAGTTATTCTATTAAGTTGATTTTTGCAAAAACAATGTATTTTATTTCTGCAATGCTAATTTCAAGGGGTTATATTTTTGGAAGTTGCTATCCGTTTGGACTTTCTTTATCCGCATCTGTACCCGGTAAAATGCTTTTTCCTACTTTAATTGGTTCTATTTTTGGTTATTTGGTTCCTTTAAGACTGGGACAAGGTATGAGGTACATATCTACAGTTATTTCAATAGCGGCAATAAGGTGGGCATTAAGTGATGTTGAAAAAATAAAAAATCATATGTTCTACACACCGATGGTTGTTTTTATGTCGTCTATTGTTACAGGTTTAGCGGTTAACTGTGCCGACGGATTTAGCACTCATGGAGTTTTAATTACTTTTTTCGAATGCTTGGTTGCATCGATTGTATCTTATTTTTTTGATACCAGCTTTAAAATAGTTAAAAGTAAAAAAATTTATAATCTTAATATGAAGGAACTTTCGTGTATAGTTGCAAGTTTAAGTGTTTCTTTAATTTCTCTTTCAGGAATTAATATTCACGGAATATCGATTGGTAGAGTTTTAGGCATAACTCTTACTTTAGTTTCCGCTTATTGTTTTGGAGTTATAGGAGGGTGTATTGCGGGAATTTCTGTAGGTGTTATATTTATATTACCTTCTTTTGGACTAAGTTATATTTCAGGAGCTTATGCTTTTGCCGGAATGATTTGTGGAGCATTTTCGTCATTTGGAAGACTTGGAATTTGTATTTCATTTACTCCTGCATATCTGCTTTTATGCTTAAGCTGTATGGATTTTATGCAGTCTTCGGGAAGAATTTATGAACTTTTATTTGGTCTTTTAGTATTTTATGTTTTACCAAACTCGGTTTTTGGATTTCTAAAAAATAATGCTATTTACATAAATTCAACTAAGAATAATTATTCTTCGGATTTTGCTTCAAAACGCCTTAAATTGATTTCAGATTGTTTTGCTTCTTCATGTAGGTGTCTTGAAAAAATAGAACTGGAAGCAGAAAGTATATCTAAAACCAGTTTTGAAGAAACAGGTATTGAATGTGTAAAATCTTATTGTTCAGGGTGCGGTATGAGAAAGCTTTGTTGGGATCAAAATTGTAAATCCACATATTTTTCGGTTAAAAATATTATACATGAAATTGCCAAATCTGATAAAGCTTTGAGCAATTTAAAAAATTGTAATAAACAAAATGAAATAATAAAAAGAATAACCGCTTTGAAAAGAGACTTTTCTTCATATGAAGCTGTTAAAAATCAAACAAGGGAATTTAAAAGTATTGCAATGCATCATTTTGAAGATATAAGCCATTTGCTTTCAGATATATCAGGAGAAATGAAATGTGAAAATAACATTCCCGAAACAGCACTTAAAATAAAAAAGTTACTATGTAAGAAAAATATTAAATCAGAAGATATATTATGCAAAAAAATTAACGATAAAATATTTTTGAATATTAAAATAGGAATATTTGAAAAAAATAAATTTGATGAAAAATTACTTAAAGATATATCTTCTTTAATAGGGAGAAAAATGGGCAATCCCATTTTTAACATGATTGATAACAACTGCATTGTTAATATTGCGGAGAAAAAAAACTACGAGGTTAACTTTTCAGTAAGTCAGCATGCATGTAATGGAGGAAAATTTTGCGGTGACAGTTGCAGATGTTTTGAAGATGAAGAAGGAAATTTCAGTGTTATTTTAAGTGATGGAATGGGAACAGGAGGAGGTGCTGCTATTGAAGGAACTTTAGCAGCGGAACTTACAAAACATTTTATGAAATTCGGAATGAATTTCTCTTTGGCTTTAAAAATAGTTAATTCAGTTATGCTCTTAAATGCAAAGTCCGAAACTTTGGCAGCTTTAGATATACTTTCAATAAATCTTTTTAATGCGGAAGCAAAATTTATTAAGGCAGGTTCTCCTACAGGGTTTATAATTCATGAAAATGAAATTGAGAAAATAAATTTTTCATCTTTACCAATAGGAATATTAAGTGATGTATCTTCTTCAAGTAGAACTGTAAAATTAAATCCTGGAGATATAGTTGTTATGGTTTCTGACGGGGTAACTGATTTGGGAGAGAAATTTGTAGCAGAATTGTTTAATAATATGAATACAAGAAATGTCTCTGAAATATCTAAATATGTAGTTTCTATGGCGGCAAGAGAAAGGAAAAATACCGAAGATGATGATATTACGGCAATCGCTATTAAAATTTCTGAAATATAACATAATGTTTAAAAATATAGTTTTACAATAATAAAAATTTATAAATAATTTTATATTAAAAAAGTGTTGACATTTTGAAAAAAGTATAATACAATAAATATGTGAGTTCGAAAGGACAAAACAAATCTGATAATATTTTAGGAGGATACAAAATGTTAAATTTAGAAGCTTTAAATAGCAATGAACTCGAAAATGTTGTAGGAGGTAAAACAGCAGCTGACGTAGGATCTTATGGATACAGAAACGGTGTAGTACAAACAGTTAAATCAATTCTTCCGTTCCTTGAACCATCAATAACAGAAAAAGATTTAGGTAATGGTAATCAAGAAGAACTCGGTTACTTCTCAAAAGTTAAAGAAAATTTCGGAAACATTGACGGCATTGGCAAAAAAGCTGCAGTAGCAACAACTATAGTAGGCGTTCCAGCAGCAGGAGCAGCTGCAGTAGCAGGATTAGCTGTCGGCGGATACTACTTAGTAAAAAAATACGTAATTAATAAATAGTTTAAAACTAAATTAAAAGGAAGAGGTTTATAAGTATGGAATTGATTTCTGATTCTGATTTTTTGAGTAAAATCTCTGGAGGGCAGGAGTATGAGTCTTCGGAATTAGCATTCATGAATGCTAAGAATTACTATATAAACCTCCTCCCTATGTGTGAAAAAGAACATGTTAGAATTACTTATGCTGTAAATGGTGAAGGTTGGTCCAGTTCTAATCAAGGTGGCAAATGGACGAGAAATCTAACCGAAACATGTTACAAAGAGGAAATGCGTTGGAAAAACTTGAGCGGAAAAGAAAAGTTTTATGTCGCTTTACCGCCTTTGTTTGTTGCAACTTGTGCTGCAGGTGTGGCAGGTAAATTATTATACAGATATGTTAAAAATAAAGTTGGATAAAGATAGAAAACTCATCTTGGATTTCAAAAGATGAGTTTTTTATTATGTTTTATTTTAATTTTTTGTTTCTGAGCTTTTTAAAGAATTCAGACAAAATAAAAGAACATTCTTCCTCAAGAACACCTTCGGTTACTTCAGGTTTATGATTATAAGGTAAATCAAAAAGGTTTACTACCGATTTGCATGAACCTGATTTTAAATCTTTAGCACCGTAAACAACTCTTGAAATACGTGAATTTATAATTGATCCGGCACACATAGCACATGGCTCAAGAGTAACATATAAAGTACAGCCTGTTAAACGCCAGCTTTTTAACGTTTGACAGGCTTTGTATATTGCTTCAATTTCAGCATGATGAAGTGCATTCAAACTGTTTTCTCTTTTATTTTTTCCTGTAGATATAATTTTTCCTTCATATACTATTACTGCTCCCACGGGAACTTCATTTTCCTCGGCAGCTTTTTGTGCTTCTTTTAATGCTAATTTCATCATTTGGATATCTATTTTTTCATTCAGCATCTTCTTTTAAATTTTCCTTTTCATCATTTAAATTATCAAAGTAATTTCTTGTTACGTCTATTATGCATTCATATTCCGGTTCTATTTTATTTAAACTTTGTTTTATTGCCTTGCATATTTCAAAATCGGTTTTAGTTACATTGTATGGAACACAAACTTGGAATATAAGTGTTGGTGATACCCCGGGAACTATTCTCAAGTCATATATTCTTGTATCTTCACTTATTAATTTTACAAGTCCTGAAAGTTTTTCACGCATATCTCTGACTATTTTGTCGTCTGTTACTATTGGATCCATATGAATTATAGCTTGGCATTTGAATTTATCTTTCAATTTTTTTTCGAGCATATCTATCTCGTCATGGATTTCCATTATATTTCTTTTTGCATTTACTTCTGCATGAAAGGATATAAAACTTCTTCCGGGCCCATAATTATGAACTGTTAAATCATGTATACCAAGGATTTCCGGAAATTCTTCGACTGTTCTATATATTTTCTTTACAAATTCAGGGTTAGGAGATTGCCCCAAAAGAGGGCTTAATGTTTCTTTTATCATGCTTATGCCTGTAAAAATTATAAAAAGTGCAACACCTATTCCTAAATAGGCATCAATAGAAATTTTTGTAAAGAAAGTTATTATCATTCCGACAAGAATAGTTAAAGTTATAATTGCATCTCCCAAAC
Source organism: uncultured Eubacteriales bacterium (assembly GCA_934728355.1). Taxonomy (GTDB): domain Bacteria; phylum Bacillota; class Clostridia; order Oscillospirales; family Acutalibacteraceae; genus UMGS1491. The sequence goes on from CAKVEA010000006.1 coordinate 35,461, forward strand.
TGTCAAATGCGGTGGCTTTCATTGCAGTTGAGTTTATAATACTTCCTATTTTGTTGTTGAAATTTCCAAGCCATAATTTTATAACCATTGAAATGACAAGAATAATTATTGGAATTATACCTGATGTAACAGGTTCAGGATTAAAAAGTTTTTCAACAGAAGATTTAGTAAATTCTATTCCCATAAATATAATTGCAATTGAAACTATTAAGCCTGAAACATATTCTATACGCCCATATCCGAACGGGTGATCTTTGTCGGCAGGACTTCCGGAAGTTTTAAAACATATTAATGTAACTATTGAAGAAATTGCGTCAGATAAATTATTAAACGCATCTGCACTTATTGCTATAGAAGAAGTTATTATTCCTGCGAAAAATTTTGCAAAAGAAAGAATAATATTACATACTATACCAACTATTCCACTTAACATTCCCAGACGTCTTCTGGCAGATAAATCTTCTGAGTCAAAATTGGACTCGTCACCTACTTTAGCATATTTGTGTATTAAAAAATTAGTTATCATTTTATTAGTAGGTCCATAAAGGCCTACTTTCACCTCCAAATAAAACAGTATCTTTTAATCTATAGACGAAATGAAACTATTATACTATTTTTTTGAAAGTTGTGAAGTTAATTTTATCTTATTATAATTTTACTTAACATTTTCGTTTGATTTATGGTTTTTAATTACAAAAAATGCTACCGCTGACGAAATTAAGAAAAAGAGTAAAATTACAGCTATACAGGTTACCGATTCACCGCTATTTAAAACACTTGATTTTTCATTTTCTTTTAAGTTCTGAATATTCGAAGTTTTTAAAGTACCGCTAGCTAAATTTAAAAATTCTTCATCTGGGTCAAAATCATTTTTTTCATCATTTTCGTTATCATCTTCTTCCTCTTCATCTTCTTCATTTTCAAATTCTTCCGAATTTTCATAAACAAAATTTTCATTTTTGACTTTTTGTTCCTCTTTGGTATTTTTAAATGAAGTGTTTTCTCTGGTTTTCGAAGAATTTTTATTGGAAGCTGATGTATTTATTTTGCTGTATTTAGATTTTATTTTGTTTTTAATTCTGACTGAAGATTTTACTTCTTTCTTCTTGTCAGTAACATTAGTATCTCTGTTAACCTTTACTGTATATGTTTTTTTAAGTCCTTTTATCCAAGGATTAGAAACAAAAATCTTCACTACTGTTGTTTTTCCAGGAGCAAAAAGTTTTTTCCTACTTACTTTTACATTTAAAGAATCATTTTCCGGATAAGTGTTGAAATCTATAGACTTTGTGTCGCCTGAAACATTAAGATTATATTCCGTGATATCAGGATTAAAAGAAGGAGTTAGTTTTCCTTCACTGGGAGATAAATTTATTAATTTACACTTTGCAACTTCCGGATTATCCTCCATTGAAACCGTGAATGAATCCAAAACTTTTTCTTCTTCCGAAGTCTTGTTTGCAAGAGAGAGTATTATTTCTGAATTACTTGAAAAAATTTTATCTTTTGTTTCGAATTCTACTTTTATACTTGCATTCCCAAGTCTATTTCTGATTTTTTCTTTTTTAAAAGAAACATTTAAAGCCGAAGAATATTTATGTACATCTTTTTCGACCTTTGTGTATCCATGTTTTAAGAATCCATCGAAGCTTGTATTTTTGTATTTCATTTTACTGCTGTCATATTTAACTTTTAAAAAAGAATCTTTTGGAAGTGAATTTACAAAATCTTCTGTGTTTGAAAAATCAATTGAAATTGAAAATTTTTCGGGTAAATCTTTACTTTGTGAAATTTTACATTCCATAGCATTTGATTTTTGGAATAGCATTAAAAGAGTTAAAGTCAAAAGAGGTAAAATCTTTTTCATAGGTTTATTGTAGTTCATTTTTCTCTCCTTTAAAATATTAATTTTTTATAAACTTTATCTGTAATAAGTGGTATAATAAAATATCTTGGAGGTATTTATATGAGTATGATGAATAATTTAACAGGAAATTTTACTCCTGAAGTTTTGAAAATATATTCTTTAGCTGTTGTTAAAGCAGTTGCAATTTTTCTTTTTGGTTGGTGGTTTATTAATAGAGCTTCTAAACTTGCGGCTTTATTTTTAAGTAAGGCATGTGTAGATTTAAGTGTGGCTTCTTTTTTAAGTTCTCTGCTTAAATTTTCTATGAGGGTAGTACTTTTAGTTCTTGTTATGAGCCAACTGAAATTTGATGTTACATCAATAATAACCGCAATGGGTGCTTCTTTAATCGCTGTGGGAATATCTCTCAAAGAAAGTCTTTCAAACTTTGTAAGCGGTATAGTTCTTGTAATTACAAGACCGATTCATATGGGAGATTTCATAGAATTTGAAAATTTTTCTGGAACTGTTATTAAAATGGAAATGCTTTTTACTACTCTTCAAACCGAAGAAGAAGGAAAAACGGTTGTTATACCAAATGGAAAACTTATTTCAAATGCAATAGTTAAAAGAAGTAAATATGAAATTTCAAATATAAGATGTAAGTATACTTTAAAAGGAAAATTTAAAAATAAAGATATAGATAAATTTTTAATCAAAGAGTTTATTTTAAATAAAAATATTCTCAACCTTCCGGAGCCGGAAGTAAAAATCGAAAGCTTAAATGAAAATGAATTTAATTTAGAAATAAGCGTTTGGTCTCAAAATCAGTATGCTTTAAATGTTAGAGAAAATATAGACAAAGCAATTTCGAAAGTTCCCGGCAAATATGAAATTGAAAAGAAAGAATAAACTTAAAATTATAACTCTTACATTACATAATTATAACATATATTTTATAAAAATCAACAGAAAGGTAGGAATAAAATGGAAAATAAAGCTTTTTCCGCTGGAGTGGTTCCCGGTGGACTCAGAAACAAAAATGAAATAAAAATATTGATTTGTTATTTAATTTTTAAAATAGAAAATCATTTAAAAAAAAGTGATATAACTTTAGTTCTTCAAACTTACGGTATTGCAAATTATTTTGAAGTAAGTGAAGCTGTTTCGGAGCTTGAGCTAAATGGAAGTATAAAATCCCTGGAAGAAGGGTATGAGATAACAAGTCAAGGAAAAATTATAGTAGATGAACTTTCTAAAAATATACCTGCTGCTATAAGAAATAAAGCTTTGCAATCAATGATTTCATATATTGAAAGAGTAAAACTCGAAAAAGAAAATAAAGTAGTTATTAAAGAAACTAAATTTGGTTATGAAGTTATATGTACTGTCTCTGGAGGTGAATTCAATATGATGCAGCTTACTCTTTATGCACCTGACAAAGAATTTTCAAATGCTATAAAAAATAATTTTTATAAAAATCCAGGCAAAATATATAACAGGATAATGTCCTTATTAATGAACGGAAATCTCTTAGATGATTAGATCTTGTATAAAATTTTAATGAACTTGACAGGTTTTCGTTTTAGCAATTATAATATGATTGCAATTTTTGAAGTTTATTTTAGTATGTACGGAGGTGCTGAATTTTAATTTGAAAGACATTAAATCAATGACTTTAGAAGAAATTACAGAAGATTTTCTAAAAATCGGAGAAAAAAAGTATCGTGCCAATCAAGTTTACGATTGGATAGTCAAAGGGGTGTCTTCTTTTGATGAAATGACAAATTTGCCAAAAAATCTTCGTGAAAAATTGAAAGAGATTTATAGCATAATTTCTTTAAAGATAGAGAATAAAAAGGTATCTGTAGATTCAACTGTGAAATATTTATTTAAACTTTATGACGGTGAGTTTATAGAATCCGTTATTATGAAATACAATCATGGATACACAATTTGTATTTCTACTCAGGCAGGGTGCAAAATGGGTTGCATTTTTTGTAAAACAGGAAAACTTGGATTTTCGAGAAATTTATTCCCTAGTGAAATGATATCGCAAATTCAAGTCGCCAGTCGGGATTTGAACATAAAAATTTCAAATGTTGTTCTTATGGGTATGGGAGAGCCTCTTGACAATTACGATAATGTTGTTAAATTTCTTAAAATGATTTCTTCGGAAAACCATATGTGCATAGGAATGAGGCATATTTCACTTTCTACATGTGGAATAGTCGACAAAATTTATCGTCTCGCGGATGAAAATTTTCAGCTTACTCTTTCTGTTTCTCTTCATGCTCCAAACGATGAAATTAGGAAAAATTTGATGAAAATTGCTCGAAGATGGAATGTGAGTGAGCTTATGGATGCTTGTAAATATTACATTAAAAAAACCGGTAGAAGGATTTCTTTTGAATACACTATGATTAGCGGTATAAACGATAGCATTAGGTGTGCTTGGGAACTTTCAAATATACTTAAAGGAACTTTATGTCATGTAAATTTGATACCGCTTAATGGAGAAGATGAGAATTTAAAGAGAAGCTCTAAGGAAAATGTTTACAAATTTAAAAATTTTCTTGAAAAAAATCATATTAACGCAACTATAAGAAGAACTTTGGGAGAAGATATAGAAGGAGCATGCGGTCAACTAAAGGCCGGTCATATACCTAAGGAGGTCTAACTATTAACATGGAATTTTATAGTAAAACTGATATTGGTAAAAAAAGATACAGCAATCAAGACGCAGTAAATGGAAATATTATTTCAAAAAACTTAGCCTGGACAGTTGTGTGTGACGGCATGGGTGGGGCAAGCGGCGGAGATATCGCAAGTACTATCGCAGTCGAGAAAATAAGCGAAACAATTTCAAAAGTTTCTGAAAATATCTCGGAAGAAAATCTGATAAATACTATGAAAGAATCAATTCAAGTTGCTAATACGTTTGTTTTTAATAAATCAATGAAAAACGAACTTTTAAGAGGAATGGGGACAACTGTTGTTTTAGCGGTTGTTAAAGATATGAACCTTTATGTTATGCACGCAGGTGACAGCAGGGCTTATCTTATTTCAGATGAAGGAATATTTCAGATAAGTGTTGATCATTCTATAGTTCAAGAAATGATAAACAGTGGAGAAATAACTCAAAAAGAAGCTAAAAATCATATGCAGAAAAATATAATTACAAGAGCTTTGGGTATAAATGAAGTGATTAAATTTGATTTTAGTAAAATACCTTTAAAGTATGGGGATGTAATTTTAGTTTGTACTGATGGTCTTTCAAATCATCTTGAAGATAGTGAAATATACCATATTTTTAAAAATAAAAATTTTAATGAAGTAGCAAAATCGTTAATTGATAAATGTAACAGTCGTGGCGGAAAAGATAATATAACTGTTTCTTTGATAAAATGTTAAAAAGCAGTTTGGATAGGAGAGAAAAATCTTGGATAAGTACACCGGTAAAAGATTAGACGCAAGATATGAAATACAAGAGCTCATAGGAGTCGGAGGAATGGCCGTTGTTTACAGAGCTTATGACATCATAGAAGATAAAATAGTTGCAATAAAAATTTTAAAAGATGAGTTTTTAGGAAACAAAGAGTTTGTTCGTAGGTTTAAAAATGAATCTAAAGCAATAGCTGTTTTGTCACATCCGAATATAGTGCAAGTTTACGATGTAAGTTTTGGAACAAAAATTCAATATATAGTAATGGAATATATAGACGGCATAACACTTAAAGAATATATCTCCCAGAGAAAAGTAATAAACTGGAAAGACGCAGTGTATTTTGTTAATCAAATCCTTTCAGCTTTGAAACATGCACATAGTAAAGGCGTTATTCACAGAGATATAAAACCTCAAAATATAATGCTTCTTAAAGACGGAACTATAAAGGTAACTGATTTTGGAATAGCAAGGTTTTCAAGAAACGAAACACAAACAATGACTGACAGAGCTATAGGATCGGTTCATTATATATCTCCGGAACAAGCAAAAGGAAGTGTTATTGATGAAAAAGCAGATATTTATTCTGTTGGTGTAATGCTTTATGAAATGCTTACGGGTAAGTTGCCGTTTGAAGCAGACAATGCAGTTTCGGTGGCTATAATGCAAATGCAGGCTAAGCCTAAACCTTTAAGGGAAATTAATTCTGAAATACCTCTCGGGCTTGAACAAATAACTTTAAAAGCTATGGAAAAAAATCCTTCTTCCAGATATCAGACTTCGGAAGATATGCTTTCAGATTTAAAAAAGTTTGAGGAAAATCCAGAAATAAGCTTTGATTTTAAATGTTTCGTAGATGATAATCCTACTAAATTTGCTATCGACTCAAAAAATCAGGATTACGGAGATAAATATAGCACTGAAGAGGAAAAAAAGAAAAAAACCAAAACAGGTATTATTGCTACTTCAATAGCTACAGCAGTTGGAATTTTTGCTGTACTGTTTGTTTTTCTGGCATGGTTTAATTCATGTGGAAACAGTACGGCAAAAGATGTAGATGTTCCTAATTTTATAAATATGAAGCTTTCTGATGTTCAAAATAATCCTGAATATAAATTTGTTTGGAAAGTTGAATCTGTTTATGATTCTTCAAAGCCTGAAGGAGTAATAATAGATCAAGATCCTTCACCCGGATCAAAAAAAATAAAAGAAGGATCAACAATTTCTTTAAAAGTTAATAGCTCCGGTGTTTTGGTTACTGTTCCTACGGTTAAGGGAATGACTGAAGAAGTAGCAAAAAATAAAATTTCAAATCTTGGTCTTAAGTATGAAATTTTGACAGTAAATGATTCTGAAGTCGTAGAAGGATTAGTTTGTAAAGTTGATCCGAGAGAAGGAACTAAAATAACTGCAGATACAACAGTAAGACTTTTTATAAGTAAAGGTCCGGCTGAAGAAAAAGTTATAGTTCCAAATATTATAGGAAAGACAGTTTCAGCTGCTAAATCTGAGATTGCAGCTGCAGGATTAAAAGTTGTGGATGCGGTTACTTATGAAGACAGTGATGAATTTTCTAAGGATATAGTTCTTTCAATTAGCCCATTACCGGGAAATGAAGTTTCGAAAGGGTCTCAAGTTAAAATTACCGCAAGTTCCGGAAAGAAAAAAGAAAAAACAGTTGAAGTTCCTGTGGATTTGCCGTCCGACGTGGATAATGAAGTTGATGTTGTTATGTATGTTGACGGAGAAAAGAAAGATTCAAAAACAGTTATTCCTAAAGATGCTCACACGTGCAGTTTTAAGGTAAATGGTTCGGAAGGGAAAAAAGAAATTAAAATCAAAATAGACGGTCAATTATATAGGTGCTATGAAATTGATTTTAATTCTACTAAAAATAATTTAAAAACAACTTATATGGGAAACTATAAATCTCCGAAGTTAAAAGAACAAAATACCGAAGTTGAAGATGAATATTCAATATTTGTTGACTGAATTTTAAATTATATGTAAAATAAAACCGGAATTAATAAATTAGAGAGGTGCTAACATTTTGGATAAAATAGTGATATCAGGAGGTAACAAATTAAGAGGAAAAGTCAGCATAAGCGGAGCAAAAAATGCCGCCCTTGCTATTCTTCCCGCTGTTTTACTTTCTGATGGAGTTTGTGTTATAGAGAATTTACCTAATATTAGTGACATAACATTAATGTGTAAAATATTAAAAGATTTAGGTGCAGGTGTAAAATTTATTAGAGAGGGAACAATAGAAATAGACCCTAGAAAAGTTAAATGTTCAGTGGCATCCTATGAACTTATGAGGAATATGAGGGCTTCCTGTTATCTTTTAGGAGCACTTTTAGGAAAATTCGGTAAGTCTATTGTTTACCTTCCGGGTGGATGTGATTTTGGAATCAGACCGATTGATCAGCATCTGAAAGGATTTGAGGCTTTAGGAGCAAAATGTGCACTTGACGGCGGAATGGTCAAAGTCGAAAGTGAAAAACTTGTTGGAAATAATATATATCTTGATGTAGTTTCTGTTGGTGCAACTGTTAATATAATGCTTGCTGCGGTTAAGGCAGAAGGTTTAACTGTTATAGAAAATGCCGCTAAAGAGCCTCATATAGTCGATCTTGCTAACTTCTTAAATTGCATGGGTGCTGATATTTTCGGAGCAGGGACTGATGTTATAAAAATAAAAGGAGTAAAAAATCTTTCTGGAGTAACTTATACAATCATACCCGATCAAATCGAAGCGGGAACATATCTTGTTGCAGCAGCAGCAACCAGAGGAGAAATAACTATTGAAAATGTTATTCCTAAACATTTGGAATCAATAACAGCTAAATTGAAGGAAATAGGAGCTGAACTTACTGAAGGAAATGATTATGTTAGCATAAAATGTAATAATCCACTTAAAAAATGTAATGTAAAAACAATGCCTCATCCGGGTTTTCCTACAGATATGCAACCTCAAATAACAGCTCTTTTATCTACAGTTTCAGGCACCAGTATGGTTAATGAAGCTGTATGGGACAATAGATTCCGTTATATAGAAGAGCTCAGAAGAATGGGTGCTAACATTTCTGTTGATGGAAGAATTGCAGTTATTGAAGGGGTCGAAGAGCTTACAGGTGCACCTGTAAAAGCGACAGATTTGAGGGCAGGGGCTGCTCTTATTATTGCGGGTCTTGCAGCAAACGGGATTACAACTATTGATGAAATAAATCATATAGAACGAGGATATGAAAACATAATAGAAAAGTTTAGATCATTAGGTGCAAAAATAAGTAAGGTAACTGAAGATAAACCAAAAACTAACGTGTTTAAAATTTAATTTCATATTTTTTTAATAGGTGTTGACAAATTTAGTCATATGTGTTAGGATTCACAATAGAGCTTGGCTCTGTTTAGAAAAATAATGAAGAAAAGGTGATATGAATGAGTTTATTGGAATGTTTATTAAAAATGTTACAAGATGGAAGGTTAAAAGAAATCGAAAGTTTGGAATCTCTTGAAAAAATTTACGAAGTTTCAAAGGAAGAAGGTTACAAGGGAACTTATAAAGAATTTGAAAAAGAATGTTCGGATATAGTTTTGAGTGCTTCTCAAAAAGTTTCCGAAGAATCTTTGAAAGGAGTTTCCGGTGGAAAAATGAACAAAAATTTTTCCAAGTCAGCAGCTGCAGTTCTTTCGGCATTAACACTTTCAACTACAGCTATGCCATCTTCGAGCGCAGCATCATCCAAGTATAGTTTTCAAAATGACAGTAAAGTAGCTAAAGTTGTAAACTATTTAAAAAATCACCCCGGAGAAACTATAGTTGCTGCAGTCGGTGCTCTTGGTTTGGGTACTGTTATTATAGGCGGAATAGCTTATTTTGCTGACTCAGGAGAAAAGGGTATATTTGATGACTGTAAAAATTTAAATAATGTTGGCAGTATATTGGAAACTAAAGAATCAGTAGGGAATAATATTAAAGAATGTATCAACAATTTAGATAGTTTAATTAGATATTTCCATAATCATAAAACAGATTCAGTCAGTGCAATGCAATATTTAGTACCATATATGGTTAGAGTAAAAGAGGCATTTCCAAACGAGTTAGATAAAGGATTTATTGAACTTTTAAAACAAAAAATGAGTAAAGCTGGTTTAACTGATAAATATGCAGAAGAATTTATTGAATTCGTTGATTCCTTAAGAAGTGGAACTGTTAATAATGCAAAAGGTAATGTATGTACCCATTTCTATATTAATCATAAACTTGGAAAAAACAGCATTGTTCCGCAAGGTGCCAATTTTAAATTAAAAATTGTTTCTAAAAACAATAGGTTGGATAGTTATTTTGAAGCAATAAATAAACTTAAGAAAAGTGGAATTAAATTTAGTGTAGGTTCTGACAAAAATAAGTACCCGGTAGAAAATCTATCCATTAGGGCTGGAGAACAATACATTTTTGTTTTAACGAATAAGACTGCATTAAATTCTGGTAATTATGTATTGCATTTTGACAAAAATGCAGGTTGGGAAACTTTAACTGGAGTTAATGAAGAAGTTTATTTAAATAAGGAACAAAACATTTCAATTGCTAAAGATAAAAATGGTAATTACTCGGTATATATAGATGGTAATACCCCGGAAATTAAGAAACAAACTACTCCGGAAATTAAGAAACAAACTACTCCGGAAATTAAGAAACAAACTACTCCGGAAACTAAGAAGCAAACTACTCCAGAAACTGGAAATGCAAAAAATCTTAACAATTTAAACGGTGACAATAAAAAAACAACTTCATCAAAGAGAGTAAAATTAAGTATTGATGAAAGAATACCTGCAAATAATTATTGGTCCTTCAAAGGAATCTATAAAGGAATCAGTGATTGGTTGTATTCAAATGCTTATAAAAATTGGTTAAAAACAAATTTCGGTGAAGAAAATGTTTCTATAGAAGAAAATGATGTTCAAATCGAGGAATCTTTGTTAAATAATGATGTTTTGCATTCCAAAGGATTTGAAAAGCATGAACTAATTAGTCAGAACAAAGAAAAAGAAGATTATTATAGTAGGGATGGCTATACAATTATAGTAAAAACTCTTAACAATAGCACAAAAAATTATAGTATATTAGCTGAAGATAAAGTTAAAGATGTATTGAATAGTGTATTAGAAGTGTTGTCAAAGAGTATAAGTAAAAATGATAGTAATGAAGTTAAAAGAAGGTATGATAATACTGTAAAATTATACAGAAGCCTTGGCGGCAAAGATGATGACTACAATGAACTACCAGGTGAAAATAAAAAAACAACTTCATCAAAGAGAGTAAAATTAAGCATTGATGAAAGAATACCTGCAAATAATTATTGGTCCTTCAAAGGAATCTATAAAGGAATCAGTGATTGGTTGTATTCAGATGCTCATAAAGATTGGTTAAAAGCAAATTTCGGTGAAGAAAATGTTTCTATAGAAGGAAATGATATTCAAATCGAAGAAGCTGCGTTAAACAAAGTTTTAAATTCTAAAGGATTTGAAAAACACGAACTGATTAGTCAAAACAAAGAAAAAGAAGATTATTATAATATAGATAGTTATATGATTATAGTAAAAACTCTTAACAATAGCACAAAAAGTTATAGTATATTAGCTGAAGATAAAGTTAAAGATGTATTGAATAGTGTATTAGAAGAATTGTCAAAGAGTATAAGTAAAAATGATAGTAATGAAGTTAAAAGAAGGTATGATAATACTGTAGAATTATACAATAGCCTTGGCGGTGTATCTGATAAATACAAAAAATTAACAGATGAAAAAAAAAAATAATCCCGCCACATAAAGTAAAGCTGAGTATTGATGAAAGAGTATCTGGAAATAACTATTGGTCCGTCGAAGGAATCCTTAAAGGAATCAGTGATCTGTGGTATCCAGATACTCATAAAGATTGGTTAAAAGCAAATTTCGGTGAAGAAAATGTTTCTATAGAAGGAAATGACATTCAAATCGAAGAAGCTGCGTTAAACAAAGTTTTAAATTCTAAAGAATTTGAAAAACATGAATTGATTAGTCAAAACAAAGAAAAAGAGGATTATTATAGTAAAGGTGGCTATACAATTATAGTAAAAACTCTTAACAATAGTACAAAAAATTACAGTATATTAGCTAGAAATAAAGTTAAAGATGTATTGAAGAGCATATTGTCAGTATTGGTAGGTAAAGTAAATATAGAAAATGATTCTGGGGATGTTGTAGAAAGGTACAATAATACTGCAAGATTATATAATAGCTTTAGCGATGTATCTGATAAGTACAGTGAACTAACAGGTTACAATCAAAGAAAAATGACTCCGTCAAAGAAGGTAGAGTTAAATGTTGATGAAAGTATAATTACTGGATTATGGAAAAAATTGGATACAAAGGCTGTTAATTGGTTGAAAACAAATTTCGGTGAAAATGTCTCTATAAAAGGAAATGATATTCAAATAGAAGAAGCTTCGTTAAGTAATAATGTTTTGGATACCAAAGGATTTGAAAAACACGAACTGATTAATCAGAACAAAGAAAAAGAGGATTATTATAGTAAAGATGGCTATACGATTGTAGTAAAAACTTGTAACAATGATGGCACTAAAGTTTATTATGTTAAAACTGAGAAAGAAGCTTTAAATAGTTTGGATACAACATTAAAGAGTTTAGTTTATTATATGACGGCATTAAGTGCGAATAATGTTAGGAATGTTAAAGAAAGGTACAACAATACTGTAAATTTGTATAACAAATACGTTGGTAAAAATGCTTACTGTGAAATTTTAAATGACAATTATCGACTGAATTTAACAGATAACCCAGATATGGTTTCATTAACTGTTTACAGTAGTAGCAAGAGTAATATGATTGAGATTCAAAATTTCTTAACAAATAATATTAATATTGGTCTTGGCTCGGTTTATGACTGCGGTCGTTTTGATGGTAAAGAAATTCATGTAGTTAAAAGGTTTGATATCTCTAAAAAAGCTTCGTTAAGTGAAGAAAACTTGGATCGTCTAGGTTTTAAAAAACATATAGTACTTGATAGAGATAAAAATAAAGAGGAGTTTTATTATAGAGATAAAAACGATATTTTATTTATAAAGAGTACTGATAGTGAAAATAGAAATTATTATGCTGTAGCTGATAAGCAAAATGCTAAGGTGATACTATATAATAGATTAAAGGCCGCAAGTCGTCATCCCGATGAAACTAAATACAATACTACTGTAGATTTATACGAGAAACTTGGTGGTGGACAGGGTAAATATAAAAAAAAAATAGCTTCATCAAATAAGGTAAAGTTAAATATTAATGCAAAAAACAAAGAAAGTGCTGTTAATTGGTTAAAAACAAATTTCGGTAAAGAAAATGTTTCCATAGGAGAAAACGATATTCAAATCGAAGAAGCTTCGTTAAGTAATGATGTTTTGATTAGTAAAAGATTTGAAAAAGAGAGTGTGGTTTTTAATCAGAACAAAGGAAATGAAGATCATTATAATAAAGATGGCTATACAATTACAGTAAAAACTCTTAACAATGGTGAAAAAAATTACAGTATAGAAGACGAAATTGAAGATGAAGTTATATCTGATGAATCAAATGAACTAA
>CAKVEA010000007.1 GCA_934728355.1 uncultured Eubacteriales bacterium
CCAAAAATCATACCTTTAAAAATTGATATTGAAAAAATGAAATCTTTAGAAACTAAAGCTCCTGAAAAAAAGACTCCAGAAGTAATTCAAATTCCGATACTTCCAAAACTTAAACGTCTGAATGCTGACTATATTTTAGGTCGTATTGATTCAAATCCGGAAAAATACGATTATTATGCTCTTAACTGTCGATTCAATCTTTGCCCTTATGAAACAGAAGTTGGATATTTTATTTCTGAATTAAACTCAGTCATGCGTGATATTTTTATTATTGATAATGATGTTTTATTCCGTAGTCAAAATGATAAAGGAGAACGTGGTTTATTTCTTAGAAGTAGAAAAGGGACTCGTAAACCAAACATTATTATAAATAGTTATAAGTTGTATAATAGTCCTGATTGGTGGGGTTCACAAGTTTATAAAAAAAATGACCCAGAAGGTATGGATGTATTGACTTGTAGAACATTTATTAACTTAAAAAATGGTGTAGTAATAACATTTAGACTTTTTGATGATTATCAAATTAATCGTATAGAAAGTATTGGATCTCTCGAAGCATTTAATGTTGAGGCCTTAAAAAATACTAATTTTGAAAGAGCCACCAGTTTTAATGTACCAGAAGATGAATTGGGTTTTAGTGGTGTCGGTATAGTAGGAAGACCAACAGCTATGTCAGTTGTTGGCATGTTCGAGACGTTAGCAACAAAAGCAGGCTATAGTAGTGAATACCTCAGAACTATCCGTACTAAATACTGTGGAAGAGAATATCTTAATGCTATAAGTCGTCCAGCATACATCGAAGAACAAGGACAAGTACAAGGACAAGTACAAGGACAAGGACAAGTACAAGTACAAGGACAAGTACAAGTGCAAGGACAAGTGCAAGGACAAGTACAAGGACAAGTACAAAGACAAGTACAAAGACAAGTACAAAGACAAGTACAAAGACAAGTACAAAGACAAGTACAAAGACAAAGACAAGAACAAGATCCAAATGAAACTGATAGAGAAGAAGAATTTCAAAATGGAGATCTTACAGTCACTCCGATAAGATGCAAGTTCTTTGTATATCCCGGTGAAAACCCAGAAGAAATTGTTAATAAGCTAAACAAGTACCGTAACGTTTTTTGTAACATGACACGCAGTAGATTTGTAAATATCTGTGGTTATTATCAAAAAAATAGATTATATATTGAAAGTGGAAGAGGTCGTAATTTTAGATTTCGCATTGATCATAATTTTCACGATTATGTGACAAGAAATCCGTTATGCCGTTGGAGCTACAGTACAAATGAAGCATATGATGCATCAGGAAAGAGAGTTCGATACGAAGAGTATATTAACCTTTCAGAGGGGATTGTTATAGTATATAAAGAAAACAGTAGTGGAATACGCCAGCTGTACGGAATGGGATCAATTTCAGGATATTTTAAGGATACTCTCAGTTATTGTGATAATCAAGAACAATTCCTTTATAACCTGACACCTAACAAATAACTAAATCGCTATCTTTACAACTTCGTAGCTTAAGTTTCTAACAACTTGAATTTGTTATCAATAAGTAAGAAATGCTGCCTATACAAAGGCAGCATTTTTAAATTAAAAATTTAAAAACTTATAAAAATGAACTAATTTATATTATAAATGCCACCTTTTGTTAGGTGGTATCAATATTTTTTAAAATGCTACTAATAAAAAATCTATAGAATATTTCACAAATTATTTCACAAACTATAATTAAAAATGTATAGGAGTGATTATTTTGTATGAAAGTATTTCAAATGCAGCAATTCATTCTGTTATTTCAGTAATTATTCTTTTTATTTTTACACGTATGGCAGGTAAAAAACAAATATCACAGCTTAGTTTTTTCCATTATGTTATAGGAATATCCATTGGATCGATTGCAGCTGCCTTTGCTGTGGATTTAGATATAGATTTTCCTGAATTTATAACAAGTGTTATAATATATGGTATTTTCCCACTTATACTTTCATTTATAAGTATTAAAAGTCAAATTGGAAGAAAAATTCTTAACGGTGCTCCAACTTTGCTTATCCAAGACGGAAAAATAATAGAAAAAAATTTAAAAAAGACAAAAATTAATATCAATGAACTTTTGGAAGAATGTAGATTAAAAAATGCTTTTAATATATCTGAAGTAGAATTCGCTATACTTGAGACAAATGGTGAAGTAAGTGTTCAAATGAAACCTGAAAATTTACCGCTCACACCAAAAGATGTTAAAGTTCCCACAAAATATAAAGGTATATGTTCAAATATGATAATAGATGGTGTAATAATTGAAGAAAATTTAAAAGTAATGAATAAAAAAGTTGATTGGTTAAAAAAGGAGCTTGAAAAGAAAGAAATAAAAAGTGAAAAAGACGTCCTACTGGCTTTTATAGATAACTCAGATAAACTTTATGTTTATAAGAAAAATGAACATCCTAAAGTCACACCTACTGTTTAATCTATCCTACTTTTTTCATAATAAAAAACTGACAGATTTATACTGTCAGTTTTTTGTACAATTATAAATACTTTATGAAGCATATTGAAAATTTGAAAACATAAATCTAAAAATAAATACAAACAACGTTGATAATTTCTTACAGATAAAGTTAACTTACTTCAAGTTTAATCTTCCAATTTACAACTTAGTAACTTAATTATAACAGCCTACAAACTACAATAAGTATTAAATTAAAAAACAAAAAATGCATTGCCTAGGCAACACATTTTATTCTAAAAACATAAACAGTCACAAAAAACAACCATACTATCTACAACCTAACCAACATGGTACCGCTGGCCGGACTTGAACCGGCACGGTATCGCTACCGAGGGATTTTAAGTCCCTTGTGTCTACCTATTCCACCACAGCGGCATACAACCATTACCACTGTGGCATATTATATTACATAATAAAATAAATGTCAACTATAAATTTCAAATTTTTTTATTTAATTTTTTCAAACCATTCCTTTATTTCATTTCCTTCGACGGTTTGGCCTTTAAAATCTTTATGATTTATATAGTCTTTCAAGTTCGAAACTTTTAAATTTTCACTAATAGATTTTATTAGTTCCTTTTCTTTTGCTGTATCTTCTGCAACGGTTCCTTCTCCAAGCAACAAGTCTACGAGTTCTTCTTCTCCTCTTTGGATATCTGTAGCTTCAAATTTAGCATATTTTTTTATAAGCTCAATTATATCTTCCTTCTTATAATTTCCGGATTTAATACTGTTTCCTATTTCTTCTTTAATTCTTTTCTTTGCTGAATAATTGTTTCTGTTTAAAAATTCTTTGCCTTTAGTGCTGTTGTGACCTACTTCTTTATATTTAGATTTAAATCTCTTTTTAGGAACTTTTTTTAGAGCCTCTTCTTCTGTTTTACATGAGGCAATTTGAGTTACCTCTTGTATTAATTTATATAAATATATACCCGAACGCAAACCGGATGTTTTATCTGTTTTATCAGTTTCCCATTCTTTTTTGTATTTTCCTTTAAGTATATTATTTAAATTTTCTAAAATTTCTACATAAAGCTTTCTTTCCTTCCAATATTCCAAATATACATGAGTATATGTTCCTCCAGTCGATCGACTTTCACCTATTCTGCTATATCTTCTGAAATATCTTTCTTCTTCTTTTAAATCCGCTTCGCCTTTAGTGGCTTTAATCATATTTTTAAAAGTGTTTGGCATATTTTGAATTTCTGTTTTTGTTGCACCTGATTCATCTGGATAATTTCCAGATTCATAAAATTTTTTATAAATTCTAGGATATTTATGTTCCAGTTCTTGTTCTGCTTTATTTATAGCTTCCATATAAGATTTTACCATGGCTTCATACTCAGAATGTAAGCTTTGAGCATCTTTTGCTGTTTTTTCCTGTAAATCTTTTGCATTTTTAAATTCTTGATCACCTATTTTTATTGGTTTGGTTGGAGAAATGCTTTGTCTTATGGAATTTAATCCTTTTTTTATTGTTAATCTTTCTTTGCTATCTTTTTTCTCTTCAGGTTTCATTCTTTCCTTACTGTCTTTCTCAAGTTCTGTTTTTTTGTATTCAGAATTAAACCTATTTTTCGGAACTTCTTTAAAAGCTTCTTCTTCTGTTTTACATGAAGCAACTTTAGTTAACTCTTGTATCAATTTATAAAGCTTTATAGCCGAACTAAAAATATCGGTTTTTGCATTATTTTTTAAACTGTCGTCTATATTGCCTTCATATATATCATTTAAACCTTTCAAGTTAGATACATGTCCTTCTCTTTCTTTCCAGTAACCTATACATGCATCTACATTGTTGATTATTACTTTATGCTCACCATTAATGATATAATTTCTAAAGTTCTCTTTTTCTGAATCTTCTTTCTTAGTATACTTCAGAATAATTTTTAGAGACTTACACATATTAACAAAAAAATTTTTATTATCTTCAATTTCAGATTGGTATTCGTAGTTACAGTAACATCTTTCGTAAACTTCAGGAAATTTAGTTTTTATTTTTTCAGTTAGATTTTTTATACTTACTGTAAATTTATCTGAAATTTCCTTATATTTAGAAATCAAATCTTCAACGTCTTTGGCTGTTTTCTGTCGCAAATCTTTTGCACTTTTAAACTCTTGATCTCCTATTTTTATAATATTGCTCGAAGAAGTACTTTTGCGAATGGAACTTAATCCTTCTTTAATTTTAAGTTTTTTTTCAAGTTTTCCTTTAGATTTTTTATTCTCCATCGATTTTAAATCTTTTTCCTCGTCATCTTCTTTATGCTTTAAATTATATTTTCTTAAAACATAAAACACAATAGAATTCGCTGTAATACTACCGCCATCAAAAATTCCGTCTTGTTTCTTAGCTTCTTTAAAACTATCAATTATTTTATTGGATGTAACATAATCTGTTTCAATAATATCTAAAAAATTTTTGTATACAGTTTCATCTGTAAAAGTGGGATTTATTTGTGATTTACGAATTTCTTCTCTTAATTTCTTAAGTGTATCCGAACAAAAATCACCATACTCTAATTCTTTTTCTTTGTCTTTAACTGCAATTTCTTTAACATTTTTAAGGAAATCTTTTGCTGTTTTGCAAGTCTTTCCATTTATTTTAAAATATTTTCCTGATTTTTTAATCTTAATTTTATTTTTCAGTTTATCTAATGTACTCTTTATATTGAATTTCATATAACTATCCTCCTAATTGAAGTTATATCCACTTGATTTTAGTATATCCAAAGTATTATCATTTCCAAAATTCAAATAATTTTGTTTAGTATTCCTTTCAAATTCCCTTGCATATTCTTCATCAACACTGGATTGTTTTCTTATTTCAAGTACCAAATTTTCAATACTACCCTCTTCGAAATTTCCGTTAAGTAAAGAATCGCTAAGATACTTCTCTGAGGATTTCCTGAAAGATTTTGCAATACTTGCACATTCAAATCCTCCAAAATGAGATTCAATGTTTCCTTTGGCTCTGCAATTCATAATCATTGGCAAATCTTTTATATTTTGCAAAAATTCATTGTATGACATTTTAAGTTCCAGTAAAAATTCGGTAAATCTCCTTTCTTTGGATTTTTCAGATTCTGAATCTTTAAATTCTTCAAGTGAAGTAAAAAGTTCTTCTATTAACCTTTTATCCCATAATCTTCGCCCTTTTTTTATAAAAGAATCATCTACAAAGTAATTCATCTAAACTCACATCCTCCGATTTCTTATACTTAATTACTTTTTAATTTCTTCCATTCATCTATTGCATACTTAGAAGTATTTTCATAATCTTCATAACTCCAATATGGCTTATTCAAAAGTGAATTTATAACATATTTTCCTACAACATCATTAGCCCAGGATGTAGGTGTTCCCGAAAAAATAGGAGGTAAAAATTTATTTTCTTTAACATATTCAATCATCGAGCGTTCAAGTGGATTGTCGAGTATACTTCCGTCATCAATATTGTAAGGAACATATCCAAACTCAGAAACTATATACTTTTTTGCCAAATCTGAAGAAGCATACCACACTAAAAAATCTTGAGCTGCTTTTTTTTCGTGGTCTGTAGATCTAGAATTTATACAAAAATATCTGGGGACATTTATTCCTAATGATTTATTTAAATTTTTATTCAAACTCTTTCCTGAGGAATCTAAATCATAATCGGTAATAGGAACTTTAAAAGGTATAAAAATACACCTTTTAGCCGCTAAGGAATCAAATATACTTATATTTTCATAATCTTTAGTAGTAGCTATCAAAAAAACAGATTTTCCTTTAACAAAATTTTTAATCGATTGAGAAGTGCTGTTTTTTGATGTGCTTATAAGCTCGGATCCTCTGTTTAATTTAGATGATTCACCCGCAACATTTGAAGATATAAGATCCAAAAGTTCTACATACTTAGAAATAGGATTTTCAAGACTGTTTATTTCATCTTCATTTGCATTATAAGCATCTGAAGGTAGTGAAAATATTGATGCAAGAATAGGATTCATGATATAAGATCCGAAAATTTTTGAGTTTGAACCCGAAAAAGAAAATACTCCCTTTAAATTTTTACTGAGTCCTTTTCCTGCTTCTAAAAAGGTATAGTCTTTTTCATTCAACTTAAACTCTGAAATTGCACCGCTTGAAATATATGAATTTAAAGCTTCAACAAAATAATTGAATTCTTCATAAGAACAAGCTTTTAAATCATTAATTACTTTTCTGTATTTATCACCACCAAAAAGTGAAGAAAGCATTTTAGGATCAACTACAAATCCATATCCTTCAAGTGTAGTCGGTACTCCAAAACTATCCGAAGAATTTGAGCTAAGTCTTATACCCTCCGGAATAGTATTAACCATTTCTTTAAATGAATCTTCAGTTGCATTATTAAAATCCCATATATTCTCAGATTGCTGTGAAAGCTTAAGTTCATCTATTGAATTCAGAGTAAAAATGCTCGGAGGATATTCTGAATTAATAAATGATTCTAAGTTTGAATAAGTACTTTCTTCTTCCGAAGGAGTAACTGTTCTGATAATAACACCTGTCTTTTTAGTGTATTCATCACACATTTCACGAAAAGCCTTCCCAATAGACGTGTCGGAATTATAAATAAAAATGTCATAATCCTTATTTGAAGAAAGTTGTTTTTTTGAATTGTCTTCTTGATTTTTTGCACAACCGGAAAGAAAAATCATGCTAAAGCTAAGTAGCAAGGACAAGTGTTTAGAATATTTTTTCAAAAAACCATCCCCAAAAATAAAATTCTTTGCACAAAAATAAGTATATACTACAGAATTATATATTAATTATTTATATAAATCAATAGCATATAAAAAATTTTTTTATTTTTTATGTTCTAGCTGTGCTTTTGTTACCATATTCATCTATAAAGGATGTGAGGACAAGTATGGAAAGTCAAAATAAATCATTTTGCGAATTAATAAATATTTTTCCAGAAAAAATAAAAAGTTTTATTTTCAATCTTCCAAATGAAATTAAAACTAAAATTGAAGAAATACGAATAAGAATAGGAACTTATTCATGTGTTATATACGAAAAAAAAATTATTCCTATTAAAATAGCAATTACAAGAAACGATTTAGATGAAATATTTAAAAATCTTTGTAAAAATTCATTTTACAGTTTTCAAGAAGAATTAAAACAAGGTTTTATAACTTTCAAAGGCGGGCACCGCATTGGAATCGCTTCTTCAGTCACATATGAAAATGGAATTATTACCGGAATTAAAGATATAACCTCTTTTAACATTCGTATTTGTAAAGAATTCAAAGGTTGCAGCGATGAAATATTTAATATTATAAAAGAAAAACCACAAAGTATTTTAATCGCAGGAGCTCCTTCAAGCGGCAAAACAACATTACTTCGAGATCTTGCCAGAACAATTTCGAAAAATAAAAAAGTTACAATTATAGACGAAAGGTATGAAATAGCAGCATGCTTTGACGGAGAGCAAAATATGGATATAGGCTTAAGCGATGTTATCTCAGGCATACCTAAACATATCGGAATATTAAGAGCTATAAGATGTCTGTCCCCCGAGGTAATAATATGCGATGAAATCGGAGATATAAATGAATCAAAACTAATAAAGCAGGCTCTAAACTCAGGAGTGAAAATAATAGCAAGTGTTCATGCAGAAAGTGAAGATGAAATACTGAAAAAGCCTCAAATAAACAATATTTTAAGCACAAAAGCTTTCGAAAAAATCATTATTTTAGATTCTTTAAATGTAGGAAAAATATATAAAGTTATGGAGGTAAATAAAATACTAAATGATAATAATAAAAATTTCAGGGATTATTTTTTTGATTCTTTCAGGAATTTTATCGGGGATATTTATTTCACATCGAAACCTTAATCACATATATTTTTTAGAGGAGTATATATCTTTTCTTTCAAATTTTAAAACTGAAATAAAATATACTCAAAAACCTATAATAAATATCCTTAAAAACTATGAAAAAGAAAAATATTTATTTCCACTTATTCAAAATTGTATTTGTTTAATGCAAAAGACAGATTTCAAAACTTCATGGGAACAAACCTTTTCGGGACTTTATAAAATTTACGGAATTACTCCAAGAGAAGAATACATAATAAAAAACTTTGCCTCCAAAGTCGGTACTTCAGACATACAAAGTCAAATTAATTATTTCAATTATAATATTTCACTAATAAAACCATATTTAGAAAAATTACTTGAAAATAAATCTAAAAACCAAAAGCTTCCTATAATTCTTGGAATATGTGCAAGCTTAATAATCTCTATAATTTTAATATAACTTTTGAAAGTTAATAAGCAGAAAGGACGTTATTGATGAATATTGACCTCATTTTCAAAATAGCAGCCGTCGGAATTATAGTAGCCGTGCTTAATCAAGTTTTAATTAGATCAGGCAGAGAAGAGCAAGCCATGATGACAACTTTAGCAGGTCTTATAGTTGTATTAATGATGATAGTTCAACAGATAGATATTTTATTCAGAACTATAAAATCAGTTTTTAATTTATAAAAACTCCGAATAAAAAGGAAGTGAGAAAGTATGGATGCAATTAATGTCATAGTTATGATTTCTATTATAGCTTCTTTTTCTGTAATTTTAAAAAAATATGCACCCGAATACTCTATATTAATAAATATATTTCTTGGGTTTGCCGTAATTATTTATTTGATTTCATATATCACCCCTATATTTGAGTATATAAAAAATTTGATTAATCTCGCAAAAGTACCTAATAAATATGTGTCTGTGCTTTTTAAATCATTGGGAATATGTTTTATTTCACAATTTGCTTCGGATTCTTGCAAAGATGCAGGAGAAACTTCTTTAGCTTCTAAAATAGAATTTATAGGAAAAATCGCAATGGTTACAGTTTCACTTCCTTTGTTTGAAGAAATCACAAGTACAGCTATAAATTTCATGGGAGCAAAATAACAATGAAGTTATTGATTAAATTATTATCTTTCTTAATGATTTTCTCATTTTTTATATTAAAAACAGAAGCTGTAGAAAACAAAAACAGTATAACTGAAAATATTTATAACGAACAATTTAGTATAAGCGGAGCAAATAAACTTAAAGATTACATTCCTAAAGAATCTAAAAAAAATTTGGAAGAAATGGGCATATATTCTGGAAGTTTTAATGAGATTTCAAATCTTAATCTTGAAAAAATAATAATTGGCATCTCAAAAATGGTGAAAAAAAATATCAATGAGCCTATAGAATCTTTTTTACCTATAATTTCGATTATGATACTTTTTATTATTGTTGAAAGCATATATCCAAAAAACAGAAACCAAGAAATGTCTAAAATACTTGGCTGTATTGTTGTTTTATCTGTTTGCACATTCACATTAAAACCTATTTTAAAAATTATTTTTTCGGTTTCTTTAGTTATAAAATCCGCTTCAAGATTTATGCTTTGCTATGTACCGATAATGTCAACTATAATGGTTGCTTCAGGTCAAGCACTTTCCGGGGCTTCTTACCACGGATTAATTATCTGTGCAGGTGGAGTTATATCTCATTTTTCGGAAAATTTTCTGATTCCCATTTTAAATTCATTACTTGGGTTTGCAGTAGTCTCTTCCCTATCTCCAAATTTAAAGTTAAATTTATTCTGCAGTGCCCTAAATAAAACAATTAAAAAAACCCTTGAATTTATATCAACCATTTTTACAAGCATCATAACACTAGGGCATATAGTAACCACTTCAGGAGACAGTTTAACTTCAAGCGCTGCAAAATCTGCACTGGGAGGATGTATTCCTATAGTAGGAAGCATGATAAGTGATGCTTACGGAACCGTACAAGGATGTTTAAAGCTTCTCAAATCAGGAGTAGGAGCATTTGGAATTATAGTCGGAGCTGTAATTTTTATTCCCGTACTCATAAAATGTGGTCTTTGGGTAATATTTTTAGGCTTTTCAAAATGTCTAGGAGATATTCTTGAACTTAAAAAAATATCATCACTTCTAAAAGCTTTTGAAGATATAATTTCAATACTTATAGCTATTCTAATTTTTTCAATAATAATTTTAATAGTATCTTCTGTAGTTGTTCTTGCTTTGGGGGCTAAATAATGGAAAGTATAAAATCATATGGTCTAATACTTTGCGTAGTATCTATTTTTTGTACATTATTTGAAATGCTTATTCCTGTAGGAAAAATGAGCAAAAATATGTATCTGACAACAAGTCTATTTGCAGTTTTAACTGTTTTAACTCCGCTTTCCAGCTTATTTAGAAATTTCAATTTGGATTATAAAGACCTATTTAAAAAAACAGAATTAAAAAACACGGCTAAAATTTTAAATTCTATAGACAGCGAAATTTCATACTTAGCAAAAGAAAATATAGAAGAAATTATAAAACTTAAATTAAAAGAGATAGATGTAAATCCAAAAAAAATTGAAATTTTTATGGATATAAAAGAAAATCCACGCATAGTAATGATTAAAAGCAAAATATATATTGAAAGTGAATCTATGAATTGTAAATCCAAAATAATTTCCAAAATGCTTGAAATTAATATACCTACAGAAGTTTTTGAAGTTTAAATAATTAAGACCGGGAGTAAATAAAATGAATTTAAACATTAAAGAAATCCTTTTAAATATTGTTTCAAAGAAAAAATTTTCAAAATATACATTTATTTTTGGAATGTTCGGAATATTCTTAATTTTTATTTCAGGATTTTTCGGAAAAAGTATCAAATGCTATGAAGTTAAGGATTATAAACAAAATTTTTCGGATGAAAAAAGAGAAAAGCTAGAAAAAAATCTTGAAAGTGTTGTCTCAAAAATAAAAGGAGCAGGAAATTCTAAAATTTTTGTAACCTTCGAAAGCGGAACAGAAACCGTTTATGCAACAGAAGAAAGAAAAAATAAAGAAGCAAGCGAAGATAAATCAAGCGGGGGAACAACAAGAAAAAAAGAAACTGATGACTGCGAAAAAAAATTTATAACAGTCAAAGATTCGGGTGGTACCGAGCATGCACTTGCAGTCACTGAAATAGAACCAAAAGTGAAAGGAGTGGTTGTTATTTGTAAAGGAGGAGACGATTCAGTCGTGAAAAAAAGAATAACGGAGTGCTTAATGGCTGCTCTTAATATTAGCTCTTCAAGAATATGCGTTGCTAAGTCAGGGTAATTCGGATTCAAGATTCATTTATAAAGTAAAAAAGATTTTAACATAAAAAATTTGGAGGAATAAAAATGAAATTTCGTAAACGTCAAATTATTTTAGCATCATTAATAGTAGCACTTGGAACAGCTGTTTATTTGAATTGGCAATTTGCAGGAAATAAAGGGCTTGAAGTTACAAATGTTCTTGACTCTTCAGATGAACTCGGTGAAGCAAGATATGTAAACAACGTCAACTTTTCTGAAAAAACTCAAAATAACAATACTTCCGAGAAAACTAAAAAATATTTTGCAGAAGCTCAATTAAATCGTCAAAAGACAAAGGAAGAATCCGAAGAAAGACTTAAAAGTTTAATTTCAACACCAACTATAAACAAAGATACAAAAGACGAAATAGAAAAAAATCTAGACATTATTTCAAAAATATCTTCTCAAGAACTAAATATTGAAAATCTTATAAAATCAAAAGGATTTTCTGAATGTTTGGTTTGTATTGAAAATGATGAATGTAGTGTAGTTGTAAATCCCGGCAGCCTTAATGAAAATTCAGTTTTAATAATAAAAGATATTGTTTCAGGTCAGTCATCTATATTGCCAAGCAAAATCAAAATTATGGAAGCAAAATAAGCTATGCAGCACCTCACAACTAAGGTGCTGTTTTAATTTTTGTATAAGTGATAAGTTCCTCTTTATTAGCAGCAACCGGAAATTTTACAAATTAAAATTGATTAACTTACTTTAATAATAGTCTTAAAATTTAAAGTGTATTTAAAACACTTAGAGTGTTTTTTTATCACATAGGGGGGATAAAAAAATTACCACTCATTACTTTCGTTTAATTCTGATGGGAGACTCTCAATTAAACTATTTATCTTTTTGAAAAATGCTTCTTCTGTATAATTTGCATCTTCATTGACATGCATATTTCTACAGAAGTCATACATTTTATTAACATCATCAATTTCTATGAAATCTATTAAAAGTGAGTCATCTTTCAAAATTAATCTTAGATCCTTCATCACATTTTCTTCTAGGTCTTCTTCTAAGTTTTCTTCCTTATCTTGCATCAGATGTCTATAACTCCTTTTATCTTATTTTACCGGTTGCCACCTAACATTTTAACCGGTAGTAACTATGAAATCAATACCATTTTGGAAAATAAAGGAGCTGAAATTTCAAGGCATAGGACTCAAAATTTCAGCTAAAATATTACAATTTTTGACCAAATAAATTTATATCTTTATAATCGATTTTCATTGCCTTTTTAACTTTCTGAAGTGTCTCATAAGTTACTTTTTTTGCTTCTTCAGTTCCTTCAAATGCAATTTTGTAGATACTGTTTATATCTTTTTCTAAGATTTTTCTTTTTTCCCTTATAGGTTTTAAAAGAGTTTGGAGAACTTCATTAAGGTATTTTTTTACTGTAACATCTCCCAATCCACCTTTTTCATAGTGAATTTTCATAGAATTTATTTTTTCTTTATCTTCTCCGAAAGCATCGAGATAAATAAACACAGGATTGTTCTTAGTATCTCCCGAATCCGAAACTTTTAAATGGTTTGGATCAGTAAACATTTTCATAACTTTTTTTTCTATTTCATCTTCACTGTCTGAAAGATAAATAGTGTTTCCAAGAGATTTGCTCATTTTATTTTTACCGTCAGTACCTACCAACCGAGGAGTTTTTGAAAGTATAATTTTGGGTTCATGTAAAGTTTCACCATAAAGCAAATTGAATTTTCTTACTATTTCGCATGTTTGTTCTATCATAGGCGATTGATCTTCACCTGCGGGAACAAAATTGGCACCGAAAGCAGTAATGTCCGCAGCTTGACTCACAGGATAAGTTAAAAATCCCGCCGGAACACCTTCGCCGCTAAAATTTCTTAATTTAAGTTCATTTTTAACCGTAGGATTACGTTCAAGTCTGGCAGTGCTAACCAAGTTTAAATAAAATACAGTCAATTCCGCAATTGAAGGAATCATGGATTGAATACATATGGTTGTTTTTTTGGGGTCTATTCCAACTGAAATATAATCAAGCAGCAATTCTATAACATTATCTCTCACCTTTTGTGGATTTTCTGCATTGTCTGTAAGTGCTTGAACATCGGCTACTAATATATATTGTTTGTATTTATCTTGAAGCTCTACACGATTTCTAAGTGAACCTATATAATGTCCTAAATGAAGTCTACCCGTAGGGCGATCACCTGTTAATATTATTTCTTTCAAGTGAAAGGCCTCCTTTTTAGATGATAACTATTTTTATTTGATATGAGCATTCCCTCTCAAACTGAGAGGGAAAATTTAAAAATATTAATCATGTGTATAAGGTAATAAGGCAAGATAACGTGCACGTTTAATCGCTGTTGTAAGCTCACGTTGATGTTTTGCACATGTGCCGGTTATACGACGCGGTAAAATTTTAGCTCTTTCAGATATAAAACGTCTTAACTTACCACCGTCTTTGTAATCTATACCTGTACAATGTTTATCTACACAAAAATTACAAACTTTTTTTCTGGGTCTGCGTGATTTAAAATCTTTTTTTTCAGTTTTTTCTGTTTTTTCCATTAGTAAATTCACCTCTTTTTCATAAACAATAAATCAAAACTCTAAAACGGCAAATCATCATCTGATTCTATCGTTTGAAAATCATCATCTTTTCCGCTATTGTATGTTTCAAAATCTGCATTTTTTTCAACCGGCTTTGCAGTTATTTCAGGAGAATAAGACTGCTCATAAGATTTCTTAGACTCAGCAAACTCAACACTGTTCGCAATAACTTCAAATACTTTTCTTTTATTTCCGTCTTTATCTTGATATGTGCGTGTTTGAATTGACCCTTCTATTGCTATAAGTTGACCTTTTTTAAAATACTTTGAAACAAATTCAGCTGTATTTCTCCAAGCAACTATATCAATAAAATCCGTTTGTCTTTCTTCTCCCGGTTTTGCAAACTTTCTGCCAACTGCAATAGTAAAAGACGTGACCGCAACATCACTAGGAGTATGCTTTAGTTCAGGGTCAGCCACAAGCCTTCCCATTAAAACTGCAACATTTAGCATATTTTTCCCTCTCCAATTATGCTTTTTTTACTATCAATGATCTTAAAACACCTTCTGTAATTTGGCTAATACGATCAAGTTCTTGGGGGAATTTAGAATCACTGACAAATTCAAATACTACGTATTCTCCTTCAGATTCCTTTTTTATAGGATAAGCAAGCTTTCTTTTTCCCCATTTGTTAACATTCTTGAGCTCTGTATTAGATTCGATTAATGTTTTGAATTTTTCTATTAATTCGTCTGTTTTTTCACCTATTTTAACCGAAACAACTAATACAAATTCATAAAGATTTTTAGTATCGTTCATGTTTATTGCACCTCCTTTTGGACTTATGCCCTCAAAATTATGTTGAGGGAAGGATTGGTTTCAAGCAAACCTTAAATATTTTATCATCAAATCAAAATTTAGTCAAGAAATTTAATATTTGAAAATTTATAACTAAAAATGATAAAATTATTCTTCATATTTTTACTTGACTTTACATATAACTTTATGATAAACTCTAAATTACATTGACTTGCGCCCGTAGCTCAGTTGGATAGAGTGTTTGGCTACGAACCAAAAGGTCGGGGGTTCGAATCCCTCCGGGCGTACCAATGTAGTTTTGAATTATATTATCGGCGATTTTAATCGTCGGTTTTTTTATTTTTAAAGTATAATACTTATTTAATATATTCAAATTTAAAATAAATAACAATAATATAGAATTTATAAAAGAAAACATTTATATGCAATTGTTCAATTCAAGATAAAACTGGACATATCCTTAGAAATAAAAATATCTCTATAAACAAATATTTATAACAGCTACCCAATCATAGGTAGCATTTTTATTTTATATAGGTGTTTTAATCCGAATTTATATTATCTGATTGATATAATCAATAATATTTGTATTTATACCACTTAACGAGAAAATTAATAAAATATAACAAAAATATATATATAAATCATTTTGTTTTGTGATAAAATTCGATTATACTAAATTAGAAAGGAGGAGTTCAATGCAAAGGAAAAAATTTTTACCCTTTTTAGGTACATTATGTTTACTACTAAATCTAATGTTACCCGTTTTAAAAACAAGTGTATACGCAAACGATAAAAACATAGCAACATTAAATTTTGTAGACGGTACTGTACAAGATGGCAAAGCTTTTTACGAGGATAACAGTAAAAGCTATAGTTCACAAATTGAGCTTGTAGAAAAAAACAATGATTCAAACGAAACCTATAGTAATATTAATATTTCAGAAAATAATATGGAAATTGATTTAAATGAAAAGAATTATTACTTAAAAACAGTGAATAAGGTTTCAGCTGAAAACCCTGATGAAATTTTAGGATCTATTGGCAGTTCATATTTTAACAAACTTTATATCAATGAGAAATCATTTGATATAACTTCAAACCCTTATGTAAAGTTGGATACATCCGAATTCAGCGGAAACTTAAACATCCATCTTGAAAAGGAATCTTCCCCACCAAGTACAAGTTATCCGGATAACATTTCTATTAAAGCAACATACGATGGCTTTGGAATGGAAGTGTATTTAAATTCAGAAAGAATCGGGGCCGAATCCTCTAAAATAGAAGGCATAGGAAAAGGATATGCAAGTGGAGAAATAAATAATTTAATTAGAATCCAGCTTGCCTACGGAGACGGTAACATCGGAAGCATAACTGTAAATGGAAATAAAATTAATATACCTGAAAGCACAAAAGATTATTTTGAGTTTACTGTTAAACCTGCAAATGAATATGTTATAGATGTAAAAAAAGCAACTAACAACTCCGGTGTACCGAGGACGATTATTTGGGATTCTGACAAAACAAATAATCCCGACCTTAAAGACAATGAACTTTTAAAAAACGGTACTATAGAAATTCTTGATGTCAAAGATTCCAGTGGAAATTCCATAGGGCTTAGTGATGTAAAGCAAGATACTAAAAACAATAATGGCTGGGCAAGTATTTTACCGGGTTCAAAAGTAATTTTGAAGTTAAAACCAAATTGCGGTTATCAATTAACTTCAATTGAAATAAACGATGAAACATTAGTTGCAGGAGAAGAGGAATCTACTTTTGAATACATTATGCCTGACACAAATGTTCATTTAAGCGGAATATTTGAAAAAGTGGACGATAAGGTAAAAACCGAATCCAAAAAAGTAAAAGAAGGAAGTATAATTCTCGATGGCTCAGAAATAGACACTGGGTCCGTGATTCTTTCGGTAAATGATGTAACTTTATCAGAGAAACAAATGTCCGATTTCAAAGAAAAAGCTAATGAATATGAAATTTCATCATATTTAAATATTCACTTGAATCAAGTGCTTTATAAAGGAACAGCTGATAATGTTTGGTCAAAAGAGTTAGCCAACTTAAAAAACCAAGCAACAGTAACCCTAAAGCTTGAAGAAGGAGTAGAAGGAAACGAAGTCATAATAATTCATGAAAAGCATGACGGAACTTATGAAATAATTCCTGCTACTTACGATACTTCAACAAATACAATTACATTCAAAACATCAAGCTTTTCCAATTATGCAGTAGCAAGTAAAAACTCAACTAATAACGTCGCTAAAAGTAAATTGAATAATGAATTTGGCGAAATCATTCCCCAAACCGGAGATAATATCGTTAAGTACATTATAATTTTTGCTTTGGCTGTAGCAGCGGTAATCATTTTTGTAATACTTAATAAAAGAAAAGCAACAAAATAAGGAGGAAGTTAAATGAGAAAAAGTTTATTTTTATCAGCACTTACTGCAGCAGGACTTGCTTTACCACTTATGTTTGCAAATAATGAGGCACACGCTTTTACACCTTCAGATAATGGAGAATATGCTTTAATAATGGATCTCAAAACGTCTGATTACGATGAAGGAAACATAGACGGTTTATCGGGAAAAATTGTAAAATTTGATTTCGATGAAGGCGAAGAATCCGTAAAGCTTTACGATTTAACAGAAGGAACAAAGGCTTACAATGGAAAAAATGAGTTTTCGGGATGGGCTCTTTCAAGTTCTGAATCAACTCCTGCACCAGAGGAAACATCACTAAAAAAAGATGATTTTAGTTCAGAAGGAGACTACGCAGGTGTAAAATATAGTAAAGGAAAACATGTATATGCTATATTTAACGGTAAGGAATTAAGCGATACAGATAAATATTATTTACAATTAGACCCGTTTGCCGGTAAAGTTAATGGAGAAGGCAACATTATATTATCAGGTAAGATGGATGAATTTGAAACAGTTGACTTGTCAAAGTACAAAGCCGAAAGAGAAGACTGTACATTTTGTGGCTGGGGATGTGATGGTGAAATTGTAACTTCAATCGACAAAAGCTATTTTTCTAAAGATAACAGATTAACCGTATATGCACTTTATAAAAAGAATACTTTTTACGGTGTAGATGAAAAAGGTAGACTGAATAACACAAATTTACCGGAAGATCAAAGACCTTTTTCATATGTACTTACATTAGATGCTAACGGTGGAACTATTGATGGTAAAAGCTCCAATCAATACGATTATCTCGGTGGAAAAGATTCAGGTACTTCAATGCCGATATTCCATTATATTCCAGAAAGAAAAGGCTGCACATTTAAAGGTTGGTATTCTAAAAAAGACGGCTCCGGAACATTATGTAAAACTATTTACTGGGCAGATTGGCGATATAATGAAGATAATGGATTTGACAGAGATTCTTTAACCGAAGACAGAAATGTGTATAAAAATCTTACACTTTATGCAAAGTGGGAAGGAACTCCAATTGAAGAAGAACCCGCAAAAGAAATTTCAAGCAATGAAAACAGTGAAGTAAAAGGCAGTGTTGAATTTAGTAATTTGGAAGCAGAAAATTATCAGCTCGAAATTAAAAAAGTAGAAGTTCCAAAAGAATTATCCGATAAAAACGTAAAATTCATAGCAGATATTAATTTGCTTAACGGCACAGAAATAGTTGAAGTAAATGGAGAAAAAATGAAAATCAAACTTGCATTGCCGGAAGAATTAAAGGGTTATAACAAATACGAAATCGTTTATATCGAAAACGGAGAAATAAAAGAAACTTTACCCGCAACCGTAGAAAACGGAAATATAATATTTGAAACTTCACACTTGAGTCAATATGGAATAGTTGCAACAAATATTAAAGAAAACGGCTCCGGCGAAGAATCAGAACCAAAATCAACAACAGGAACAAAAACAGAAAACAATGATAATCTTTTAGAAAACTTTTATGAAAATCCGGTAACAGGCGACGGAGTAGCTTGCGCTATAGCACTTTTCGCATTTGCTTCAATCGGTATGGCTGCATTCCCTTTCTTAAACAGAAAAAAATAAAATAAAACTTTTTAAAATGTAAAGACTAGCAATAAAAGCTAGTCTTTGTATTTGAAAGGAAAGATCTTTAATGAAAAAAGGAAATAAAGTTATAATTTTTAAAGCTATAGTATATTTAATATTATTTATAACTTTAATTTATTCTGGATCCAAAATTTATGACTGGCACAAAGAAAATGTTAAAAATACCAGCATTGCAAAAAATATAAATAATACTGCAGTAACTAAAAATGAAAACAGTAATGAAAATAATAAATATACTGTAAACTTCAATTTACTAAAAAGCCAAAACAGCGATACAGTAGCATGGATCAAAGTCAATGGAACAAACATTGAGTATCCTGTTGTAAAATCTAAAAACAATGAATTTTATTTAAATCACAGTTTCGACAAAACAAATAATTCAGCCGGTTGGATTTTTGCAGATTACAAAAATAAATTTGACGGTACTGACAAAAACATAATAATTTATGGTCACAACAGAAAAGATAAATCCATGTTTGGAACTTTAAAAAATATTTTAAATCCCGAATGGTATAATAGATCTGAAAATTTGGATATAATTTTCATTGAAAAAAATGAAAATTACATTTATAAAGTGTTTTCTGTTTATAAAATAGAAAAAGAAAGCTACTACATAAAAACTGATTTTAGCAATAATAATGAATTTAAAAAATTTATCGAAACACTTAAGAAAAGAAGCATAAAAAATTTTGAAACTGAAATCTCTGAATCAGATAGTATTTTAACACTTTCAACTTGTGCAGACAATGACAGCTATAGAGTTGTATTGCATGCTAAAAAATCGAAATAATACTTTTACAAAAGCCTCACATAAAAAGTGAGGCTTTTAAATAATGTCTTATAAAATTAAGAAACTGCTGATTCATCTGTATTACAATTATTTCCTTTTAGCACTATACTATCCATAACCGTTTGCCATTCTTTTGCATTACCCATCCATCCCGGAAGATTATCTTCATCATGTTTCTTATCCAAAAAAGTGAATTGAATAATAGTTGAATTGTCATCTTTAAATAAAATACTTTTTTTCATTTCTTTAGTATCTGCATTAACTATATTAATTAACACAATTTTTTTATTTGGATAAATTTCTCTAAATTCTTCAACAAACTTCATAAATTCAGCCGGTGTGACATTAGATCTGTTACAAATTAAACCAATCGTATTTGATTCATTCAATATTTTATCAACTTTCTTAGCTCTACGAAGCATAATTTCTCTAAATTTTTCATGCTCAACCTTTAAAGGGGAATCTCTATGAAAATGATGAATTGATATTATTTTATTTATTTTATCTCTCACAAATTTGCAATCGCAGCAAAATTTATCGGGGATTTCTTCTATCTCTTTAAAAAAATCTTCAAACTTAGTTTTAAACAATTTTATCACTGTATCTAAAGAATACCCCATCATCGAATCTAAAGGAGAAGCTTGGTATCTCATGCCACATTTTTTAAGCCAAGCCGCCGGCCTACACTCACCACCTATCGAAAATATACAATCTACAGAGTATTTATCTTCAGTAGTATTGCAACTTTCTTGCAGCAAATCACATTGCGGGTCAGAAGCTTTCACTTCATACTGATGGGAACTGCAACACATAGACAAAATCAATAAAAATGCAAAAAATTTGTTAAATCTCTTAAAAAAATTCATTATAAATCTCCATCTTGTTAAAAAATTATAATTAAAATCAAAAACTTTATTTATAGGTTCATTAATCACTGTATAAGTAATTCTCCTAAAAGAAAGTAAAAATAAAATTCCTCTGATATACACATCAGATTTCTGGCTATTAAAATATTCCTATAATCAAAACAAACAAAAATCATTGATACCCGATACCCCAAGAATTATAAATAGTATTTTTTATTTTTCCTATTTTGATAAAAAATAAAATTTATTTCCAAAATTATATAAAAATTCCTTTTTATTCAATTTTCCTCTATAAGACTATAAATTTTCATAATTTCCTTCTTACTTTCTAGAAAATCCAATATACGTTTTTTACCTTTATCTGTAATTTTATAATATCTTCGTATCCTAGTATTATGCTCTTGAGTATAAGATATTAGACAATCTGAACTTTCAAGCCTTTTTAATATAGGATATAATGTAGATTCAGAAATTTTTACATACTCTGATATACCTTTAATAATTTTGTAACCATATAGGTCTTGATTTTTAAGTAACGAAAGTACACAAACTTCCAAAAAACCTTTTTTTAATTGTATATTCACAAATGTACCTCCCTATAGATTATATAATATTATAAATAGTATGATTTGTCAAGTATCATATTAAAATTTTTTTAAGTGTATTATAATTTAAAAGGTAAGTTTTAATGATTAAATTGAATTTAAGGTGATGAAAATGAATTGCAAAGGTACAATAAAACTTGAAACAAACCGCTTAATTTTAAGAAAATTTAGAATTGAAGATACAAAAGACGTATTTGAAAATTATGCATCCAGCGATGATGTAACAAAATACCTAACATGGGAAACACATAGCAATATTGATGTTACTAAAAATTATTTACAAAGTCTAATTGAAAGATATAAAGACAGTAAAACTTTTGATTGGGCAATAGAACTTAAAAATGAAAACAAAGTTATAGGATCGATATGTGCTAAAGAGCCAGATGAAATTATTTCAAAAATTGAAATTGGTTATTGTATCGGTAAAAAATGGTGGAACCAAGGAATTGTTACAGAAGCACTCCAAGAGATTATTAGATTCCTATTTGAAAAAGTCAATATTAACAGAATAGAAGCTTATCATGATGTAAAAAATCTAGCTTCAGGAAGAGTCATGCAAAAATGTGGTATGAAGTTTGAAGGTGTTTTAAGACAAGCTTACAAATTTAAAAATGGTGTATCCGATGTATACATCTACAGTATTTTAAAAGATGATATAAAAAGAACTTAAACCAAAAAATATCCGCCGATAAAACTATCAGCGGATTTATTATTCTTATTAAAATTTATACCTATAAAAAAACTGTAACAACTACTCCTAAAAATTAAGAAATAATCATTACACAAAAACCATACTGTAATGGCGGAGAGAGGGGGATTCGAACCCCCGAAGCCGCTTTAACGACTTACACGATTTCCAATCGTGCTCCTTAAGCCAACTCGGACACCTCTCCAACTGACTTTTATATTTTACAACATACGTAAATTAAAATCAATACTATTTTGAAAAAAAATCATATAATTTATAAAAACATAAATTTTATATCTTTTATTCAATAATATCCAAATGATAAAATTCAAAATTTATTCCAAAAAATCTGGATTTATAGTATAATAATATTCCTTACAGTATATAAAATTAAATTTAAAAATATAAATATCAAGGAGAGAAAAACTGTGAATCTTAGAATTGTTTCGGACTCTTCATGCGACATGAATACAAATGAATATGAAAATTTATTTATTGTTCCTCTTACTATTTCTACAGAAAACCAAAAATGGATTGATGATGAAAATGTGAATATCGATTCAATGCTCAGCACACTTGAAAAATATAAAGGTCGTTCGTATACGTCTTGCCCCGATATAAATTCATGGATAACTGCTTTTGGAGATTCCGATATAATTTTTGTGATTACAATGACAAGCGGACTTTCAGGAACATATAATTCTGCAACAGCAGCAGCTAAACTGTATCTTGAATCCCATCCAAATGCAAAAATAAAAGTTTTTGATACTTTAAGTACATGTTCTCAACAACGACTTCTGGTGGATTATATTCATAAACTTACAAATGAAAATCTTGAATTCGAAGAAATTTGTATTCAAGCAGAGAAATATCTTAAAAAAACAAAAATGGTATTTATGATAAAATCATTACATAATTTCGCTCAAAACGGAAGAGTAAACAAAGCAATTGCCGCTACAATAGGTTTTTTGGGAATAAATATAATAGCGACACCCAGTGAAAAAGGTACTTTTAAAGCTCTTACCAAATGTAGAGGAGTGAAAAAAGCAATTGTAGAACTTATAAACCAATTAAAAAACATGAATTATTCAGGCGGTAAGCTTTATATTTCACATGTCGACAATATTACTCTTGCTAAAGAAATCAAAGAGGATATTTTAAAAATTTATGAATCCGCAAATATAAAAATTAGGCAAGCAAAAGCACTTTGCAGTTATTATGCCGAAAGAGGAGCTGTTCTCTTAGGATTTGAAACTTTATAGAAACACAATAAAGATTAAAAATTAATATTATGTACCGAGGTGATTTTAGTGATTTTCTCGGTATGTTTATTTTTTTTAATTATTTTTAGTCTTATCGGAATTGTAGAATTGGTAGTAACATTAATAAATTTTTGCCATTTACCTTCATCTTCAAGTCAAGAAGAAAAAGTTTTCATTCTTCCACTTGAAGGTCATTTAGAAAATTTAGAATACATAATAAGAAGTATTGTTTTATATTCTTCTCATAAATGCAAAATAAGTATAATTTGCGTGGATTTAGGTCTTGATCTTGAAACAAAAAAAATTTGCAGCTTACTTTCTCAAGATTTCAGCTGCCTTAAAATTGTAAATTCTAAATCAGAAATCCACCATTAGGACTAATAACTTGTCCTGTTATGAAATCTGAATCGCTCGAACTTAAAAATTTTACCGTTTTTGCTATTTCCTCGGGGCTTCCTATTCTGCCAAGAGGAGTTATTTCTTTTAGTTCATTTAATTCATCTTCATTTAAAAATTCATTCATATCGGTTTTTATAACTCCAGGTGCAACACAATTAATATTTATATTTGAAGGTCCCAGTTCTTTTGCAAGAGATTTAGTAAACCCTATTACAGCTGCTTTTGAAGAGGAATAAGGTACTTCACAAGAAGCACCTGTTATTCCCCATATGGACGACACATTTATGATTTTCCCAAAGTGCCTTTTAAGCATATCTTTAACCGCTGCTTTCGTACAATAAAACATTCCGTGTACATTCACACTGAATATCTTTTCCCATAATTCATTTGATGTTTCAGTAAATAACCCTTGAATAGAAATTCCTGCATTATTTACAAGTATATCAATTTTTCCAAACTCATTTATAGCCGAGTCTATCAAATTTTGAGCTTCTAAAGGCTTTGAAATATCTGCTTTTATAGCAATTGCCTGACATTTTTTTGCTCTTAACTCTTCAAGAAGAGAAAGAGCTTTTTCTTTGCTTTTATTATAGTTAATAACTATATTCATATCTTCATCGCTTGAAAATTCTTTTACTATTGCTGCTCCTATTCCGCAGGAACTTCCTGTCACCACTACTGTTTTTTTCAAATTAATCTTCCACCAAGCATTTTATTATTTCTCCCACAAACATTTTGTGATAGTCTTTTAGTTTGTAATTGCTTTCTAAATTTTCATCAATCATACATTTTGGGTCTACATACTGTGCATATATCTTTTTACATATTAATGTCATTTTTGATTCTTTAAAGTACGGAGCTTTTTCATCAAATATAGGTGTTAATCCTGCCAGATTAATTTTGTCGCAATCTCTTCCGGATTTAGTACCGCAAATTTTCAAAGCATCTTTATGCTTTCCATCAAAAAATGAAATACTAAAAATTTCGTTTTCTTCCAGAAATTTAAAAGTATATCTTTGAGGTCTGACAAAACAACTTACTATATTTTTGTTCCATAAAACTCCCATAGTCCCCCAACTTGCAGTCATAGTATTAAAATTATTTTTTCCTCCTGCAGTTATGAGCATCCATTCATTGCCTATTAAATTAAATGGATTAATTTTTTCAAAGTCATTTAAATTTATACTTTTAAAACCCATACAGTTCATCCTTTCATCTGATAAATTATGATTTAAAAAATATATATGAAATTATATAACATCCTAGTATTAAAACAGAAAAATTATATTTTGATTTTATAAGAATAAAAAAACCAAAAGTAAAAAGAGGTAAAAGAAAAATAATCGAAATGAGGTTAATGCATTTATAAGCAAAAATAGGATTTATTTTTTCAGAAAGAATACTATAAAGAATTTTTCCTCCGTCAAAAGAAGTTATCGGCAAAAGATTTATAAAACATAAAATGAAATTTTGAATCGAAAAAATTTTTATAATTTCCGCTTTATTAAAAAAGTAAATGGAGAAAAATATAATTCCAAGAACAAAATTCATTAATGGGCCACTTATAAGAACTAAATTACTATCGAAGTTCTTATCATAAAATAAATCATTTTCTATACCTATGTTTACAATTCCAAATGATATTTTCTTATTTTCCAGACATTTACCGTCTTTTATATATATAAGAATCAAATGACCAAGTTCATGAAAAAGAGCAAATATAATTCCAAAAAGAGAAATATATGAATTGTCCATAACGAAAATAAATGTTAAGAAAACCAAAATATAAAAATTGAAATTTAATTTTAAAGATATTTTTTTCAAAAAGCTTTGATATCACTCCAAGTTTATATTTAAGATAAATCTTTGTCTATTGTTTCTGCGGCTTTTTTCCCTGCACCCATAGCTAAAATTACTGTTGCTGCCCCTGTTACTGCATCTCCACCAGCATAAACATATTTTTTTGAGGTTTTAGTTTCTTCGTTTGCTACTATACATCCATTTTTTTGAAAATCTATACTTTTTTCGCTTTCATATAAAATTTTATTTGCACCGTTTCCAATTGAAATAATCGCAGCATCAACTTCCATTAAATTTACGTCATTTTCATTTACTTTAAATTCATTTCTTCCATCGATACCTTTTCCGGTAAATTCCATAGATGCATATTTCATCCTTTTCAAAACTCCGTTTTCTCCCAAAAACTCCAAAGGAGTCTTTAAGAACATGAAGTTTACTCCTTCTTCCTGAGCATGCAGAATTTCATCTTTTCTTGCAGGCATTTCAAGTTGCGTTCTTCTGTATAGTACCGAAACATTTTTGCATCCTATTCTCAGTGCACTTCTTGCAACATCCATGGCAACATTCCCGCCACCGATTACCACCAAATTTTTCGGAATATTTATAGGAGTATCGTATCCGGAAATATGTGCATTCATTAAATTTATACGAGTTAAAAATTCATTCGCACTATATACTCCCGAAAGTCCTTCGCCAGGTATACCCATAAATTTTGGCAGTCCTGCTCCGGTTGAAATATAAACTGCTTTGTAACCCATATCGAAAATATCTTGTATAGAAAGAGTCTTTCCTATAACCATATTTGTTTTTATGCATACTCCCATAGACTCAAGCTTTTTTATTTCTAAATCAAGAACTTCTCGCGGAAGCCTGAAGGAAGGTATCCCGTAAGCAAGTACTCCGCCCGGAGTATGAAGTGCTTCAAATATAGTAACTTCATAACCTTTACTGCAAAGCTCACCGGCACAAGTAAGCCCTGAAGGACCTGATCCCACAACCGCTACTTTTATATTTTTACTTTTATTTTCTGAAACTTTAATTTCATTTTTTGCTTTATCCGCAACATATCTTTCAAGACGACCTATCGCAACAGGTTCACCACTTTTAGCACGCACACATTTAGCTTCACATTGCTTTTCTTGAGGACATACTCTACCACAAATTGAAGGTAAAAGGTTATCTTTAATTATAGTATCGTAAGCTTTCAAAATATTACCTTGTGAAACTAAATTTATAAACAAAGGAATATTCACTCCTACAGGACATCCACTTCGACAAGGAGCATTTTTACAATTTAAACATCTTAATGATTCACTTTTT
The DNA here is from genome assembly GCA_934728355.1 of uncultured Eubacteriales bacterium. Classification (GTDB taxonomy): domain Bacteria; phylum Bacillota; class Clostridia; order Oscillospirales; family Acutalibacteraceae; genus UMGS1491. The sequence continues at coordinate 26,849 of CAKVEA010000007.1, forward strand.
GCCAGAGAATCATTGTATCCTAGTTCAACTTCTTCAAATGTAGATTTTCTTTTTTCAATATCTATTACCGGCATAGGATTTTTATTTTTACTTTTATTTATCATAACTCAAACACCCTTAAATAAATTACAATTTTTTTCTCTTGATATTTTCTCTTCTTCTAAAAATGCTTTGCTTCTAAAAGAAGCTTCTTCAAAATCAACCAAATGTCCGTTAAAATCAGGACCATCTATACAAGCAAACTTAACTTTGCCCCCTACTGTTAATCTGCAACCTCCACACATGCCTGTTCCGTCAATCATTATTGCAGTCATACTGACTATGGTTTTAACGTTATATTTTCTGGTTATATCACAAACCGCTTTCATCATGGGAATAGGTCCTACAGCCACTACTAAATCATAATCTGAAGAATTTTTTAATTTTTCCTCAAGTGAAGCAGTTACCAATGCTTTTTTACCGTTGGACCCATCGTCAGTAACAACTTCAATATCTTTATCAATTAACTTCATATCATTTTCCAAAATTATATAATCTTTACTTCTGAATCCAACTACAATTTCGGTTTTCGATCCGTTTTCTTTAAAAGCCTTTGCCAAAGGGTATGCTATTGCACTTCCAACCCCTCCCGAAACAACAATAACTCTTTTATATCCTTTAACTTCTGTAGGTTTTCCGAGCGGTCCTACAATATCTTCTATAAAATCTCCATTTTCCCTGAGATCCAATTTCATGGTTGTTGTTCCAACCACTTGATAAATTATTTCAATAGTACCTTCATTTTTATTAGCTTTAAAAATTGTGAGAGGTATTCGTTCTCCTTCTTTATCTACTCTTAAAATTACAAACTGTCCCGCCAAAGCCTTTTTTGCTATGTAGGGGGCATCAATAGTCATATGGGCAACATTTTTGCCAATTACTTTTTTTTCAATTATTTTTACCATAAAGTCCACCTTTTATTATTTGAATAATTTAAAATTCTTAATTTTTATTTTTTAAGTTACAATCAACAAACTAAAGCATTATTAATTTAAATTTTTAAACTTATGCGTTATAATTATACCGCATAGACGAAAAAATCTATACTGGAATATTATTTTAAAGGAGATTAAAATGTCAAACTACATACTTAGCTGCTGTTCAACCGCAGATCTCTCTGAAAAAGAAATAAATAGCATGAACATAAAATATGCTCCGTTTCATTTTTTTATAAATGAAAAACATTACTATGATGATTTAGGAAAGAGTATTTCTCTTAAAGAATTCTATAATCTTATGAAAAACGGAGCAGATGTAAAAACATCTCAAATTAACAGTGAAGAGTTCGTAAAATATTTTACTCCATTTCTCGAAGAAGGAAAAGACATTTTACATATAAGTCTTTCTTCCGGTATATCAGGAGTGTACAATTCCGCTATTATAGCCAAAAAAGAACTTGAAGAAAAATTCCCCGAAAGAAAGATATACATAGTTGATTCTCTATCTGCTTCTTCAGGCTACGGATTAATTATGAATAAACTTTATGAGCTAAAAAATAAGGGATTTGAAATAGATGATTTAAAAAAGTGGATAGAAGAAAATAAGTTAAAAATGAATCATTGGTTTACGTCTACAGATTTAACTTTTTTTGTAAAAGGTGGAAGAGTTTCTAAAACTGCAGGATTTTTTGGTGGACTTCTTAAAATATGCCCTGTTCTCCATGTTGATACATTTGGAAAGCTAATACCGGTTTCAAAAGTGAGAACAAAACAAAAATCAATTACAGAATTACTCAAAAAAATGGAGGAACATGCGGACAGCGGTCTTGATTACTGCGAAAAATGCTATATTTCTCATTCAGATTGCTATGAAGATGCAAAAATTTTGGCAGACTTAATAAATGAAAAATTTAAAAATCTAAACGGAAAAGTTGAAATACATGATATCGGAACAACTATCGGAAGCCACACCGGACCCGGCACAATTGCTCTTTTTTTCTGGGGCAAAGAAAGATAATATAGTTAAAATTTAAAATATAAAGAGCTTTGATAATTAAAATCAAAGCTCAATTTTTTATTTAGACTCAGAAGTTTCATAAATAAAATTTCTTAAATCCTCTTTTGCTTTATTTAAATTTTTTATTGCAAGGACCATTTTTTGCTGATGTATTTCATCTTTAACATTGTCATTGGTAGGAAGTCTGAATTCTTCCATCGGGAAATTCAGGTATGATGTTGCATTAGAAGCAAGACGTGTTATTTCCGAAGTTTTAAAGTTAGTTGTTATAAGAGGTGCAAGAGTTGCAACTATTTCCGTTATTTTAGTAATATTCGAATTTTTTAGAGACTCTATTATTGCTTTTATAACATCTCTTTGTCTTGTCGTTCTATCGTAATCCGAGCCCTTACTATTACGGTTTCTCGAATGGTGCAACGCTTGCAATCCAGTCAGATGAACTAATTCGGGACCCTTACCGGAACATTTTAATATGTGCTTGTCCCCGGAAAATTTGTTTATATACGCACATTCCGCAGGAGTAAGCTTCATGTCGATTCCTCCCAAAGAGTCCACTATTTTAGAAAATCCTTCAAAATCCACACAAACAAATCTGTCTATTAAAACACCAAAGTTTTTTTGAACTGTATCAATAGTAAGTTTCGGTCCTCCGTAAGCATAAGCAGCATTCATTCTATCTTTACCGTACCCGGGTATATCCACCCATATATCTCTCATTATAGATGTGATTTTAAGTTTTTTAGTTCTTATATTAAGTGAAGCAATCAATAGTGAATCACTTCTTCCACCATCCCCTACAGACATGGAATCACTTCCTATCAAAAGAACATTAAGAACCATTTTGTCATTTACAAGGCCATCGATGTCTGCACCGATTTCTGATGAACTGTTAACATTTTCCGGAACATTTTTAGATTCAACATATTCATAATTAAATGAATTTAATGTGTGATATCCATATATCATAATTCCACCTATGATTCCCAATGTTAAAAAAAATACAAATGAAATCACTCTTAAAATTGGTATTTTTTTTCTTCTTTCCTTTTTTCGTTCAGACGAATAAACATCAACATAATTCCTGTTTTTATGCTGGTATACATTCCCGCTACTTATATCATTTTCTTTGTTTTCATAAATTGAATTCCTCATTTATTCCCCCACAAATATGTTTTATATCACGCTCCTCATATTTTAAATGACTATTAAAGATTTTTCAAGGACTATAAAATACTGTTATTTAGAGCTATAAAGTGCCATTGCCGTTCTATTAGGAAGTTTCAAAATTGTTCCTGCAGTTAAAACTTCATTTACGTCAATTCCGTTAAATGTTGCTACAGCAGTAATATATTTATTGTCTTTATAGTAGTCGGAACATACAGAAGAAACAGTATCTCCGTATTTTACTATATAATCCTCATATTCCATGTCAAGACCTTTACTTAAAACTATATCCGCTGATTCTTTAGTTCCTGTTTGATTATCTATATTTTCCGAAGAAACATTTTTATCCGATTCATCTTCCTTATTCCCGTTGTAATTTACTCCTCCTATTGAAACAACCATCGCAGCACTACCGGGGGATTGACCACTTGTAAGTTGATTATAAACAAGATATCCCAATCCAACAGCAATTAACAAAACAGTTGCAATTTTAGAAACTTTTTCTATAGTATTCCTTTTCAAATCCATTTGATATTTAAAATATTTAAGCCACGTACTTGTTTTAGACGATTTTTCTGCTTTTTTTAAATCTATAACGAGTTCCGGAATTGAGCTGTATACTCCTCTTTCACACTTGTCAAGTACTATATGAAGGGATTTATTAAATTTAGCTTTTGATTCGGCTTCAAGTAAAGTATAAATTATATTTCTTATATTTTTTAAAATTAAATCTTTGCCTTCGGGTACTGTCGAATATTTTTCCATGTTTTCAAGATTATAAACAAAACTTATATTTTTTTTGTCATCCAATTTTATATTTTGCATTTCAGTTAAACAACCAAAAATACTATTTGGAAAACTGCTTATTCGATCGAAGTATATAAGAATGTTTTCTAAAATAACACATCTTTCATCGAAAGTACAGATATTAAATTCTTTACTGAAACTTTTTTTAATATTTTCCTCCTGAGTGTAAGTAAAAACTCCATAAAAACTTTTACCTTCAACAAAAAAGTCAGCAAACTCTTTCGGTTTTTTTGAAGAAAAAAATATATCAAATAATATTTTAAATGTTTGCATATTTTCATTACAATAATCAAATTTATTAATTATATAAAAATTTTCAAGAGTCTTTTTTTCTTTGTACCCGACCAAAACTTCTTTTCTTTCGCCTTGAAAAAGAGAAGCTATAACAACATAATCGAACTTTTTGTTTATATTAGGCATACATATTTCACACCTTTTTTAAAAAATAAATAAATAAACATTTTTATAATACTTGACTCAACTATTTTATGATAATATACTATAATATATAAGTCAATTATCAAAGCAAAATATGATGTTCAAAAATAATTTGTGTATCTTATACATTTTTGACATATCTGATTTTGATATCCATTATTTGCCCCGAAAATAAAAAGATGTGAGGAGATTGTATGGAAAAGAAAATTAAAAAAGTTAAATTTCAGAATTTTTCAGGAAAAATCTTAAAGATTAAAAAAATTATCTCACAGCCGAAATTTAAGTATACTTTTATTGTTTTGATGTTTACTCTAATAGCCTTCAGTATACAGTACTTTGTAAACAGACCGAATTTCGGAGCATTTTTAAGCTCAGATATGGACCCTTCAGGAAATACTTATGTACTTGGTGTTGATGAAGAAAAAGGAATTTATAAAATTTCTAAAATTCTTCCCAGTGGGTCTACTCAGTTTCAAATAAATCTTGAAAAATCAAACTCCGACAGCGAATATGTTTATAGCAACTTAGAAGTTGATTCGGGTGGAAATTTTTACTTCGTTAAACAAAAAAAGGATTTAACCGCTGTTGTTTCCGACAAAACAATGTACCCAACTTTAAACGAAAGTGTTTTAATGTACGATACAAACGGAAACTATGTAAAACAAATAGCAGCTATTGATTTTACTAAAGACTCTACCCCACCTACAGAACCCTATATAAGAAAAATACAGCTTGTAGATCAAAAATTAACAATCATAACATGCGAAAACAATCATTATGAAGTAATAAGTACTAACCCACTCGCGGACGAAAGTCCAAGAAAAATAAAATCTTTCGATATAACTCCAAATACAGCCGTAACAAGCCAAAATTACCAATGGGTGAATGATATTAGTATTTTATCTACCGGAAGAATATTTTACTCAACTTTAAACGGTGAGCTTTATGCAACAAACAATGAAGGTAATTTTGAAAATTATTCCAGCATAATGAATTCAAAACCATTCCAAATAATTTCAATGAACGTTGACCAAGAAGATAATTTATACTTTAACGACTGCATAAACGGAAAATTTTGCAAATTAAATACAAAAAGCGGCATGGTTCAATCACTTTACAGTCTGGAAAACAATCTTTCCGAAAGTCTCAATATAACACTAGGAGATGTCAGAAGTGTAAAAGTAATTTCCGAAGGTGATTACTACGCGGCTTCCAAAGCATTTGATAAACCTTTTCATGTAAGATTTGGATCTAATAAATCAAAACTTGTTGGAGATTTAAGAAACAGACTTTTCCCATGGGGATATTTAATAATGTTTGGAATAATTCTTGCCGAAACCGCACTTTACTACATTATAAAATACTTACTCAGCTTCGAACTTAAAAGAATACCGCTTGCAACCAGAATGATAACTCTATTTTTGCCTGTATTTGTTGCTTCTATGGGAGTTTTAGTATATGTAAACACAAAAGACGGAGTTAATGAATATATAAAAGTTTTAAGAAACGAACAAGAAAACGGTGCCAAAACAGCAGCAGATGCCATTAGCGGAAGTGATTTTGCAAAACTCAACCATGTTTCAGGATATATGAGTTCTGATTATGTAAAACTTAAAAATTTACTCCAAAAAGGTCATAAGGATATATACTCAAAAATCGGAGATAAAAGTGATTATTTGGTAACATATATAGAAAGCTATGGAAAGCTTTATACAACTATAAACACAAAATATGATGTTTCTTCAAGTTCGTTTGACAAACTTAAATATACTTCACCTGACATGATTTCGCCACGATATGCTTTAGTTGATTATTTGCTGGAACAAGATGAAAAAGCAACTTTATATAAAATATGGTCAAATTTGTCTGATAAATCGAAAAATCAAAGTTCTGAACATGCAACCTTCCGAGATGTATACGGTGATATTTCTGCTACATTTGCTCCTATAAAAGATAATAACGGAAATGTTGTCGGAATAGTAGGAAATTTCCTTGACGAAGGAATACACAGCCAAAGAGAATTTTGGGAAATTCTAAAGCATTCTTCAGCACTTATTTTAATAATAACTGTCTTAGTAGGATGCCTTACATGTTTTGCAATAAAATGGTCTTTAAGACCGCTAAAAAAGATTGAAAAAGCAATAGACACTATAGGGAAAGGCACATGGAACACAAGAATTTCTATAAATACAAAGGACGAACTTGCTGATATAGCAAATGCATTTAATTTGATGTCCGAAAAAATAGAAAGATACACTTCAAATCTAATAAGACTAAATAAAGAATATATAAGATATGTTCCGCAAGAAATATTTAAACTTATGGACAAAGAAAAAATAACACAAGTAGATCTTTATAATCACAAAGTCGTTGAAATGAATATTATTTATCTTAGTTTCAATATTTCATCAAAAGGATGCTTCGATTTCGAAAAGGAAAATGAAATATTTGAAGCTGTGAACACAAGTTATAATGAACTTTTCAAAATAGTTCAAAAGAACAAAGGAATTGTTCAATCATTTACCGGACTTGATGCTGTTATACTTTTCCCCGAAAGTGCAAATGATGCACTAAGTGCTTCTATACAGTTCAAAGAAGTACCTCTTCCCGAAGAAATAAAACAAAGAATGCATATAACAATTGGGCATGGAGATGCTTTAATAGGAATTTCAGGAAATGAAGACAGAAGAGGTGCTATTGTTATCTCGGATGAAATAGTTCAAATGTTTAATATTGATTCAAGACTCAATCTTTTGGGAATAGACCATATAGCTACAGGAAATATTATAAATTTAATAGATAAAAGTCTACCATTCACATATAGATACATCGGTAAAGCAGGAAATTCTACCGATTCAGATTACGAAGATATATACCAAATTATGAACGGACTAAACAAATACTCTCAGGATTTGTATACTTCAACAAAAGAAACTTTCGAAGAAGGAATAAAATTTTACCTTCAAGGTGAGTTTTCAAGAGCACGAAAAATGTTTACAGATGTTTTGAGAGTAAATGAAAACGACAAAGTAAGCATAAAATACATGATGATGTGCGATGAAGAATCTTCAAAACAAGAAAAAAATCCAGAATCAATCCAAGATTTTAATGGATATATAATATAGCAAATCACTTAAATGAATAGGATGAGAAAATTATGTCAGTATTTAAAGATATAATGTCAAGAATTTCCACAACTCTTCAAACTCAAATAACAGCTATGACAGCTTTTTTAGTCGATATTCAAAACTCTGCTACCCGTGTTTCACAATTAATCCAGCAAAAAATTCAAAAATTTTTTCAAACTCTTCTCGGAGAGCCAAAAAGTAAAAAGGATTATTGGAAAGTTTTTGGAATATACCTTTCAAAAAGATTTGTTTGTATTTCAGCCGTTGTTATAGGGGTAGCGGTATATTTAATTACGTTTCATGCTATTCCCTGGGCGGAAGGAAAACTTTGGACTGCAAACTTAAAACTAGATACCGCTAAATACACCAAATTTAACGGAAAAGCAAAAGTTTACGATCCAATGGGGAAACTTGTTTTTGAAGGCTCATTACAAAACGGATCTCCTGAAGGTCAAGGAACACAATACGATTCATCCGGGAATGTGGTATATAAGGGAAATTTTGAAGCTGGAAAATACAGCGGAGAAGGTGAACTTTATGATTCTACCGGTACACTTATATATAGCGGCTCTTTCAAATCTAATTTATATGAAGGATCAGGAAAGCTTTACAATTCTATAGGAAAACTTATCTATACCGGTGAATTTGCAGCCGGGCAAAAATCAGGAAGAGGTACGCAGTATAACCCCGATACGGCACTCAAAAAATATTACGGAGAACATGCAAATGATGTTCCAAACGGCAATGGTGTAGAATACGAAGAAGACGGTACTTCAGTACATTATGAAGGCAGCTTTAAAGATGGAGTTTACGGCGGTGAAGGAAAACTTTATTCAAATAATGCATTGAAATATTTTGGAAATTTTGCAAAGGGAATATACAATGGAAACGGTAACCTTTATGATATTGATACCGGAGTATTAACATATACAGGTGAATTTAAAGACGGTCTCTATGACGGATCCGGTATACTTTATGATCCGACAACACAAGTTATTATTTATTCAGGTGAATTTTCAAAAGGTAAGAAACAAGGCTCTGGTAAATCATATGACAAACTTGGATCTGAATTATTTGCAGGTAACTTCAGAGGCGATAGTATAGATTATATTGCATATCTTAAAAAGACTCCTGATGATTTTTCTAAAGAATTCGGTCAAGAAACATATAAAACCGAGACAAATGGTAAGATGATAATTACTTACAGAAATTTAGACGCTTCCGCGGTATTTAAAGTAGATGAAGAAAAAGGAGAGTATGTTTGCGAAAAAATATTCCTCGGAACCAATGAAAAGTTTATGGGTCTCGGATCCAGCAGCAGTGCAATAGAAAGAAGATCTGTCATGGGCGATCCTTTCTCCTCTATAAATTACAGTTGTCCTGAATACTATAAAAACGTATTTGCAAATTTGGGAATAAATATAAATAATATTAAATCTATTCCCTGCGATAAATATGTTCTTGACAACTATTTTATTAGGTTTTATTTCAACGAAGGTCGTACAGAACTTAAATGTATTGAAATATGTTCCATGTAACAATAAAATTATATAAAGAAAAGATTTTAATTGACATATTATTAATTTTAAGTTATAATATCTCTTATAAAGGAGAGGATTAAATAACTAACAAAATGAAAAATATAATAAAAATTATTATTGAAAAAACAAAGATTTCAAACAGACTTCAAACTATCAAGGACAAAAAGTCAGTATATGAATTTTTTAAATATTTAAAATCTAAAACTACATTAAAAGAATTTGGAGAAGGATTGAAAAAAATTTTTTCTAACAATCTAAAAGAAAAATTGAGAAATGAAGAATTGTTAAATATTTCCGGAGGTAAGATAAAACCAAAAATTTTAAGCAAAACCACTGCAGGAATTTTAGCAGCGCTTTTAGTCGGCTCGACTGCTTTTCCACATAAAGTAAATGCATACAAAGAATTTAAACCTTACAATAGCATTAAATCAATTTTTTCTAATAAAAAATACTTAATAGGTGCAGGTGTAGCAATTTTAGCAGCTATAGGAATTCCTACAGCAATGGCTGTGAAATATTGGGCTCAAAATAAATGCAACCCAATGCAAGAAGAAAATAATGATACAAATACACAAGACTATTCCGCTCCTGAATGTATTTCGAAATCTATTCATGATAAAAATCATTGTTCAGTCACATCTCCGACAGAAAAACTATTGGAATTTACCGGTATAAAAAATGATGGCAGCACGTGCTATTTTAATTCTGCGTTGCAAATTCTATTTCAAATTCCTGAAATAAGAAATAACAATCTTACTAACTTGTCCTCAGACAAAGTACTAAAAATTCAGTTGAACGGAATTAAAACTTCGGTTTATGAACTCCAAAAACAGAAGGAGTATGCTGAGAAAACAAAAAATACTTTCATTAATGAATTTCTTTTAAGAATTAGTAAGGAAAATGAGTTAATTCAAGCTGTTAAAAAATTAGACTTACAATATTGCAAAAATAAAATACAAGAATTAGAATCTATACGCAAAGATTTATACAACAATAAAAAATATAGCGAGTCTATTAGGATATCCTGTGAATTAGATGTATACAAAGCCATAGAGTGCTTAATACAACTGTTTTCAATGAATCATGTTTTAAAAAATAATGAAAAAATTGATAGAGTATGCTCCTTATTTAACATAATTGACAGAGACGAAGAAAAACTAAGTTCTGTATTAAATATTTTATTCAGAAAAAATAAAGCTGCTAAAAATACGATTTCAAAACTTTTTAAGGATGCATATCCACAATATGAAAATTTGAAAAATAAATATTCAGACATAATTGTTAAACTTGCAGAAATAAATGGAAATAAAAGTATTATTGAAACAGAAGAAGAAAAAGAACAAAACCGTAAAAACTTGGAAAACTTGAATAAAATAATGACTAAACTTAACAACAAAGAAGCTCCGAATGATATAATGAAAAATATACTCATCGAGCACAATATTTGCGGTCAAGAGGATGTTTCCAGAGTTATAGAATCATATTTTACAGGTATTCCACGAGAATTGGTTTCAATAAAAAATTTAGAAATAGTAAATCCAGAAATAGATAAAAATTTACTTAAAGAGATTCCTTCAAAATATAAATTAATAGGAATTAATAGATATGAAAAGTGTAATAAAGTAATACAAAATATTGACGTGCCAGAAACTATAGAAGATGTTTATGGACAAAAATATGAGTTGGCTTCAGTTGCGATTTATATCAGTTCCAACGGGTTGTTCGGCCATTATTATGCATACTCAAAAAACGACAACGGAGATTGGTATAAACTTGACGACAGTTCTGTTACCTGTGAAGAATCATATGAGAATATAAAAAATGATATATATAAAAATTCCAGATTGGCATTGTATAGACCTGTTAGCAAATAAATAAATCGAGCTTTTTAAATAAAGCTCGATTTTTAATGGTAAAATTGAATTATGCTTAAATTTGATTTATAATTGAAAAATAAATTTTTTTGATACAAAGGATTATTTAAAATGAAAAAAGTTCAAGTTAGATACTCAAAAATAAAAGAAAAATTTCCAAGAGAATTCATTCTTCTTCAGGGAAAAGGATGTTTTTGGAAAAAGTGCACTTTTTGCGATTATTTTCATGACGTAAGTTTAAATCCATTTGAAATAAATAAAAGTGTAATAGAAAAAATCACAGGTGAATTCGGAGTTTTAGATGTTATAAATTCAGGATCCGCAATGGAAATTGATGAAAAAACTCTTGATTTTCTTATTCAAAAAACAAAAGAAAAAAATATAAAAGAAATATGGTTTGAAGTCCACTGGGCTTACAGAAATAAACTTAAATCATTTGCAGAAAAATTTAAACATATAAAATCGGTTAAATTTAGAACTGGTATAGAAACTTTTAACCCTTCATTGCGAACACTATGGAATAAAGGAATTAAAGAATCTGTGGATGTCAAAGAAGTTTCAAAATACTTTCAAAGTGTTTGTTTATTAGCAGGAGTACAAAGTCAGAAATTTGAAACAATTAAAAATGATATATTTTTAGCAGAAAAATATTTTGAGAGATTTACAATCAGTATATTTGTAGAAAATTCAACCGAAATAAAACCAGACAAAAATTTAATTTCAAGATTTATAACCGAGATATACCCTAAAATAAAAGATAACCCTAAAATAGATATACTTATCGATAACAAAGATTTGGGGGTAGGATAAATTTTAAATATGGAATCGTATAATTTTTTAGTTGAGAATGAAGAATCAAATTTAAGAATAGACATTTTTTTAAGCAACAAAATTAAAGATGTTTCACGGTCTTATATTCAGAAATTAATAGAAAACGGTCTGGTAAAAATTAACGGAAAATCCGTGAACAAAAACTTCAAAATTTCAAAAGGGATGAATATTTCGGTTACTTTTCCGGAAATAAAAGAACTTGAAGTAAAAGCTGAAAACATTCCTCTTGATATTGTTTATGAAGACAAAGATTTAATTATAGTCAATAAGCCTAAAGATATGGTTGTCCACCCCGCTCCGGGAAACTATGATAGAACACTTGTAAATGCTCTTTTATACCACTGCAAAGATTCACTTTCGGGAATAAACGGAGTTTTAAGACCAGGAATAGTTCACAGAATAGATAAAGATACAAGCGGACTCTTAATAGTTGCTAAAAATGATATTTCGCATAAAATAATTGCGGAACAAATAAAAAATCATAGCTTCAAAAGAGAATACGAGGCTGTTGTAATAGGAAACTTAAATCATTCGTCAGGATGCGTAAAAACATATATAAATCGCCATAAACTTGATCGAAAGAAAATGGCTGTTTCAAAAACTTCGGGTAAACTTGCAATAACTAACTATCAAACAATAGAAAATTATAAAGGCTATTCTCATATTAAACTAATCCTCGAAACTGGAAGAACTCATCAAATAAGAGTTCATATGAGCTATTTGGGTCATGCTGTTTTAGGTGACGAAGTTTACGGAAAAAATAAAAAAACAGATTTTCCTTTTTTAAAGGGTCAATGTCTACATGCAAAAACAATAGGCTTTATTCACCCTACTTCAAATAAATATATTGAATTTACAAGTCAGTTGCCGGAATATTTTAAAAAAACACTTGATGTATTAAAAACTAAAATTTAGTTTTTTGTACTGTGAAAATAATTATAAACCGCTTCTGCACTTTTTTTGTCCATACTTTTTACTGCTTCTATAGACTCTAAGCTTCCATTTTTTATTTCACTTAAAGATCCAAAATGTTTTAAAAGTTCACGAGACCTCTTTTCCCCTATTCCATTAATATTTAAAAGTTCAGAAGTTTTAATTTTTTTATTTCTTAAATTTCTGTGGTAATTTATAGCATATCTATGAACTTCATCTTGTATCTGAGTTATAAACAAAAATAATCTTGTGTTTTCTTTTATTTTTAATTCTTTTAATTCAGTTACCAATGATCTTGTTCTATGCTTAGAGTCTTTAACAATTCCAAATACAGGTATATTCACACCCATTTCAAAAATTGCTTCTTTAGCGGCTCTTACATGCCCTTTTCCACCATCAACAAGAATCAAATCCGGAATCTTATTGAAACTTTCATTTTCATTATTTTTTTCACAGCTGCTAAATCTTCTTTTCAAGACACTTTTCATAGAATAATAGTCATCTTGACTGTAATCAAGACGAAATTTTCTATAATGCGATTTAAGCGGCTTACCATTTTCAAAAACAATCATAGATCCAACACAGTCATAACCTGACAAATTGGAAATATCATAAGATTCTATACGATTTGGTGTTTTGTCTAAATTTAAGATATTTTTCAAATCCTCCAGATAAAATTCCTCTTTTGTTTTAAAACCTTTACTTTTTAAAAGATTTTCATATGCGTTCTTTTTGCACATTAAAGAAAGTTTAAATAAATCTCCACGTTTTGGAATTTCCAATTTTACGGAAGTTCCTTTTTTATTTGATAAAAATTTTTTCATCAATTCAAAATCATTTATATTTCCATCTAAAATAACTATTTCGGGGATGTTATCTTGAACTTCATAAAATTGCTTTAAAAATTGAGTTCTTGATTCTATTTCGTCATTATTAGCATCTAAAATAAAATTTTTACTTTCATAAAGGTCGCCTTGACTATATCTAAAAACTTCAACCGATGTATTTGAACTATCAGATGAAAGTGCTATAACGTCTTGAATTTTAATTTTGCTCGATACAACTTTTTGACTGCTTTTTATTTTTTCAATAGATTTAATTTTGTCACGTATTTTTGCAGCCGTTTCAAAATCCATAGCATCAGAAGCTTCCTGCATATCTTTTCTTAGATCCACTAAGGTTTTATTTATTCCGTTTTTTAAAAAAGATTTCGTCTCCTCAATTACATTTTTATATTCCTTGCATGATATTTTTCTCACACAAGGAGCACTACACCTGTTTATATAATAATTAAGGCATGGATTTTTATATATTTTTTCTAAGTTTCTTTTGCAGTCCGGAAGTTTAAAAATTTTTGTGATTTCTTCAACAGTATTTTTAACAGTAGAAGAACTAATATAAGGTCCGATATATAAATCCCCGTCTTCGTTTTTTTGTTTTACTGCCCATATTCTCGGCCAAATTTCATTAGTTATTTTTATATAGCTATAACCTTTTGAATCTTTTAGAAGAATATTGTATTTGGGCTGATATTTTTTTATAAGACTACATTCTAAAATTAATGCTTCAAATTCACTATCGGTTATTATATATTCAAAGTTTTCGATGTTCTCTATCATCTTTTCTACCTTTGAAGTTCTGGAAGACTCATTTAAAAAATAAGATGAAACTCTGTTTTTAAGATTTTTTGCTTTACCGATATAAATAATTTCTCCTGAAATATTCTTCATCAAGTAAACTCCAGGGAGATTAGGTAAAGTTTTGCATTTTTCTAAAAATTTATTTTCTTTATTAATATAATTATTCATAGTAATTTTAGTATTACCATATTAATCTATATATTTCAATAAATTCTATATAAATAAAAAAAGACCATAACAGTAAACTGTTATGATCTATAAAATTGGTTGCAGAAGGTGGATTTGAACCACCGACCTTCGGGTTATGAGCCCGACGAGCTACCAGGCTGCTCCATTCTGCGTCGATATTACTTATTATATGCTTAAAAAATTTATTTGTCAATAGATATTTTAAAATTATTTTATATAACATTGTTATTCATAAATTTTATAACTCAACTAAATTTATTATATTAAAAATGACAATGATAAACAATGGTATTGCTTAAAAAAATTTAAAAGTGTATAATTAAGTGAATTTAAATTCAAACAAGTTTTTTGGAGGTTACTATTTTATGAACAGTCTAATGGGAAATCAAGAATTTTCATGGCAATCGATAAGTGTTTTACTTGTTTATGCCATAATTATAGGAGGAATGTATTTTCTTTTATTTCGTCCTCAGCAGAAAAGAAGAAAACAAGAAGAAGAAATGAGAAAATCAGTTTCAATAGGTGATGAAATTATAACAATCGGTGGAATAGTCGGAAGAGTAGTAAGTATAAAAGAAGATTCGGATTCTTTAGTTCTTGAAACGGGATCGGAAAAAATAAGAATCAAAAAATGGGCTATAGCTTCCACCGTTAACGTTGAAGAAGAGAAAAAATAAAAAACAGCCACGGAAGTGGCTGTTTTTATTGATTAACTATTATTTAATCCCACTGCGCTTCATTAACAACTGCATTTAACTCTTCAAGTCCTTCAATGTTTACTCTACTTGCAATATTATACCCTATAGTATTACTAAAATAACACACCATATAGCCATATATTCCCCAGAAAAGACAATAACTTATTTCGGACATAATATCTCGTAAAACCTCATTTAACTCTCTATCTGCAAACATAGGCACACCTTTATCTATCTTTTGGCCATCATATTTATTTGCAAGCATTTCAAGATCACTATTGAATTTAACAACCTCTTTATTAAAATCTTTTGCACTCTTCAAAACACTATCCCACTTTGGTACGGCTTTTACTACTTCTTTCACCTCGTAACCTTTAGCATTTTTTTTGCAATCTTTCAAACATTCTTCTAATGCTTTTGACAACTGAACATTCTTTTTAAGAAGATATGCCGAAGGATCATCTTTAGTATAAGCTTTATTTCTTATGAATATTTTCAGTGATTTTTTAGCTTTTTTTGCTGTATTTAATGCATATTCCTTGTTATCACTAAGAGTATCGTAGATTTTTTTGCTATTATGACTAATCTTAGTACTTTTATCAATCAATTTTATCATTTTTTTAGCAAAGTCATTGGATTTAGAAAATAGTAAACTGTTCTTTGATCTATTTTTTAAAACATGATTTTCTAAACAGGCTTTCAATGATTTTTTAGAATACATACAGAATTCTTTTTCTAAATTTTGATCAGTCTTGTTTGCTTCTTGAACTTCTTCTATAAAACTTCTAAGAAGTGCTGCAGCATCCTTAGATTTCTGACTTATATCAACATCCCATACCCTCTTTGATGATATAGAAGCATCTACTTTATCTTTAAGTGTTTTAACAATATGCTTCCATAAACCGGATTCGTTATAAATTCCTACTAACATATTTGTTGCTTCATCGTTGCCCTTTTCAAGCGGTTTATTACCTTTATTTTTCGTCAAACGCTCATTTTTCGATTTTTTAAATCCTTCAATAAATTTATCATACCCTGCATTCGTTATTTCTTTACTAAAAAATCTATAGTTTTTATAAATTCCATTTTTATAACCAATTTCTTCATCAAGAAATCTAAAAATATAATATCCTATTATATCTACTATTTTTCTCATAGTATCCAATGATTCATTAGCTTTTTTATAGTTGTCTTTTTCTTTATCACTCACTTCATTACAATTTTTTATATCATCTATATATCTTTGAGCCCTGTTACAAATCTCTATAAATTTATAATGTCCTTCTATATATTTTCTATATACAACATCATAATACTCACTAGGAATTTTACTAAATAATTCATTGTATTTCCTTACAATTTCCTCTTTTTTACCTTGTAATTTAGTGGCCATTACTCTCATATCACTCGAAGTAGTTTGACCATTTTCAGAGTGATTTTGATTTTGAGTAGTAGTTTGATTTTCATCAGTGTACACATTATAAAGTTTTATGAACATCTTTACTATAGTATCATCAGTACTATTAACATTCAAATCTTTACCTTGATTTTGACTTCTAGAGAGAATTGTTTTAAACTTACCAATTGCACCACCATAATCAGTAAATCCAAAATATGTCAAACCTCTAGCAGCATATCCTACAGTAACATTACTGTAAACTCCTTTTATATTCAATTCATCTTGAAGAAATCTCAAGCCGTAAAAAATTATCCAGTCTAATATTTTTTCTGAAGCTTTTAAAGACTCTTCAACTACCTCGCATTGCGTCATATCACCATGGATCATACCACTCAAATTTTTCCTACAATCATCCATAAACTTCATAGCACTTGCACAGTTAGAAAATTTAATACGATCTTTGTTTTTGCCTTTTTCTTCAAAATATTTATCAATGTATTCTATTATAACATTTCTGTAACTAAGCTTAACCTTATTTAAAGCCTTTCTACAGGTCACATACTTTTCATTAATCTTACTACGCTTTATTGATATTTCTTTTAATTTAGCATCTATTTCATCAGTATCTTTATTATTTCTTCTCTCTAAAGATTTATTATAAAGTTCTACAAACAATTTAACTCCACTCTTATCACTATAACCACCTTGTATTTTATTTTCTCCATTTTTTTTCTTCAGCTGTTCAAATCTTTCATAATCTTTTTCAAAATCACCTCTGCCATCTTCAATGCTTTTACCTAATTTCAACTTCTTAACATCAGCAACTTCTCCTGAATTTAATTTTAAAAAATTACATCCATAGAGGTACGCAGATCCAACTAACTCACTCATACCCTCAATTGCATCACGAAAGTTCAATAAATCGCCGATTGAATTTTTGGTGGTATCCTCATAATCAAATTCTTTAAACTTCCTATAGTCTCGCAAAGCTTCTTCAAGTGAATTAAAATTATCTTTTATATAATGATTATGCCGCATAAGTGAACCATTTCCGACACAAATTTCAACAATTTCGTTAATTATAATATCTTGAAAATCTCGCGCTAACTTCTTAATTTCTCCCACATATGATTCATATTCCTTCTCATTAGTCATTAGAGCCTTAATCTCTTGAATTATATTTTCTTTCCTTTCTGCCACTCTAATTTCAGTTTTTTCCACTACATCTTCAAACTTATTCAACATTTTTTCCGTATTGTCATATAATTTTTTAAATTTTTCAAAAGATGCTCCTTTGGTTACTGTCTCGTTAATTTCTCTTAATAGTTTTTCAATTTCAATCTTAGAATTATAAAACTCTTTGGTTTCGTAACTTTCTTTATTAAGATTACCTATTTCATCTCTACTCAAATAGTCTTCACACTTACTCTTAATTTGAGCGCATTTTTCACCCATCATTTTTTCTGTCAAACTAATTATATCTTTTTCTATACTAGCAACTGCTTTTTTGTAATCAGCACTGTTTTTATCTGCACTTTTTAAACTTTCAAAACTCTTATCAATATCACCCTTAAGTTTACTAAACTTTTCATTTTTTATTAAATCAGATACATCTGACTGTTTACAATAACCTTCCCAATAGGCTTTCAAATCTTTGTTTGGTTCAAGGTTTTTAAACTCTTTCCATTCAAACATTTTAAATCATCCTTTCAAAAGTAGTTTATTAATTAAAAACTTCTAATTTTAGTTGCATATTGAGCTATTTCTCATGGGGTTTAACCCAGAGTACAAGTTAATGTGTAAATGATTTGATAAAACAAGAATGCGCTCTGCCTCAATTAAATTCTCTCGGGGAATTTCATTTGGATTATTGTTTTTAGCACTAAGAGGATTTCCATAAAAGATGTTCTTTTATTTCCCCTATTTTCTTAAGACATAACCCATTATCATTTTCCAAACCATAAATGATACAAAAAAAGCTCATAAATAATCACCCTTTCAAGAAGTTTGAAAACATTATAGTGCAAGCATACACAATAGTCAAGGGGTATAAGCAAAAAAATATAATTTTTACACAAATTTTAATAGAAAA
>CAKVEA010000008.1 GCA_934728355.1 uncultured Eubacteriales bacterium
TTATTTTCTTTTATGTCGCCGTTTAAATCTTTTATCTGCGTTGCAAGTTCTTTAGCTTCGGAGCTGTTTTTGCCTTGCTCCAAAACTACGTTTTTATACTCTGTCTGCAAAGCTTTAAGTTCATCTTCTTGCTCAGAGATTTCATTTGTCAATTTTTCAAGCGGAGTGTTTGTTTCATCTATCTTTGACTTGTACTCCGTCAATGTATTTTCCATTTTGTTAAGGTCTGCTTCGGCATTATTAAGCTTCTCAGCCCACGCATGAGTGCGCCTATCGTTTTCTCCAAACGATTCTGTAGAGTTTTTAAGAGCTTCCTTCAAAAGTTCTATTTTTTCTTTTTGAAGTGCGATTTGCTTACTCAAAACCTCACTTTTCGATGATAAAGAACTCATTGAGTTTTCTTGTTTTGAAAATTCAGAAACTACCAAATTCATCTCACTCTTAAGAAGTTTAAATGAGTTATTGATATCTCTAATGGAATTTTTAAACTCTTTTTCTCCTTCAATTCCAATCTTTAAGCCAAATTTATCTGACATTTTTTCACCCCCGTATATGACCAACTTTTTAAATTCCCGAAGGAATAACCTCATCAATATATTTTTTTATTTTAGGTTTGGAAATGCCATGATACTGCCTGTGGCATTCCCATAAATCAAGAATTAACCCTATCGGCATAAGCCAAAACTCATCAAAACTTAAGTCAAGATGAGCTTTAGCGATATACATAAGCCGAGTAAAAAATTCTTCATAGTTTACTCGGCTGCTTTGTTTTTTGGTTTTGAATTTTCGCTTTCAATATTTCTGTTTGTTCCTTTTGCCATAGCCTTAACTATCGCTTCTTTTTGTGCCACAAGATCTGCCGGAGTAGTTAAAAGCTCCACCTCTTCTTCGGTTAAAAGGTCTTTTTTATCTTTTGGATTTTTTAGGTTATGAATGAGCAGACTTTGATTTGCAAGAAGAGTTAAAAGCCAAATTATCTCGCTTATTGCCATTTCAAAGTTCTCGGACTTCATTAATTTATCACCTAAATTTTCAAGTCCGCCATACTTTTTTGCGATTTCTTTGGTAGCCTTAGTAGTTAGCGTAAGTGTGTATTCTTTGTCTCCTATTTTAATAACCGAACTTCTGTCAGAAGTCATTATGAATTCCTCCTTTATCCATTATTTTCAGGTTCTTCGTTACCGGAAGATTCAAAATCAGGTTCATAAACCTCACTAAACCACCCTGATATAGTGCTACTTGAAACCGAGCTGTCATCTTCGTTTACTTCACTTTTCCAAGGATGATTGTTAAGTCCATCAACTTTGTTTCTTCTCATTACCGTTCCTTCGATTGTCGGAGTGGAGAACGTATTTGAATCGCCTTTAGTTTGCAAACTTGCTCCGGGTATTCCGAATTTTACTCTGTAAAGCCAGTAATACCGGTATTTTCCGTTTGACTTCTTCGCTCTGAATCCTATCGCTACAGGTTCGCAGCTATCATCACTTGTCGAAACAACTACATGATTATTATCTATTTTTGCACCAGTTAAATCTTGTGCTGCGGTTACGCCGATATCGTCAATTCCGAGTGAAATCGTACCCGATTTAAACTCTTTGACTATCTCTGAAGCTCCATCATCGGCAAAAAGCGTAGCCTCAGCAAGTTCCACCGAAAGTTCGGCAGTCATAGCTTTGGCAAGTTTAATAGGGGATGAGTAAGTTTCATCTCCGTTTGCATCTTCTGTTATTTTCGCATAATATAGCGAATCGAGTCCTATCGTTGACATTTAAATTCCTCCATTTTCATAGCATTTTTCCACGTCTATAACGTAGTGATGATATCCCGTATCATCTTCGTGACCAATGTATCTTCTTTCTGTAATAATAAAGTCAGACCTCAGAAGTAACTCTGTAATCTGACTTTTTCTTTGTGTGTAATTTGATTTTGTAAAAAGTGAAATTCTGACTTCCGATACTTCGTACTGAGGAAAATCATCTGCAAAATAATTAAGTTCATCGGCTATGGGCGTTAAAACTAAATATTCATCGGGTGGAGTATTACTAAAAACACCTGTTTCTATCGGTATTTCAAGCGAAGACAAGATTCCTTTTAATTCAGATAAAATACTCATATTTTTTGGGTCTCACTTTCAATTTTAGCTTTCATTGCTTCTATGCAGGCATCTCTTGATTTTCTCTTTGCGGGTCTTAAAAATGGCTTTGGTGGCTGTCCCGATTTACCATACTCGATTATATTTGCAAGCATAGCATTTGTAGCTTTGCTGTCATGAGGCTCAGAAAATCCGACTTTGACATTGTAGTTATTATTTTTATCCAGTTTAGCAGGCGAGAGGCCAAGTGAGGATAGGAGTTTTCCTTTGCTTCTTGATTTATATTTTGTGCCTTTTCCTATAACTGCACTTAAATTTGACCTCACTTGAGAAAGCACGACTTTTCCTCCCGCCTCAAGTGCATCAGATATTATTTCATCAGTTTTGTTTCCGAGTCTTGACAACTTCAAAATAAACTCTTCAGGCATTTTTATTGTCGCTTTAGCCACTCGGCTTTACCTCTTTTGAATAGACTTCGACATACATATTTTTGCCTTTTACATTTTCCACGGAAATAACATTGTATCTTCCCGATGAACACACAATTACCATCTTCGTTGTGATTTCAAGATCAGGAATTTTCCTAAACTTAAAAAGCACAGTTGCATCGGAAAACGATGCCATGTTTGCCCATCTTGTACTTCCGTGTCGTTCTTCTTTGTATGCTCTTAGGCTTGCCAAAATCTCATCGTGATTAACCGAAAAGCCTTCTGAATCTGTACTTTTTGTCGGTAAGATTATATCTATAAACTCTTTCATTTTTCCAAAGCTCAATTTAAACACTCCAATTTTTATCAAGTCTTAAAAGCACATTCACAGTAGTCCATACCTGACTTGCTGCGCTTACATTATCTGCAAAGAAACCGCCTGTAGAGCCATCACGTGATTCATAAAAATGAGATGAGAGCATAACGATTGCTTGCTCTGTAGAGGGTAGCATCAAATGTTCTAGGTAATATCCAATTCCCAGTTTTTGATAGTTCTCCGCATAGCAAATCGCAGCTTTTATATATTCTCTTATCAAATCATCGTCTTCACTGTGCGATATAATCAGGTTTTTCTTAACTTTTTCAAGCAGATTTTCCACAATATTACTCTGACTCATCTTGCTCCATTAGTCCCGATTCTTTGAGCTTAGAAAGTAAATCGTTAAAATCCGATTTTAAATCAGCAATTGTTGTAGCTGTGCTATCTGCTTGATTTTCAGCTTTCGGAATACTTGGTAGCCCTGTAACTGTAGCACCTTCTTTAATTTCAAGTATACCGCCTATAACCGTTTTTTCTCCGCCTTGCTCTGTATAGTTTTTTACGTTATAACTCATTAAAAACTCTCCTTTAATTGTAAATTGTACATTGTACACTGTACATTGATTTAGGCTTTTTGTTGCAGATATTTAACTGCTTCGGGAAGTATCAGTTTTCCGTCTACTCTCTGAGAAGCAACAAATCCGACCTGCCCGGTTACTGCGTATAGCTCATTTAACATCTTAAAGCTTCTACCTTGTCTATCGGCTATCCAATAATAACTATAATCACCGAATACTACTGTTTTATTTCCTGCAGCGATAGCCGGAACATATGTCGAAGTATAAACAGGGCAGTTCAAAATTGTATCGGGAACACCTGCCGCCATTGAAGGTTGCCAGATATAATTTCCGTTTCCATCCTTGAGTTTTCTGATGGCTTTAACCGTAGAGTCATTCATTATAAAGGAGGCATTTTTGCGGTATGGAGAACTGAGCGAATAATATAAATCTATAACATCATCAAACGTAATCGAAGTGGTACTTGTAGTGGTTTTTCCAAGTTGAGCGCCACCCGATGCCGCCAAAATTCCCGTAGGTTTGCCTGTTCCGTCACCAACGATAAACGCTTCTTCCTCTTTATTCCCGATACGTCTTCCGAATTCCGTAGCGATATAGCTTTCAAGGTTAAATACGCTGTCATTTAAAAGTTCCTCGGATACTTTGATTAAAGTTGCAAGTTTATACGCTCCGATTGAAACTTGGCTGAAACTGTCATCGCTTTCAGGTATAGTTCCTTCTTCATCTACCCATGAAGCCGTACCTTTTGTTGCGACTACCGGGATTTTCCTGTCTCCGCTTGATGTTTGAATTACATTTGCAAGACTTCTGAATATGTTTTCTTCTTCGAGTGATTCTACCAATTTTTGCTCGAATTCATCAGGAACTAAATATCCGCCTTCTGAATCTGTGCCTTCCTCAAGAGCATTTTTTATTTCAAAACTGCTTTTATTTCTCATTGATTTCCAAAACGCATCTTTATATTCATCGCTTGCTCTACCTGTTTTTTCTTTTTTCGTAAAAGGAGAGTCGGTTATCGGTTTGTTAACTGCCTTTGAAAGCTCCAAATCAATGGCTTCTCGGCGTTCTAAGATATCTATTTCTTTGCCTAAGTTCATAACCTCTTGCTCCATTTTTTCGTAAGTTAGGTTATCATCATCTGAGATGAATTTTCCCTCCTTACATTTGCTATCTAAAAAGTTTTTAGCTTCATCCCATGCTTTCGCACGTTTTTCTCTAAGTTCTAAAATTTTATTCATATCATTTCCTCCTAGTGTTTAAGTAGAAAGAGCCGCTTTTGTAGCGACTCCACTGTGATTTTGTTTTGATTTTGATTTTTGTTTTTTAATTTGTCTATTAACTTGTTTGTCACCGCCATACGGCTGAACATAAAGCTGTCAAGAACTGCGTTGGAATTTTGATTTTTCATGTACATAATTTCATCAGCAAATCCAAGCTCTACTGCTTTTCGTGCGTTCATCCAAGTTTCTGAATCCATCATCTTTGAGATTTCATCTCTCGGAAGATTTGTTTTTAATTCATACGCATTGATTATCGATTCCTTTATTTCTGACAGCATATCTATTGCTTTGCTTATTTCTTCGGCATTTCCGATAGCTACGGTCATTGGATTATGCACCATAATCTCACTTACAGGCGACATTAAAACTCGTGTTCCGGCCATCGCAATTACTGATGCCGCCGAGGCTGCCAAGCCATCAATTTTAACAGTTACATTTCCTTTGTAATCCATTAGCATATTGTAAATTTGAGAAGCGGCAAACACGTCTCCGCCGGGAGAATTAATCCATAAAGTGATGTCTCCCAAACCTGACATAAGCTCGGATTTGAACTGCTTTGGTGTGATTTCATCATCAATCCACGGTTTTTCGGCTATAACTCCGTCAATTCTCAAAATTCTTTCACTCTCGTTATCTTCTATCCAGTTCCAAAATTTTCTTTTATTCATTTTTATCAACTCCTTTCTGCTTGTAGGCAGCTCCCGCATCTGATAATTTTTGCATTGAACCATTGACAAGATATATATTTCCGCCAAGTTCATCGGGAATCAAATCCATATTCTCTAAACTTCGTATATCGTTTGGAGATAAGAATCCATTTTGAATTCCTACCGAGTATCCGTTTATACGGCTTTGATAGTCTCCTCGCAAGAGCCCGTCAACGTTGAATTTAGCAAAATAATCCGTTTTTTCACTCTCAAGAAGCAGCGACCTATGAATCGCTTGTTCCCACCTTGTAACCCACGGGTCAAGGGTGTATTTCACAAACTCAAGCGACTGCTGTTCGATGTTTGAAAATGAAGATTTATCAAGGTCTCCAACCATATGTGGAGGTACTCTGAATATCCTTGCAATTTCATCAATTTGGAATTTCCTTGTTTCCAAAAATTGTGCTTCGTTCGGGCTTATTCCTATGGGCTGATATTTTAAACCTTCCTCTAAAACTGCGATTTTATGCGAGTTCCCGCTTCCTTGAAAGAGTGTATTCCAGCTTTCTCTTAGCCTATCGGGATCCTTTATATTTCCGGGATGTTCAAGCACTCCGCTGGGACTTGCACCATTTGCGAAAAATTTAGCTCCATATTCTTCACACACCATTGCCATTCCTATCGCATTTTTAGCCATCGCTATCGGGGAATACCCGACAAGCCCATCAAAACCTAAAGCAGGAATATGAAAAATCTCATCTTTGGTCATGCGTATTTGACCCAGTTTCCTAAGTTTTGGGTTATCGCTTTCGTTTACGGAATATGTGTAATAGATTCTGCCGTTTGAGTCTCTGTCTACAGTCATCCGATTTGGCATAAGAGGGTAGAGAGCAACCACTTGACCTTTTCCGTTCCTGATTATTTGTGCATAAGCATTACCCCATAAAAGAAGATGACTCATAAGCGTTTCACGAAACACAAATGATGTCATCTCAGGATTAGGTTCATCATGCAAAAGTTTATACAGCGGATGATTGATAGCTTTTTCTTTTCCACCTTTATTTATTTGTTTGTATAAATGCAGCGGCAATCCTGCGATTGCTTCAGAAAGTATCCTTACGCAAGAATACACTGCCGTAACTCTCATCGCTGTTCTTTCGTTTACATTTTTACCACTCGAAGTACCGCCAAACAGTACGTCATATGCTCCACTTGAAAGATAATTCTTTGGTTTATCTCTTGAGTGGAAAAGTCTTTTAAAAATGTTCATATTTTTTCTCCTTATTTTTAACATGAAAAAACCACCTTATTTTTTACAAGTGGTTTGAATACTCTATAGTGTGTTTAGTATATTTACCATAAACTTCATTTACAAATTCTATATACACAATAAATGAAGAGTGATTATGGTCATAAGGGCAACGAAGATACTTATTTTTCTTATTTAAGTAAGTTTCTCGAACTTCTTCCCATAAATCGTTATCTTTTAACCATTTTACACGATCATCAAGTCCTTTAGAATCTCGTACTATTTCCCAATGATATGGGTCAGTATAAATATTACCATATTTATTATGAATCAATCTATGCCATCCATAAATATCTTTTTTCACAATACAAATATCAATACTAAATTCCGTTTGATTTCCTTGTGTAAAATGAATTTTTTTCGTTGTAAGAGCAGATGTTGAGTCTTGACAATCACCAAAGTCATTCTTTCTTAGAACTACATTCAACTTTTTTCTTATATACTCCTTAATTTCACGTCTAGTGCTAAAATCACGATAATTATAATTTATAATCTCAAGATTATAATCAAGGTCAATAGGTTGATTACCATTTTGCGTAAACAAATTTCTGGCACCACTACCTACAAGAAAAGAACGAACAAACATCCTATCGTCTTTATTAATCTCTTGAACCAGTTGATTCACAACATCAGAGCATAATCTTTTCATTTTTCCGAGAAATTTCCGGTCTTTAATCCAATGATACATAACGTATTCCTTTCTTCTTTCCCAAGCCGTCCACTCGGCATCAAGGCCGAATCATTGAATTATAACTCTATAATAAACTGTTTGTCAATATTTTTTCAAAAATTAAATTCGGTAGCAAAAATTCCAGAATCAGGAATAATAGATATCTAAATAATAATCAAACCTCTTTCATTATAAACTGATTCTGTATTCATATTTTGATGCCTTATCGCTCTATCAAGTGCCATTATGGTAGCAATTGCACCATCAATTTTCTCGGTGGATTTTTCTTTGTCTGCTTTAATATTTCCCGCCGGGTCGGTACGCACATAAATGTTGTCCATCATCCAATTAAGCACAGGATTCCCTCCATGAGCGAGTTTTCTTTCAAGAGTTAACTTCATAAGTTCTTTGGTCGGAGGAGACATATCTTTAAAGCCCTGCCTGAATGGGACTACTGTAAATCCCATACCTTCTAGATTTTGCACCATTTGCACAGCACCCCATCTATCAAAAGCTATCTCTCGGATATTGTATTTCTGACCCAGCTTTTCTATAAACTTCTCAATAAAGCCGTAGTGAACTACGTTGCCTTCAGTAGTTTGGAGAAAACCTTGTTTTTGCCAAATATCATACGGAACGTGATCTCGATTTACTCTATTTTTTATATTATCCTCAGGTATCCAAAAATATGGAAGAATGTAATATTTATCGTTTTCATCTTCGGGAGGGAAGACAAGCACGAATGCTGTAATATCAGTCGTTGATGACAAATCGAGTCCTCCATAACATACTCCGCCTTCAAGAGATTTTTCATCTATTTTAAAATCGCAAGCATTCCACTTCTCCATTGGCATCCACCTTACTGATTGTTTTACCCACTGATTGAGTCTTAGCTGACGAAATAAGTTCTCCTCTGCAGGATTTTGTTTTGCCGATTCGCAGGCATTCCTTATTTTTTCTATATCTACCGTTATTCCTATTGAGGGATTTGCCTCCTTCCACACGTTTTCGTCTGTCCAGTCGGCATCGGGAGGCGCTCCATAAATAACAGGATAAAATGTCGGGTCTCGTTTTCTCCCTTTTAAAATATCTTCAGCTTTTTGATGTACCTCAAAGCATACTGAATTTCTGTCTGTCCCGGCAGTAGTTATGAGGAAAAAGAGAGGCTGTTTTCTTGCATCTCCCGAACCATGAAGCATTACATCATAAAGGCTTCTGTTAGGCTGTGCGTGAAGTTCGTCAAAAACTACTCCGTGAACATTTAGCCCATGCTTTGTGTAAGCTTCGGCTGAAAGCACTTGATAGAAGCTGTTAAGCGGTTTGTATATCAAGCGTTTTTGAGATAAAACAGGCTTAATTCTTGATTTTAAAGAAGGGCATTGTTCTACCATATCCACAGCAACATCAAAAACTATCGAGGCTTGTTGTCTGTCAGATGCACACCCATAAATCTCTCCGCCATGTTCAAAATCTCCGCAAGTTAAATACAGTGCTACCGCAGCAGCAAGCTCAGACTTACCTTGTTTTTTGCTTATCTCTATATATGCGGTATTAAATTGCCTATATCCATTAGGCTTGAGCACCCCAAAAACATCACGCATTATTTGTTCTTGCCAATCGATAAGTTTAAACGGTTGACCGTACCACTCTCCTTTAGTGTGATTCAGGCAGTTTACAAAGCAAACTGCACTATCTGCGTGCAAACGACTATATTTGCTTTTTGTGTCCATAAATTTGGTGGGTTCATATTTTTTAAGTTTTCTTATAGCTCCCAAAAGGCTCACCTCTAAATCGTATAAATTTATATATATAAAAAACACCGATGCGAGCTTGCACCAGTGTTCTTCACTTTGGTTCTCATATTTTTTCGCTTAGTTTAATTTGAAAAGATATGCGGGGGCCTTTTTCATTTTTCCTGTTATAAAATCCTCATAACCTTCATTTATTTCGGTCAAACCTTCTAGGATACATCCGTTTTGAGTGAAAAGCCATGCTGTTTTAACTGCACTTGTCCAAGTAGATGAAAATGTAAACTTCTCAATTCCGTTATCTCTCAAAATTTTTATTATCGACTGGATTTCGTTGTCCCAAATAACTTCATTAAAATCAATGTACATGTTTTGATTTTCTCTAGCTTTTTCGTACATTGTCCAGATTTTTCTGAAACCATTTTCTTCGCTTTTTATTGTTTCTTTGAGCTCGCTATAAGATTGTTGTGCTTTTTCTTTTTCGCCTTCATTGTAGAGTTTTCTTAATTCTTGTACTTTGCAATAAAGTTCTTCAAATCTGTTTGTTTTCATCATTTTTACCTCACTCAAAGTTTTTATTTCCTTTTTCAAGGTTATACATATATTAGCTCTAAAGGTGCTATATACCCAGTAATTTCGGTGCTTTCAAAGGTAGAATAAAGTCCTTAAACTTTTGAATTTATAACCATTGATACACAATTATTGTATTGTGATAAAGCCATACAAACACGCTTCACTCCTATAGATTTCTTCGCCTTCTTCAGTTACTTTCCATAAAGTATAGGTAGCTGTATGGTTTGGTTTGTATCTGCTAACTTCCTTTTCTCCGTGAGTAGTAATAACCTCAGTAATGTTCACTTTAATACTTTTCTTGTTAACTTTTGTGATGGTACCGATGTAGTAACTTGAATCAATTATTACACCTATGCAACTTCCACTATAACCTGTTACTTTCATTCCTACAGCCGCTTTCATGCTAGTACCCTCCATTAAAGTTTGTTTTTTGTTCCTTTGCAAGCATCTATATATTCGCTCTTTTAGGAGGATATATCAATACGATTACTACACAACCTTTGATACAATTAAAACTATATTTATTGTGTAAACTATGGCTCCCATTCGCCCTTACATTACTGCCCCTTATTACCGAAATACGCTATCCCCGAAAGCACGAAATATACGCACGGAAGTGCGACTCCGTTGCCCCAAAGCGTATATTCTGCGGTATCTGAATGCGGATTTTTAAGCCATTTTATAATTTGTTTTTCGGTTTTGGACTTTGACTTGCCCATTATCTTACTGTGCGTATCAAAAACCCGTTTCCAAAATTCAATCTCGTCTTCGCTTGGATTTTCAGTTCCAAGATTCTTACACCACCAAGACGGAAACCCTTGAAGTTTCGCACATTCGGTCGGCATAAGCCTTCGAACAATGTAGTATGGTTCTTCGGAAATCGTGGGTGGGTCTTTATAATCTGATGCTACAAGCGTATCCACCATGTTTTTTCCAACTCTCACATGGTATGATGCTTTGCTCGTAGTGTATATCGGGTGCGAAACCGCACCGGGGCCTTTTGCAACAACTGTCGGTGCAGATTCTTCTTTGACCGTGATCCCAAACTGAGCATTTTGTCCCATGTTAAAAGTCGCTCGGTCAAGCCCATAAGCCGCACCATGCATTTCCGTAGTGTTTAAAGTGTACATTTCATCAGCTTCTTTGTAACCATTTCCATGGTGCGAAGGCCGTGTTCCGTTACCTTCCAAAACCACCATACCACCTTGATTACACGCAGAATTACCGCCATTCTCGTCAAGTGTTCGGGAAGTATCCGCCTTGTATATTCCGCTGTGAGGGTTCTTTGATTTCATTGAGTTACTGTTTTTTGAACATAACACATAAACGGTAGGGACAAAGAGAACTTGGTCATTGTTTGTGCCAAGTGTAGCTGATTTG
The DNA here is from genome assembly GCA_934728355.1 of uncultured Eubacteriales bacterium. Taxonomy (GTDB): domain Bacteria; phylum Bacillota; class Clostridia; order Oscillospirales; family Acutalibacteraceae; genus UMGS1491. Next base: position 11,025 of record CAKVEA010000008.1, read on the forward strand.
TTATTTTGAATAAGCGCACCCTTTCCACCACCCTCACATCCCGCCCGTATTTTAAGAGTTTTTGGTGTTTCTAAAACGAAAGGTTGATTGTTACCACCATTACCAAACGTAGAAAGTACTGTTTGAGCAACATCTATCGGACCCTTGTACCTCGTGTCTTGAGAATGATTTTCAAACACAAGCGGGGGATGATGTCCTTCCGCACGGAGTGTACTTGTTTCATTCTCTGTGACATCCATTCTTTGACCGCCTTGGTCATTCAAACAGACTGTGACTGCCTCCTCAGTGCTGTTTCCAGAACTTTCGGCAGTTCTTTGCCACGCTCTGAAGCTCTCCGCAGAATACCCCGACAAGCCTTCGGACTCAAATAGTATTTTCCCGGCACTATCGCCATCAAAATCTGCGACAAGGTAGATTCGTTTTCTTCTCTTTGGGGCACTCCGAAATACCTAGCATCAAGCACTCTCCAGGCGAGTGAAAAGTTATCTCCCACGATTTTCCCTGCGTTTGACCATTTCTCAGGTTTAGGGACAGAAACATTTTCTTTGATTTGACAGATGCTTTCGAGTACGTTTTTAAAATCCTCGCCTTTGTTGGAGGACAGTGCGCCGGGGACATTTTCCCACAAGCAGTATCTTGGATATTTTCCATTTGTCTTTCGCCTCATTTCTTTGATAACTCTGATTGCCTCATAAAAAAGACCCGAACGACTGCCGTCCAAGCCTTCTCGTTTTCCGGCAATGCTGACATCTTGGCACGGAGAACCGAAAGTTATGATATCAACCGGGTCTATTTGTGAACCATCTATCACATTAATATCACCTAAATGTTTCATAAAAGGTAGTCTTTTTGTTGTTACCCTTATCGCAAACGGCTCGATTTCACTTGCCCATATCGGCTTTATGCCACACATTAAACCGCCAAGCGGAAATCCTCCCGACCCGTCAAATAGCGACCCTAATGTAAGTTCATTTTTTGACATCTTCGATCACCTTTGAGTATGGGATTTTTTCATTTCCTCGCATCAAAAATACATTTTCATCGCCGTATGATTCTACATATCTTCGAATAATCACAGATGCGTATTTCGGGTCAAGTTCCATGCAGTAGCAGATTCTGTCCATCTGCTGACACGCCATTAATGTGCTTCCCGAACCTGCGAAAGTATCAAGAATGATACTGTTAACCGCAGATGAGTTCTTAATCGGATAACAGAGCAGGGGTATGGGCTTCATCGTCGGGTGTTCACCGTTTTTCTTGGGTTTATCGTAATGCCAAATTGTAGATTCTGCTCTGCCTGCGTACCATTTATGTTTGCCTGTTTTAAGCCATCCGTAGAGTATCGGTTCATGACCCCATTGATACGGAGACCGACCCATAACGAACGAATTCTTTGCCCAAATGCACACTCCTGACAAGTGGAATCCTGCGTCAGTAAATGCTTTACGGAAATTAAGTCCCTCAGTATCTGCGTGGAATATATATGCTGAAGCTCCCTCTGCCAAATGCTCGGCCATATTTTTAAAAGAGGATAACAAGAACTGATAAAATTTCTCGTTATCCTGTTTATCATTTTTGATTTTAAGCCCGCTTGCACTCTCGAAATTCACATTATATGGAGGGTCTGTAACTATGAGGTTTGCCTTTTCACTACCCATAAGCCGATTTAAATCTTCGGAATTGGTCGCATCACCGCAAAGCATTCTGTGTTTTCCGATTTGCCATAGGTCGCCTTGATTTACAAACGTTGCTTCTTCCAATGCTTTGTTGACATCATAGTCATCGTCTTTGCCTTCTTTTGCATCCGCATCAGAAAACAAGTCTGAAATCTCGTCTTCATCAAAACCTGTGAGCGACACATCAAAGTCATTCACACTTAAATCTCTTAGTAAATCCGTTAAAAGCGGAATATCAAACTCGCCACTAATCTTGTTTAGTGCCACATTCAGAGCTTTTTCTCGGTTGTCATCTAAATCAACAACTACACATTCGGCTTCTTTGTAATTCATCTCTTTAAGAATTTTATACCTCTGATGTCCTCCTACGATATTGCCTGTCCTTCTGTTCCAAATAATCGGCTCGACATAACCAAACTCACTAATGCTTCGCTTGAGTTTTTCGTATTCAGAATCTCCGGGTTTTAAGTCTTTTCTCGGATTATATTTTGTCGGATTCAGCTTTGACATCTTTATTTTTTCTATGTTCATTTTCTCACCCTTCCAAGAGTTTTATTGTCTTTTTTCCACGACACAATTCCGCAAATCGCAAGAATAATCTGAATAAAATCAAGTAAACTTCTGCCGTACATTCCTTGCGTAAAGTCAAACGTACACCAAAGAATGTCACCAATTAGCCATATATAAAAACACAGTATATTTTTTCGTATATTTAAAAGGGTTCCCGATAGCGAAATCGCCGTCAGAAACCACGTTACATCCATATTCACTTTCTTATTTTTTCCTCCTTGCGGTTAAAAGTAGCTCCATCACATTATCTTGCGGAGTGTCGTTAAATTCTGTGGTACAGTTTTGTTTAACTATATCGAAAATCTCATACCACAATAAATTTGCTTGCTTGCCGAAAGATACGCTCATCTGTACGAATGGATTTGCTATCGCCGCACCTGTTGTCGGATGCTTACCTAAAAATCCAAACTTACTGATTGCTTCTTCGCATTGAACGTATCTCGCAAACGCTTGCGAATATGCCTCAACCAACCTTGGATTTACAAAGCTCTCACATTTTCGTTTTTTAAGCCATAGCCACGTCTCTTTGAAAATTTTATCTGCCTTGAGGTGCGTTCCGTCCTTTTGCTCGGCACTTAAATATTCGCTCGGTTTTGGAATATTCTCGCCTTCTAACTGCGGCATATTCACAAAGTCATCAGGCTGAAAGTTATCATCAATATCAAAATCAAATGGTTCAAATACTCTTGCTGATTTTCCTGATGATATTTTATCAGCTAAAGATGCCGGTTTGCCTCCGGCTTTCACTCTTCTACCACCTCGATTTGTTCCGTCTTTTGCCATAATTTTTACCTCCTTTCAGCTCTCAGTGGGTTAATACCTTGTTTGAACTGGGCTTTTTTCGTGCGATGCCCCACGCCCGTTGCGGTTTGCTTCATTTTTGGGGATTCGAACTCCCCCCATACTAATAAAAAACGCCTGAGAATTAGTCTCAAACGTTTTCATATTTCATTTGAAAGTTATAGTCTTTATTTCCTACCAACTGTAATATTATCTTTAGTTCTATCTTGAAGTTCTTTGAGAGGATTTTGCTTCGTTTCAAACCTATAATCTTCTCCGTTTTTGCTTATATAGTTTTTAATAACCACGTGCGAAGGTACATCGTTTGCACTTTTATTTATCTTGCTCTGGAATCTAAAAAATTCAGCATCATCAGGAAGCGAAGAGGCATTTACATAATCTTCTTGGTTTGAAGTATTCTCCGCGGTGCTTGCAAGAATATTCCTAACATACTCTACATTTGATTCCAGTTTCAAGAGTTTTGGAAATTCCCCATTCGGAATAACTTCTTCCCAATCTTTATTTTCGTATCTACGCAATAGCTCCGCTGCCTTATGGAGGTGTGCAACTTCTTGCATGAAATGCTGTTCCCATATTTTTTTAATTTGCGGATCGGTTTCATATTCAAAGCAGGAATAATATAGATAACATTCTGTATATTCATGGCAAAGTAAATTTTCAAGCCAAGTCATTGTAGGATCAAGTAATGATCCATACTGAGTTACATGTTCTTCTTCGACCAAACCGATCTCTTGATAAAGTTTTCTGCCTATATCTGAGGTATAGAATCCCGCAATATTCATGTAGTAATTCATGGTTTGCTGTTCTGCCGCCGTTATTATTGCCACATTCAGTTTAGTTATCGGACTGGCAGATACAGAGTCTATGTGTGCTTTGATATTGTCATATGGGTGTCTGTGATGCGAAATGGTAGGACGTCCGGGCATAATTTCCGTATATTTTCCTACCAAATTTTCAGCCAGAATCCCATGCTCCATTTCGAGCAAATCAGCATATCTATAGAGGTGATCAAAATCTTCTAGTAACGCAAAATCGAGCGCTGATTTTACATTAACGTCAGGTTCGCTTTTAGCAAGCCCGGCTGTAAGATCGACTGCCAGTTGTTCGTAGCTTATTGTAGTTTCCAAAACGGTTTCATTAATTGGTTTTAGCGTAGAAATTTTCTTTTGTTGTTGCTGTTCGATGTATCTTGATAATGCTAATTCCCTCCGAAGTTCATTATCACTACAATTTCTCGAAAACTGATGAGAAAACCAATTTGCTTCATATTCCGTTCCGTTCATAAGTATAATACGTGTTTTGGTATAAGGATCAACTTCATCTTTGTTGTAAGAATAATCATAAAGCTCTTTCCAATTTCTTACACTGTCAAAAATTTTTGTAGATTTTTCTTTAAATGGATTCAAAATAATTCCTCCTAAATAAATTTTTTATAATATTTAGTGTGGGTATTTTTTTGATAAATATTCAACTTGTTTTCAGCCCCAACGACCACCTTCCGAGGCTGTAATTTTTGAGTGACAACTCTTGCATAAACTCATCAAATTATCTTCATGGTGAGTACCGCCTTTAGATAGGGGAATAATGTGGTGTACTTCCTCTACGGCTTTTATGATATTTTTTCGCTCACAGAGCTCGCATATAGGGTGCTATTTTATAGAGCGTTGGAAAGATTTAGACGAACAGGCAAACTCTGCAAACGAAAGCATACAGCAACTGTTTTATTATAATATGTTCTATCTGCGTGCTTTGGAAGGCGATATTAAAACAACCACGCCCGGTGTTCGAAAATATTACCTGGATGGTAATTCCAAAAGATTATATAAACCCGAAATACTGGATAATCTGTTTATAATTCTTAATTTATGGAAAGTAGTAAACAAACGAGAAAAAATAGAAGATGAAGCATGGTCTGAAAATCCAAAAATAAGACAATCACTTGATGTTTTAAACTCTTACCCTAATGAATTTTGGAAGTATCCTGTTGTAGTTTACTACATTTGCCATCGTAAAAAAGAAGATTTTGAAGTTAAATTTGGGTTATTTTTAAATAAATTAATTAGAGAATTACTTACAAAGTATTTGCTCATACCCACAATCAACGCCGTTAAGCAAGATATTTTGAAATTAAATTTTGCTATCGTATCTTCCGACACACCTTCATTTGATTTCAAAAATATTGACGTATCAGGGCTTGAAATGCATATTCAAAACCCTAATCGTAATGTATTGCGTATGATATTAAAAATATACGCATACGAAAGTCAAAATAATCTTCTTCCTGAAAGTTGGGAAATCGAACATATCTTCCCTAGAAAATGGCAAACTAATTATTTCCCGGATGATCGTATACCTGAATCTGTAATCAGAGAAAAAATTGAGCATATAGGTAATAAAACTCCATTTGAAAAGAAACTGAATATAGTAGCCGGAAATGGATACTTCAGCAAAAAGAAGAAAGAATATGCTAAATCTAGCATTGCTATAACTAAAGCTATTGGCACATCAAAAGAAATAACCGATTGGGATATGGATTCTATTACCAGGCGAGATATTCGTATCTCGGATGCTATTATATCTATAATTAAGAGGTGGAATACTAATTATCTTAACCAATCCAAAGGAACACTAAATAAACCCTCTGAGGAGGATTTAATGCGTATTGAGGAATTTAAAAAGAACGGATGGATTTAGAATAATAAGGAAAATAACAAAAAGCCATAAAAGTTGCAAAACATTAACTTTTTATCCTTTTCTATTAAAATTATAGTTTAACCAAATACCATAATTCAATAATGAATGCACACTTTTTTACCGTGCGAAAGTATGCAACCTCCTTGAGAGAATTTATAGGAAAATGAAACCTTAAACATCAAGGTTTCATTTTTTCGAATTTACTATTCAAATAAGTCCTATAACATGAATTTTTGAACCTGAAATTTATAATCAAACATAAACAAACCCCAGTATTACTGGGATTTGGGTTGTATCAATATTTGAGTACAAATATGGTACGACTTGTCTTATAGGTCATAGAGAAACTCAGTATTTAAGCCATTTGTAGTCGATAGTAATGTTTACATCAGTATAAAATCAAAAACATCTGAAAAATATTGTATCAAATTAGAAAAATAATTATCAACACTTAGATTAATGTAAATGCAAAATACACCTGATAGATTATGCTATCGGGTTTTTACATTTTAAAAATAAAAGGAGAAATACAAATGCAAACAATATTATTAATTACAATAGCGATCTTAGGATTAGTCGGGATCAAAAATTATATAAAAGTAAAAAATTTAGAAAATAGGAGCGAAAAAACTTTTGCAGAGGTGGAAAAGGCTTTAAATACATTAGAAAGGAAAATTAAAAATAGAAATGGTAGATGATAGAGAATATCTCACTCCTCCTGACAAAGAAGCTGCTAAAGTTTATGAATGCTATTTTTGTGATGATCCAATTTACGAAGGAGAAGAATGTTATTCTATTGATAATTTTATTTATTGTGGAGATTGCATAGACAAACACTTTAAAATTATGGCAGAAAAGCCTGATATAGCAAGTTATTTGGCAGACTTAGAATACCACGATATAAAATAATTTTATTTTTGGAGAATTTGTAATGGAAAATGCTTTAAAAAATGTCGATTCAATAGTAAAAGATAGAAAACTTTCAGTCGGAGCAAAGGCTCTGTTTTTTTATATTTTAAATATTGGAAACACAGAATATCCGGACAGAAATACAATAGCTTTTGACTTAAACATATCCAACTGTACACTCGGAAAATACTTAAAAGAACTAACAAAAAGTGGATATATAACTTGCGTTCAAAACAAAGAAAATGGTAAATTTTCAAAAAATAATTACACTTTAAACATTGGGAAGTGATTTTATGCCAAAGCTGAAATTTAACGAGGAAAAACATCAATATTTTTTAGATGATATACCTATCCCTTCTGTTTCTGAAATCATAAAACCTATCTATGACAAAATTTACAAAGGTATAAATAAAAACATTCTCAAGAGTGCTTCTGATAAAGGCACGAGGATTCATAGAGCAATAGAATTTATGTCAAAATACAATCTAAATAAATTTGACGATGAAACAATTGGATATATCAATGCTTATAAAAAGTTTAGGAAGGACAATCCCACTTGGAAACTTATGCACTCCGAACTTAGAATGTACAACAAAGCACTACTTTATGGAATGACAATTGATGAAGTTTACCAAACAGAAATGGGAATAGTCATATGCGACTTAAAAACCACAAGTACTCCGCATTTAAGTGCATGGAGTGTGCAGTTATCTGCATATAAATCCGGATATGAAAGTCATTATTCTAACGAAAAGATAGTTGACATTTATGTCTTGCAAATATTTAAAGATGAAACTTATAAACTGTACAAGCTAAAGGATAATTTTTTAGTTTTCTTATCTTGCCTAGAAATTTATAGATTTGAGGTATAAAAATGAATGAAATTGAAATGAAGAAGCAATCGTTTGATATTCAAAAAGTATCAAATGAAATAGAAATTAGCGATAGCGAAAGTCTAAGCATTGTTTTTGAAATACTAAAAGCTGTAAAGAAGCACAAAGAAAACATCACAAATTACTGGAAAAGTGCTAAAGAATCAGCTAAAAAAACATATCAAAACATACTCTTCAAAGAGAAGCAAATGATTAATGTTTGTGAAAATTCAGAAAAAGTTTTAAAAGATAAAATTTTAAGCTACAAACAAATTCAAGCTATTAGATACCAGAAATTAATAAACCAAGCTGAAATTGAACGAAAAAATCAAATAAAAAAAGTTTTAAGTGAAGCATTAAATTTAAAGATTAGAGGAAAATGTGAAGAATCTAAACTTAAATTTGCAGAACTCGAAAAATTAGAAAGAGCCAAACTGTTGCTAGATTTAAACAAAAGCCCAAACAAAATAAATACGCAAAAACGATTTAAATGCAAGGTCACTGATAACAAATTAGTACCTTGTTTTTTTAATGAAGTTGAAATTCGGGAAGTAAACACCAAAAAATTACTAGAGATTAGAAAAGAAATCCCCGGTGTAGAAATCCCCGGAGTAAAATTTTATCAAGATGAGAGTGTGGTGATAAAACTATGAAAATAAACCATATTTACTGTGGAGATGCTGTACAAGTCTTAAAGGATTTTCCTGATGAAAGTATAGATTGTTGTATAACATCGCCCCCTTATTATGCTTTGCGTGATTATAATAACCCACAACAAATTGGAACAGAAAAGACGAGCCATGAATATATTCAAAAACTTTTAAGTATCTTTTTGGAAATTCATAGAGTTCTTAAAAAAGACGGTACATTTTGGTTGAATTTAGGAGATACATATTCTTATATTTCACGAGGATCTGGTGGACATGATAAGACAAAATCTAGTGTTCAATTAAAAAATATGGGCAGTTATTATAAGGATAACATATATGATGTCAATCTAAAATCGTCTAATCTTAAACAAAAAGATCTAATGGGTATTCCGTGGACTATTGCATTAGCTTTAAGAAATAAAATTGGATTTTATCTAAGACAAGATATCATTTGGGCAAAACCTAACCCAATGCCAGAAAGTGTGAAAGATAGATGTACTAAAAGCCACGAATATATTTTTCTTTTATCAAAATCTAAAAAATACTATTTTGATTCAGATGCCATTAAAGAAAAAGCAAATGAAAAAAGTGCCTTACGTTACAAGTGCCGATTTAATACTGGAACAAAAGAAATGTTTGTAAATAAAAGATTGAGCCAGCACTCGAATACTGCAGGATTTAAAAAATTTACTGGATATAGAAATAAACGTGATGTATGGTTTATTCCTCCGAAGGGGTATAAAGGAGCCCATTTTGCAACGTTCCCCGAAGGATTAATAAAGCCTTGTATTTTAGCTGGTTGTCGTGAAAATGGTATTGTTCTTGATCCATTTTTCGGTAGCGGAACCGTTGGAGTTGTAGCAAAACAATTACACAGAAATTATATAGGTATAGATATAAATGAAGATTATTGTAGTTTAGCGAAAAAAAGAATTGAGAATGGAGAAGTTTAAAATGCCTAACGAAACAGCAATGTCAGTATATTTATCAAATGAAAATACAAAAAAATACTTAAATTCCATACTTGGAAGTCATACCGAACAATTCATTACAAGTTTAACGAGCTTAGCAGGAAGTTCGGAAATGCTGAAAAATTGTGATAGAAATAGTTTACTTGCTTGTGCTTTAAAAGCAACTTCTCTAGGTTTACCCTTTGACCAAAATTTAGGTTTTGCATGGGCAGTACCTTACAAAAATAGGTCAACAGGTATCACAACTGCGACATTCCAAATAGGTGCAAAAGGTTATACTCAATTAGCACTTAGGACAGGACAATACAGATATATAGGCTCAATGGAAGTTAGAAAAAATGAATACAAAGGTAGAAATTTTGTAGGTGACCCTGAAATAAAATGGCTGCCTGATGATGAAAGAAAAAACTTAGAAGTTGTGGGATATATGGCAGGAATTGAACTTATAAACGGATTTAGGAAATCAATCTTTTGGACTTGTGAAAAAGTAGAAGAACACGCATTAAGGTATTCACAAAGTTACCGAAAGTACAAAAAGACTGGTAACTTAAACGATGCTATTTGGGCTTCTGATTTTGATAAAATGGCTGAGAAAACGATCTTAAAATCATTAATATCTAAATACGGAATTATGTCAACAGATATGCAAAAAGCTGTTATTTCTGACCATGCAAAACTTAATATTAATCTTGAAACAGGTGAGGAAAATATTAATTATATTGATAATCCTGAAATTATTGAGTATGTTACTGGCGAAGAGCAAAAAGAATTGTTAGAAAAATATGGTGTAAACAAAGTTACAAAAACACTAGATATAGTGGGAGTTGAAAGTCTTAACAAACTAACTAAACCGGATCTAGAAGTTTTTAAAAATATAATTGAAAATGAGGAGATAAAAACAAATGCAAAGAACAATAAAAATATTTGAAGATGACAAAATTATTTACGAAAGAAATTTATCTGTAAATACAGCTATTTTAAAGGGTAGGATATATAAAAATCCTACTTCTTTTGGCGAAAGTGTGCATTTTACTTTAGAAATATCGGGTGGCAAAGACGCCAAAACAAATGAATGGAGAAAACCGATTTATGCCGATTGTACTGCGTTTGGGGAATTAGGAAGTAAAATTTTAAATCTCTACAAAGAACGTGATGAAATTTTTGTTGTGTGTAAGTTTTACTCAAACATCAAAGACGGGAAATCATATAAAGGCTTTACCGTAAGAGAAGTTATAAACATTAAGAACGAAAATTTTTCTCAAATAAACGAACTCAATAACGATGAAGATATTCCCTTTTAGGAGGAATTTCAAATGGAAACACAAGAATTCAAAGGTATCTGGATTCCAAAAGAGATATGCGATCTAGAAAATTTAGGTTGGACGGAAAAAATTATACTCTCAGAAATATTGGCTTTCTCAAAGCAAAACGAATGCTACGCTACAAATGAACATTTTTCAAAACTGCTTAAAATCCGGAAAGATAGTGTTTCGAGAACCATTTGTAAACTTGTTAAGCAAGGATATTTAAATTCAGTTATAAAATATAAGACTGATAAAAAAGAAGTTTTGCAAAGAATCTTGAAATTAAATGAAAATCTTTTTCTTGATAAAAATATTGATGTTTCTCTATGCTCAAATGCCGATACCTCTATGCATGAATGTCAAAATATTGTAGGCACGCAAGCCTTTACCCCCTCGGCACAAATGCCTAATAGAAAATATAATATAAATAATAATAAAAAAATAAATAATACATACGCTCAAAGCGGTGTGCAGACAGAAAATAGGATTCAAGATGAAACAATCCTTGAAAAATTTGAACGTTTTTACAATGCCTACCCTAAGAAAAAAAGCAAAGGCAAGGCTCTAAACTGGTTCAAAACACATAAGCCAGAAAGTTCTCTTGTTGACACGATGCTTGAAAGTTTAGAAAAGCAGAAACTCACAATTGACTGGCAAAAACAAAACGGGCGATATATTCCTTACCCAGCAACGTGGCTAAACGCAAGAGGTTGGGAAAATGAAGTCAGCCCTCAAGAAATGATTGATGTGTCTGAAAACAGCATATCCAGATTTTTAGCCGTTAAACTGTATGAAGTAATTAAAAATGTACAGTTCAAGCTAAACACCGATACTAAAAAACTCATCAAATCATGGACAATTGAAATTGAAAAATATCTATCCATTGAGCGAACGAAAGAACGTGAGGATAGAATTTTTTACGCTATAAATTCAGTTGAAAATTCTGAAAAATGGCGAAAAATCATAGTTGATGCAAGAAGTCTAATTAAAAATATTGACTTTATCAGGGAGTGAAAAAAATGGATAAAACTTTAACACTCGGGAGCTTGTTTGACGGTATTGGAGGATTTCCACTTTGTGCTGAAAAAAACGAAATTAAAACACTATGGGCAAGTGAAATTGAACCATTTCCTATTGCTGTATCTAGACAGCACTTTCCGGCAATAAACTTTTATGGAAATATAAAAAGTTTAAAAAGTAAATATTTGGAAAAAGTTGATATTATTACTGCCGGCAGCCCTTGTCAAGATGTTAGCATAGCAGGAAAACGTACAGGATTATCTGGGAATAGATCGGGTTTATTCATGGAAATGATAAGAATAATTAAGGAGATGAGAGAAATTGAATCTAAAACAAAATTTGAAGAAAAGGAAATCAAACCCCGAATATTACTTTGGGAAAATGTACCCGGAATTTTTAGTTCAAATAAAGGACAAGACTTCAGAACAGTACTTGAACAAATTTGTAGAATCAAAGATGAAACCATTTCTATTCCTATGCCTAAAAAACACAAATGGAATAAATCTGGATGTATCATGGGAAACAATTTCTCACTCGCATGGAGGGTGCTTGATGCTCAATACTTCGGAGTCCCCCAACGAAGAAAAAGAGTGTTTCTTGTCGCAGATTTTGGAGGACAGTCCGCACCTAAAATACTCTTTGAGCCTTGCTGCTTGTCAAGGAATACTTCAAAGAGCACAAAAGAACGGGAAAATTCTGCCATTAGCTGTGAAACAAGCATTGGAAAAACAAGTAAAGATATTGACAGAAAATATAGCGAAGTAGCAAGAAACAATATATTTTCTATCTTGCCATTTGATACATCTTTCTGCACATATTTAAATAATCACAGCAATCCCAAATATGGCGATCCTTGTCCTACTATTTATGCTAATTCTAACGCTCCTAGAATAGCTATAAATCATACTTGGATAAAAAGTTCCTACAATACATATTTAGAGAACGGTACATCTGTAAGCCTTAAAAGTTCTGGTGAAAATTTATCAATAAGAGATGATGTTATAAGAAAGCTAACACCTCTCGAATGTGAAAGATTACAAGGATTTCCAGATGATTGGACTTGCTTAGAAACAAAAGAATATATGTCTGATGAAGAATATTGTTTTTGGTTTGAAGTGTATAAAAATGACAAAATATTAAGAAATAAAACTTTCTTAAAAGATATTTCAAAGAATCAATTGCTTAAATGGTATAACAAATTAAAATGTGATAACTCAAGATATAAGGCACTAGGAAATAGCATAGCTATTCCTTGTGTTGATTTTATTATTAAGAGAATTAAAGATATAGCATTTAAAAAAGTAGGGATAAAAAATGAGAAATAATACAGAACTAATAAGGCAAGCTGAAATGTCGATAATTGGTGGGATACTCATAGACAGTAAAACACTTTCAAGAATTGTAGACAAAGTAAGAATTACTGACTTTTACTGCGATGATTTGCGGGCAATTTACAAAACTATTTTAAACGTAGCAAATTCTGGAAAGGCTGTCGATTACATAACCGTTTTGAATGCACTATCAGCTTCAAGTGATATTCCTTATGAACAAAACGAACTCAGTAAAATATTAATTACATGCTGTCAAACTATTCCCAGCTTAAGCAATATTGAGTATTATGCTGATATTGTGCATAAATCGGCAATTGCAAGGAGCGTGGAACAAAACCTTTTGAGTGTGTTATCTGACGGCTTCGAGAGCGAAACGATCCTAGAGCAATCAGAAATTTTAATTGAGAAACTTTCAGGGATTATATCACCTATTGGGTGCAAAAAAATGCGTGATTTAAATGAAATTTCAGAAAATTTACTTGATTATTATTCAGGGAAAATTGAAAAAATCGAGAATAGATGCGACACGGGCTACCCTAAAATAGATAGTCTACTAAAAGGTATGTCTGGTGGAAATTTAATAATTCTTGCCTCAAGACCCAAAGTTGGAAAAACTGCTTTTGCGCTTTCTATCGCACAAAATGTTGCTGAGACTGGCAAAAAAGTGATGTTTTACAGCCAAGAAATGCTCGGTGAAGAACTTTGCGAAAGAATTTTATCCAAAAAATCTGGTATTTCTATGAACAAATTGATTGATAATTCGCTGTCTTTTAACGAGATTGAAAAGCTTAGAAGCACCCTCGAAAATAGCTCCAACAACATGATCGTAAATGATTCCTCTGGTATAACAGTTCAAGATATCCGTCTGAATTGCCGTATGATTAAAGATTTGGGGCTGATAATTATAGATTATCTTCAACTGATGAAGTCAAATTTAAAACACGATAACAGGAATCAAGAAATTGGAGCAATAAGCCGAGAACTCAAGAAATTAGCTACTGATTTAAACGTTCCTATTTTGTGTTTATCACAGCTTAACCGTGTATCAAATGAAAACACCAGACCAACATCATCGGAGCTCAGAGACTCAGGCGAACTTGAGCAAAACTGCAACAAATTAATGCTAATGTGGTGCGTTAAAAAGCATGATAATTTGAAAACTGTTGGACTTGACGTTGCTCTAAATAGGAGGGGTGATACAGGCGTCGTTCTTCTTGACTTTTGCGGTGAAACCATGAATTTTGCCGAGCTTAAAGATGAATACAAAGAAGCTATCGATTCCTTTTCAGACTGGCGAAGTAAAATTCCCAGCAAGTGTTTTTAAATTAAGAGGTGATAACGTGGAACTAAAACAAGTAAAATCCATGATAGGAAAAATAGTTTATTATGATAATCAGCAATTAAATATGTCTGGTAATAGTGTGAATGATTACATTCTGTCGGGATGTATTTTAAGAAAAAAATCTAATGGAAAATTTTATTATCAAGCAGAATTAAAGGACTTAAACATCAATTCTCTTATTATTGTTCCGCTTGAAAAAGTAAAAATCACAAAAAATTAAAGCTGATAATTCAAAGTTATCAGCTTTTTTGAAAGGAGATTTTGGAAATTAAAAATTTAATCGAAAATTCTAGACTAAAACGTGTATTAAATGGAGCTTGGTACAATAAAAATAACAAACGAGAAAAACATGACTTTTATGCCACAGATCCTCACTCTGTAAATTTATTCCTTAAAAGGATCAAAAAAGACAATTTAGTCTTGCCTAAAACAATAATTGAACCCGCTTGTGGACAAGGTCATATTTCAGAAGAACTCAAAAAACATGGTTACAATGTTATTTCATCAGATTTGTATGATCATGGGTACGGAAAGTCGGGAATAGACTTTTTAAAAAGTCATGAAAAAGCGGATTGTTTTATCACGAACCCACCTTATAGATTTGCTTTGGAATTTGTAAAAAAGAGTGTAGAAAATTTAAAACCGGGAGGAATAAGTATCATGTATTTAAAAATCCAGTTTTTAGAGGGTAAAGCAAGAAACTTATTCTTTAAAAAATATCCTCCAAAATATGTATATGTAAACAGTTCAAGGCAAATTTGTGCCAGAAATGGGGATTTTAAAAATTTTAATTCAAGACTGCTTTGCTATGCGTGGTATATATGGTACAAAGGTTTTTTTAGTGAACCAATCATAAGATTTATTGACTGAATTATAAAAAAGTAGGAACACCATTTATAAATATGGGTTCCTTCCACGTTTAATTATATTTCAGCTTTTTTATTTCATCAATAGATAATTCTGTTGCGATTGAGATTTGTTCTAAAGGTAAATTAATGCTTAAAAGTTTTTTGGCTATTTCAATTTTACCTTCTTTAATACCTTGCTCTTTACCTTCTTTAATACCTTGTTCATAACGTTCTTCATTAATTGCCATTTCGTTTTGTAAATACATTTCTCGTTGTTGTGCTTCATGCCTTATAGCTTCATCATTACTCAAGTCTTGGAGTGCATCGTATGCTTTTTCAATTTCAGGGTTTTCATGTGCAAGCATTTTCATCTCCTCCTCATTGTTGGTCTTTATGAATCGAAGCCAATCCCAAAGGTTGGTTCCGTCATCGGATCTAGGTAATTTCTTGAGTTCAAGCAAGTTAATCTCTAAAAGGTCTGTAAACTTAGAATTATCTTTCTCATCACGCATATTGTACTTATGAAAATATCTGTTATCATTAGTTAAGTTATGCTCTGCGGCAATTATTATACTTACACTCTTTTTAATATCTTTATACTTAAATCCCTCACAACTTTGGTCTTTAACCATGTTAGCTAAGTACACAATAATTCTCTGTTCCATAATAGGAGAACGTTTAACTTGCATTTCAACATCAATTACATGAGATTTCGTTTTGACTTTTATATCCAAAATGTACTCTCCGTCAAGTGCTGAACCTTTTCTTGTGTGGGTATCTAAAAACTCTAAATCTTCAAATTCTTCATCTGAAATATTTAAAATACACTTCAAAAAATCAGCCATACAACTTTTATTTCGGGTAAAAATTTCTTTGAAAACTTTATCATTTGTTTTGCTTAACAATTCACGTTTTGCTTCGCTCATTCTAGTTACCTTCCTTTTATGTATTATATTATATTATATCACATCTTTTAAATTATTCAAAAGTATATTTTATGTGTGACTTCTTTCAAATTATAAGTAAATTAAATTACTAGTGAATCGAGCAAGCCACTATTATATTTTGCTACTTTTAACACAAGTTTTTACTTATTTTCATTAACTTATTTTTTGTTCTATCCAACGTATTATTACACCATATTCTGTTTTTTCTATGTTCGAGTGAAGTAGTTTTATCCCCAGTAATTAAACACTCATCTATTTGAAAATTGTTTTTTTGTTTATTTGTAGTATTAATTCAATGATTGAATTATAAAAAAGAGGACACAAATTTATAAATATGTGCCCCTTGAACTTAATTAGATTACAGGTTTCTTATTTCATTAATAGATAGCCCTGTTGCATCTGAGATTTTGTCTAAAGGTATATAAACACACATAAGATTTTTAGCTGTTACCCTTTGGCACTCTTTATATCCTTGTTCTTTACCTTCTTTAAAGCCTTCTTTAAATCCTTGGCTTACACCTTTTTTAAACCCTTGTTCTTTGCCTTCTTTAAAACCTTGTTCATAACGTTTTTCACTAATTGCCATTTCGTTTTCCAAATACATTTCTTGTTTTGTTTCACTCATTTTATTTTACCTTCCTTTTTTAAATCACACTTTATTGTAGCACATTTTTTAAATTATTCAAAAACTGTTATGCTTTATTAACTTACTTTTTGTTTACCCCAACGTATTTTTACACCATCGTCTGTTTGCTCTTTGTACATAAGATTTTTAAGTACATCACTATCAATTCCGAATTTTTCTTCTATTTCTTGATCTGCGAGTTCTTTGTTTTTCATAATCAAGTTTAATTTATCTTTGGTAAGTATCATTTTTAGTAAATTTGTTTCAATACTATTTTTATACGTTACAAAATAAACTTCCTTAAATCGTGTAGAGGTGTATCTTATAAATCTAAAATAATAT
The DNA here is from genome assembly GCA_934728355.1 of uncultured Eubacteriales bacterium. Lineage (GTDB taxonomy): Bacteria > Bacillota > Clostridia > Oscillospirales > Acutalibacteraceae > UMGS1491. The sequence continues at coordinate 27,927 of CAKVEA010000008.1, forward strand.
TGGCTCATTCCAGCATTATTCCAATGAAGTTCTGCAATAATACATTTATCTACAAAGTCAATATTCATTGATGCTGACAATGATTGTTGGGTACTTATCAAAATGCCATTTTTTGTGGCTTTTAATTCATTTACTATGCTTTTTCTTTGTTCAAGTGAAGTTTTATCACCTGTAATTAAAAATACTTGTCTATTCGGAAATCGCTTCTTTATTTCTTTGTAGTATTCGTTTGCAACTTCAATATGTCTTACACCTATTGCAACTCGCTGATCTTTGAATTTATCCACTAACTTTATTACTTTTTTAAATTTTTCGGGCAATTCTGATGATTCGTACTCTTTGAATATTTGAGACGATGCACATATTTTGAGCATTAGAATTAACTGTTTTAAAATTTTAAGCATTGCATCTTTTCTGCTATTTCCGGTTTTGGAAAACAAGTATTCCATTTCATAAAATTTTTCTATTGCTTTCGTGTAAAGTGATTTTTCAGCTTCATTCATAATACATGAAACATGTTTAATTTCATATAATTTTTTCCCTGTCACTTCTTCAAAAGTCCTTGTTATTATGGTTTTATCTCTCAAGGCTTTTAAATCTTCTAAGTTATAAATATCTTGATTTAGTTTTTCCAATCCAAAGACAGTGATTTTTTCTGGAATGTGTGATTCTTTAAACAATTTATAGCCCTTATTATATGCTGGAATAGGTTTGTTTTTATACTCGTTGACTTGCTCTAATAATTCCTCTAAATTTTGTTTATCACGTTTATAAATGTAGTCGTTAGTGCTAATCATGTTATAAGAATTATTGTATAAGAGCTCTATTTGAGGAATAATCTCTAATACGTTATTCCGTGTGCTTGTGCCAGTCATAAGCAGTTTATATTTTACTCTTCTAAACGCATTTAATACCGCTTTGGTTCGTTTAGAATTAGTTTGACTTATATTATCTGATTCGTCAAAGATTAACATCACTTTTTGAGATTGCATTTTTATGTACTTTTTAATTTGTCGATGGTATTTGCACATCATATTTAAAGTGATTGTTACATATTGACCTTTTTTTATGTTGTTTATATCGCTTAATTTTTCAATGTTGCAGAAGTCTTTGTCATAAGCTTTTAAGACGTCATTCCAGTTGGTTTTTATAGCTATTGCCGTGCTTACAATAAATATATTTCTTACATTATTATGTTTTAGTCGGTATTCGGCTTGAGTTATTCCTGTTATTGTTTTTCCTGAGCCTTGTTCCCATTGCACAAACGCATATGGTTTTTGTAAAAATAAATTTGTATCGTGTAATTGTAGAGAGTTGAGCTTTATTGTTTCACTATCACTTTTTAATTCAAAATTTTTAAGCCAACTTTCTATTTTAGGGTCAATTTTCATGTCCTTAAATTTTTTGGATTGTATATGATATTGTTTTATTTTTTTGTCTATCAATTTTTTATACTTAGTATCTTCAAACGGGTAATATTCCTCTGCTACTGCTTTATATATGGGTATTTTTAAATCCTTAAGCTTTAAATTATACTTATCTTTTATTAACCCATTTTCTTTTTTACGTTGAGGATGTTGAAGTTGTAGAGTATATTTTAATTTTTCTAGAACGCCTTTAGAAGTGACTTTTGTTTTTTCCCATTCTTCATAATTCATATATGTAGGTTGTTTCTGATTTTTAAATCTGTCTATATACTCTTGGCAATCAGCTAAGTATTTTTTAGTTTTAGGGTTATTCTTTATGTCATACATTAATTTTCTAACTTTATATTGAAAATCATAATCACCACTTTTGATATTTTCAAGAAGTAATTTTTGCTTTAATTTGTCCTTTTGAGCTACTAATGGGCGTATGTACTTACTATAAATTAAATTTGAATTGCTTAAGTTTAAGACTTGATTTTTAAATTCAATATTTTCCGTATGCTCTGACTTTTTTTGAAGTATTAGAAGCTTTGTTTTATAATTTTCTACTCCTAAGTGTTTAAAGCTATTTTTATCAAGAGCAATTTGTACCACATAATTAAATTTTTCGTTTAACGCTTCTATATCAGACTTATTTGAAAATTCGTCATTGCAAAAGGAATGGGGAACGATTATCGCTAGTATTCCGCAAGGCTTTAAAAGTTCATAAGCTTTTATGCAATAATACAATTCGCTTGAATAATTTATATTGTTTTTAAACCATTTTAAGCCATAGGGCGGGTTGCCTATAACATAATCAAATGTTGATTGTGGACTATATTCTCTAATATCACAATTGACTAATTTTGCTTCCGGATAAAGATATTTTGCCACTAAATAAGAATTATAATCTAGTTCGCAACCATAAAAGTTTATTTCGTTAGGGGCACTGTTTATAAATGCCCCATGCCCGCAGGTTAGATCTGCTATTAAGTCACTTTGTTTAGGTTTTAAGCAATCCATTATCCAATTTACAAGACTGTACGGTGTGAAAAATTGTCCTTGCTCAATTTCTTG
>CAKVEA010000009.1 GCA_934728355.1 uncultured Eubacteriales bacterium
TAAAAGAAACAATACCTGCAACAATAGAAGATGGATACATAGTATTTGAAACATCACATTTAAGTCAATATGGAATTGTAGCAACAAATGTTGAAGAAAAAACAGAACAAGTTAATAATAGTGAAACAGATAATCCTAAAACCGGAGATAATAGCAATGTATTTTTATGGACTTCTTTATTTGCAATAAGTGCACTATCAGTGCTTGGAATAACCAAGAATAAAAAATCTATAGCTTAATTTTAAATAAATTTTCCGCCGATAATGTCATCGGCGGATTCATTTTTTGTTTTTATAAGACTAATATATATTTAATTACTCTATAGAAAGTTTTATAAGTTTTAATACTAATTTACTTGTATATTTTTTATTTTTGATATATGATTATTTATAATCAAAATACACAAAATCTTAAATAAAAAGGAGAGAAAATTATGAAAACCAGATTATCAAGAAAATTTATAACAATGTTCTTTGCACTTTGCATGGTACTTTCGTTTGTGTCTATTCCGACTTTTGCAGCTGAGCTGGATTTTCTTCCGCAAGGAGTAACATATTCTAAGGACAACAAGCACACATATCACACACAAGTCAATGTAACCGCCAATGTTTCCGTTAAGGATTCAACTGGCACGGTGGTTGAAACCACAGAAGTAAGTAAAAGCAGTGAGGAGTTTCTGGAAGGTGGCGTAGGCACGTTGCAAGGAAAGCTTGCAAATCTTCAGACCGAAATTGAAACACCGTACAAAGCCAATGGAACGGTTACAAGAGAAAATTTGAATAATCAAGTAATCCTTGACCATTTTGAGACTGCAACTTTTTACAAATTCATTCCTACATCCGGTGACACCATTGATTTTATAACAGATTTAGAACAGGCAAAGCAATATTTCAATGAGCACTCGGATGCAACCGGTACTTTCACTGAACTTCTTGATATGCACGAATATCAGAAACATAATTATACCTATGACCTGAATGTGCAGAAAAATAGTCAGGCGACAAGTACTATAACTGAAGCCAATGTTGAAAATGCGAAATTTGATTATCAGCTGGGTGATATGCCACAAGTAACGGCACAGGTTTCAGAAACTGATACAGATAAATATGAAATTGAATATGAATGCTGGCAGCAATTTGAAAACAACAATCCTGTTGCCGCATGGTATTCGGATAACGGCTCACACGGTTCTTTGCCAACCATAACTAAATTTGAAAGCGGAAAGAGCTATGTGTATTCCATTATGCTGAAACCTAAAGACGGATATTCCTTCAGCGACAAAACCGTCGTTACCGTGAACGGGCAAAAAGTATCGGCACCTTTCGTCGGCGGTTCCATGTACATCCCTACCATTAAAACGATTACTATACCTGCTGTAACCGCCATCTCTGACTATAAAGTAATTGAAGTAGCAAACAGTTCTTGGGTTCAGAACACCGACAAAACATTGACTTTCCGTGTCGACGGAGATTTATCAAAATTTGTTGGTATTAAAGTCGATGATGAGTGGGTTGATAAAGAAAATTATACAGTTGCTTACGGTTCAACAATCGTAACTTTAAAAAATGAGTATCTTAAAACGCTTTCCGAGGGTGAACATAAAATTACTTTTGTTTACACAGATGGCGAAGTCAGCACAAATTTTGAGGTCAATGAAACCGAAAAAATTTACGAAAATTCAAACAATCCTAAAACTGGAGACACAAGTAATATTCTCGTATGGTATTCCTTATTCGCAGCAAGTGTATTATCAATGCTGGGAATAATCGTTTACAATAAAAAGAAAAAGTCTATAGTTTAATTTTAAATAAATTATCCGCCGATAATATTTTGGCGGATTTATTTTTGTTTATTTAATCTCGAATATTTTGCCCTATTAAATTATATACAAATCATTATATAGTTTTTCCTTAGCAGCATTATTCGCATTTTATTTAAGTCAACTGTACTATAAATTTTATACCGTCGTTACCCTTTACTTTTGAATAACAAACTATTTTACTATTTATAAATTTACCATAAATTTTCAAAGTTTTTAATCATTTTATCTTTTCGCTCTTTTTCGATACCGCAGTATTTAAGTGTCATTCTTTCAGAGCTATGATTCAGCATGTCTTGAAGTGTAGCAAGTGCGGTCATATCATTTTTATGTATTTGTAAAAACCAGTAAGCAAAAGTTTTTCTCAAAAAATGAGTTGAACAATGATATGGCAGATCTAAGTCCTTAGCCATTTTATTAAATATAGCTCTTGCTGGAGAAATTCCTATTGGCTTGTTTTCTCCTTTTTGACTTTTAAAAACATACTCATCAGATTCAAAATACTTTATTTGGTTTATATAAAGGTTTACAGCCTTTTTAATACTCTCAGTTATAGGCATTTTTCTACGTTTCTTTGCTTTTTGCTCTATGATATCAATTTCTTGTTTCCATGAATAATCTTCATTGAAAAAGTTAGAAAATTTCAAATTTAATAGATCTCCGCAACGATAGCCAGTTGTAATTCCAATTATGAAAAGACAATAATTTCTGTACTCTTTTCTATTTATAAAATAAGACTTGATTTTCTCTATTTCTTCTAGAGTTTTGACTGAATCCGCAGCTTGAGCTTTTCTCTTTCCATGACTAGTAAATTCTAAATTTTGGGTATTATTTTTGTACTTTTTGTTTGGAAAATAAGCAACATTACTATTAGTGTTTTTGCACAAATGATCCACCGAATTTTCAAATGATAGCTGTATATTAATGACAATCGCCTCATAGGTTTATTATGCAATAATTATATTATATAATGATTTGTGATTCACTGTTTTATGACTAATGGTTTTTTTATTCTGAAAAATCAAGATGATAACTACTCTTTTAGATTATAAATAAAACTTTTTATTCTAGTCTTTTACTCTATATCTTGATTAAACTGAATAGGTTTAGAAGTTATTTTTGCTTGTACGCATAGGCTTTGAGATTTTATAATATGGTTACTCATACGGATTTCAAAATTTTTTGTGCCATTTATGGTGTAAAATACCCACCTTTTAAAAGCTGAAAACATTCAAAATATCATCTTATGTTCTAAGTTGATTTTTTTGTGAGTGTAATCTTAAATGATTAGTGTAGATATAGCTCTAAACAGGTGTGGAACAACAGGTATCAATTTTTTCGCTTGTTTTGCTAGTGGTTATTATGAATAGTGCTTTAATACAATCAACTTTCAACGGTGGCTGTTTGGACTACTCTGCCAATATAAAGAATAAGGAATATATTTGTGGCTATACCACTTTTAGCTGTGGTAACAAAATCTATTACCTAAACTTTATTTTCTGAATTAAATCTAAAAAGTAGTGTATAATTCAATAGTAGTATTGTTTTTTAACTTCATAATATAAATAATCTTTTTCAATTTATTTTATTATATCTTCATAATATCGCAAGTTGGAATATTTTTTTAAAAGGTCAGTAATAATTTTCTTTTCTTTTTCAAAATCGTTTGGATAAAAAATAAAATTAAAATGATGTGAAGGCTCTATAACGATATCATGTTCTTGGAATAACAAATATGCGTTTGAAACTCCACGAAAAGCACCTTCAATTAGCATTTCTAAATTTCCTATATTTCCGGATACTTCAAATTTTACACCATTTTTTGAGTTTTTTCTGATTTGATTTTTTTTCAAAAATAAAACAATTTCCGAGCAAATATCTTTTACCTCACTATATGATTCACAAGAAATCCAAGGATTTGAAAAAAGCGGGGCAGAAATTAAATCAGTTATATTATTATAATTAATATAATCACACAAAAAATTAATCATTTCTTTCATATCTGAATAAAATTGTCTTCTTGTGCTTTCAAAAGTATCTCGGATGCTTCCATCTGAATTAATACAGTAATTAATGGAATCATACCCATGATCCCACTCGTGAAAATGGTAAATTTCAATAAACTTTTTGCCTATATTGTTGCTATGACAGTTGGTATCAAATTTGAATTTTTTAAAAATTTCTTTTAATTCATTGCATTTAATTTTACGCAAACAATCCACACCTTCTTATATTTTTTAATGTATATGATTTCAGTATCGAAATCCTCTAATTATTTTTCCTTTAGATATAACATCGTCTCTATGTGTGTTGCCATATGTAGTGCCTTTTTACTGTCTAATTTGTGTTTTTATGCTTATAACTGTTCCTATTTTTTAATTTTTCCCAATCGTTAGGATTTGTACTAGGAGTTTACACATTTTTGCTCGCATTCTTCATAGAATTGCGAATTAACAGCATTTCTCAAAATTTTGCTTTAACACCTTGTATGCTAAAGCAGTTCCAACTGAGAGTAATATAAGTCCTCCGACGACTCCTCCTGCGGCGATACATATATTTTTTTTAGGATCTTTAATATGTTCGTCCATTTTACCACTTACCGTTCCTTCACCAATGCTCCTGTATGCTTCACCTGAAATCCATTGTAGTGTTGAAGTTACACTTTTTTCACCTGTTATGTCGGGATGCCCGCGTCCCCATTTATTATCTACATGGAAAAACTTTTCAAGCGCACAGGTAAAATCGTTTAACTGCTCCCGCCTTCTATTGTAAGTTTCTATATCCAAACGAGATTTTCCATAGGTAACGAAATTTATGGAATTGTGCCACCAATTTCTGTGAAACCAATTTCCTTGTAGGTGATTGATATAGTAAGTAAGTGGAGAATGAATATCCTTTAGTTTTTTTAAATCTTTTTCAAAAAATGTTTTACTTTCTACAATATGGTCTAAAGATGGATCGGAAATATCATAAAGAATAATTACCGCGCTACATTTTTTGATAATGCTATCTAAATTCGATACGTCACCGCCATCTGGGATGATATGAAATTTAATGTGATAATTTGTATCAATATCGGTGGCATGTATTACAGTTGAAAAATTTTCAGTATTAACTTTAGATGTAAACTTAACATCCATTGGGTGCCCTATTATAGCTTCATGTTCACACAATCTATATGCGTAATTTAAAGCTTCTTCTTTGTTTGGGCATAATATTGCGACATGTGCTTGATAGTCTATGGCACTTACTTTTGTCATCGGAAAAACAGAAATAACCATGAACAAAATCGATAGAAAACATGAAATAATTTTTTTCATATGTATACCTCTTCTTTCTTAAGAAATTGTGATAAAACTTTTATATTTTAAGTATATAATCTATTTTTGATTTAAAAATAATTAAATATAACTATAATTTTTTAATTACTAATTTAAATTGGTAATTTAAGCAGATTTATGACATCAAAAACTAGATTATTATACTTAATTATTATAATTTATTTGGAATTTATTTTAAATAGCTTAAGCCCTAATTTTATAAATTTCTCCATTTGATATATAAATTACGTAGATAATGAAATTTTATTTATTTGACGTTAATATTTTTTATGTATACGTCGATATTTCATATATCCTATAAACTCTCTGAAAAAAGGAGATTTTTAAGTTTTATAAATAATTTTTTTTGTTATATCAAGTGAAATCACAGATAAGTGTGATTAATTATTAATTAGAATAATCTCAAAAAGCGGTAAGTTTTTATATTATAAATTAAGCCCATTATTGAATGGATAAAAAATAATATGGAGGTAAAAATTTACCATGAAAAAAAGATATATAACAGTATTTTTATGTATTTTTAGTTTTTTGTCATTTTGTTTTTATTTTCCGGTGTTTGCAGCCACAGTTTCAACTGTTACATCAAATGCAACGGTGACATTCACTCCGGGAACAGATGTAACAAACCCTGTAGATCCTGACGATCCAAGTAAACCACTCGACCCACCGGGTCAAGGAACAGGAGAAGCAGGACCTCTTAGCATTGATTATGTTCCAAATATTACTTTTGGAAGTCAAACTATATCCGGTTCACAAAAAGTATATAATGCCAGCGAACTTAAACCTTTTGTTCAAGTAACCGATATTAAAGGAACAGGAGCGGGATGGAATGTAATTGCAAAAGCAACCGCTTTCAGTGACGGAACAAATGAAAGTCTTAAAGGCTCTACAATTACTTTTTCAGGTGGATATGCTCTTTCTTCAAATACATCGGCAACTAAACCTATTCCGTCAAATCCGGTAATTCTAACAACAGATAATGCCGAAGCAACTGTTATATCAGCTGCTGAAAATTCAGGACTGGGAACATGGGTAGACAGATGGTACCCAACTGAAACTACCGCTACATCTAACGACAATGTTACTTTAACTGTTCCAGCAGGAAGTGCAACAGCTAAGACTCACACTTCTACTATTACATGGACTTTAGCTGACGCTCCTATTTAAAATTAAATATTCGGAGGAGACCAAATGGTTAAAAAATGGCTTTTATGTTTATTTTTCTATATACTTTATCGGCAGCTTCTATATTTGCAAATGAAGGAGTTTATTTTTCGGTTTCTTCTATAATTCCTGAGAATCAAATTAATAAAAATCTTATCTATTTTAATTTAAAAGTTGAGCCTTCAAATTCGCAAGAATTAAAGGTAAAAATTTTTAATAACAAAAAACATGAAATTAAAGTAAAGGCCATTGTAACTCCTGCGACAACTTGCAGAAATGGATTCATAAGTTACACTAACCTTACAAATTATGATGAAAGTTTAAAATATCCGCTTTCGGATATTCTTAAATTAGATAAAAGTGAATATACAGTTCCGGCAGGAGGATTTGTAACAGCAACTGCACTGCTTAATATGCCAACGGAATCTTATGAAGGAATTATTTTAGGTGGACTTGTTTTTACAAAAGCAGACGATAGTCCTGAATCTTCGGAGGAAAATCAAACATTCACTCAGATAGAAAATGAATATCAGTATGTTGTGGGAGTTATGCTTTCGGAAAATGACAGCAAAGTAAAAGCAAATATGAATTTAAAATATATAAAGCCTACACTTGCAAACTATCATACCAACCTTGCTGTAAATCTTCAAAATGACACTCCTGTTATAATTCCAAATTTAAAAATTTCGGGGACTGTTTACAAAAAAGGAAATCCAGAAATTTATAAGTTTACAGAAAAAGAAAATATAAAAATGGCTCCAAACTCGAATTTCGATTTTATGATTGATTGGCAAAATCATAAATTTGAAGCAGGGGAATATAGAATTCATGTGGTGGCTCAAAATGAAGAATATTTTTGGGAGTGGGATCAAGACTTTAGAATAACTTCTGAGGAAGCAAATAACACAAACAAAGATGCGGTTGACATTATTAGTTTCATTCCAAAATGGATTTATATTATTTTAGCGGTTTTAGTTTTAATTTTAGTGGCATTTTTGTCATTTATTATCGGTTGTAGATGTAAATGTGAATGTTTTTGTAAAAGCAAAAAAGATTAAATTTTAAAGATTTAAAATCAGGAATTCGAATTGAGTTAGGATTCTTGATTTTTATTTTTAATTTGGCACAGGAGGTTTTCTCTTGAAATATAAGGTTTTAAGTATAATTTTTACTACTTTTTTATTTTTATATTTTTTTGTTGGTAAAAATTTGAATTCGAGTTTGGAAAAAGTGTCTGCAGCAGACACAAATCTTGAAGAGATAAGTGTAGTTGTAAACAATTACAGTGAACTTGCATCTGCAATTACCGGAAATAATAATTATAATACAATTTACTTAAATGCAGATATAGAAATGACTGCAAGAATTAATTTTCCGACTACTAAAACAGATTTAACTATAAACGGGACTTATACAAACGAACAAGGTGTGACTGTAAGGCATAATTTAACAGATATGAATTCTGCTTCTATTACTGATTCTATATATATTTCCTCTGCAACTTCTGCGACAAATGTTACTTTATGCAACATGGATATAGTTGGCAAAAATTATTACGGAATTGTAGCTGTCGAAGCGGCAAGCTCTACAAAAGTTGTTACTTTAACATATAAGAATGTTAATTATGTAGGACCGCAGATAAGTTATAATCGCCAAGGAACTGTAAGATATATTGATTCAAATATTACAATTAAGAATTCATCGGGGTATGCTTCTCCTTCAAATGAACTTGCGGAAGCAAACAGAGTTGAAATAGGAGGAAAAACGACAATACACCACACAAGTACAGGTAATGCCGTATTCTGGTTTACTTATTCAAATCCTTATTTTAAAATTTTAGAAAATGCAGACGTTAGCATTACTTCAGAATCAAGGGAAACATTTTATTGCGATTACAGTCTGGAGATAATCATAGGGAGCGGTGCTAATGTTACTGTGAATACTCCAAGGGGGATGTTCTACGATACAGGATCTTCTCAACTTGCAAAATCTTTTTTAATTGACAAAAATGCAAATCTTAAAGTAACACAAACAGCCGTAAAGTCAGGAGTCGGTACAATTAGGTGTAATGGAAATTTTACTGTATCAGACAGTGCAAGTTTATATATAGCTAATACTTTAACTTCATCTGCTCCGCTTATTCAGATGGCAGGATCAGGAACAGTTACATTTGAAAATCCAAAAAGTGTAGTGCTTTACAATAAAAACGGTAATTTAATCCGACAAACTTCAGGTACTGGAAGTATAAGTATAAGTTCTCAAGTTGTGAATTATTGGCTTTCAGCAAAAGATTTCCCTGATGCCGGAACTTTGTCTGATATGCCTTTATATATTTGGACTAAACCTGATGAAAGTAATGTGAAAATAGATGCTTCTGCTTCCACCTCATCTACAACATCAGTTACAACTAATATTACCTCGTCTGATACCGAAACTCCTCCAAGTTTGGAAACATTTAATTTGCAAAATGTCAGAGTTCTTTCAATGGGTCAACTTTCTTTAAAAACCAATGAAATTTCAGATGTTACTTTAAGTATTTCAGGAAAAACCAATTCTTTTTCAAATATAAAAGCAGAGTTTTCAATTTCTTCGGTAACGAATAGCATAACTGGAAGTTCAGATTCCTCCGGTTATTTCTCGTTATCATTGGAAAATGCTATTGAATCCGGAACATCTGTCAAAGTAACTGTTAATGATAATTTTAAAAATAGGAGCGAGACTTTAGTAGTTGTTCATGAAGGGACACTTAAATTCAAAACAGTTCCAAGTACACTTGAATTTAAAAGTACAGTTATTCCGACAGTTAAAACTACCGTTAAAAGACAAAAATCAGATTGGTCAATAGAAATTTCGGATTCCAGGTCATCAAGTTCAGACTGGAATCTATATGCTTCCGTTAAAAGTCCGTTTTCTTCGGTTGATAATCATATTTTAAAAGATGCACTTGTTTTTATTGATGAAAAAAACAATACATTTGTTCTTGGCGACGAATTGACTAAAATTTACTCGGGAAATTCAGTTTCATTACCGAATGATACAATTATTAATTGGTCTGAAGATAAAGGCATATTGTTGGTTATTAATCCACAGGATATTTTAGCCGGAGAATATTCTGCGGATATAACTTGGACACTTACAGATGCACCTTAATTTATTTATGTAGTAAAGATTGCGGATTATTTAGTGCTTATTATGAGAGTGTGATTTGTTTGTGATTTTAACAAAAAATCATATTTTATAAATTATTTAAAGGTATTTAATCTTAACTAATTATAAGTTCGTTTGAAAGAAGTGTTTTTGTATCTTATAAACTTAAATCATCAATTGCGTTAATCTTAAGTGTTTTATTCTTTTGTGCAAATGTATTTGCAGCTACACCCGAAAGTACTTGCAAATTGGCCACTAAATTAAAAATGGAGTCGAAAGAGTTGCACTCTTTATTAATATCCGAGGATGAAAAAAAAGAACTTGTTCCCATGACTTCCAAGTATGAAGATTTTTATGTAGATCTTCACTCAAATTCCGAAAATGCGGATTATATGAAATATTATTGCAATGGGCATTTGAGTACGAAAGAAGGGGCAAAGAAATCTTTTAATGGACGTTTGTCTAGAATGTGGGATCCCGATGTTCCGAATTCAATGGCATTTGTTTTATTAAAAGAAGGAGAGCCCACAGGATTTATTGGAGTAGGTCCTTTGAAGTGTAGTAAGGCTAAACCGGAAATTGGTTTTGTTATAGATAAAAAATTTGCCGGTAAGGGGCTGGAAACATTTTGCGCTAAAACAGTAGTATCACTTTTACAAAAATTAAAAACCTCTGGACTTTATAAGTATAATCAGTTGATTTCAACTAGCAAACCGGATAATTTAGCTTCTAGAAATTCAGTTTTAAAAGCCGGATTCGTTACAGATGAAAAACTGGTAAAAACTTCTTTTGGATATGAAAAGATATATAAGTATGAATTTAAATAATAGAATTCTTGCTTTAATGATTTATAGCCTCCTATTATTTGGAGGCTATTTTCATTTACACAAAATTATTCAATAGTTGTATTATTCACAAAAGTTTCTACCTTGATTTTTTAAATATTAATTTAAAAAGTCAATTGATTTAAATATTGTATCTGTTCTTAACTAATTCGCTGTTTTTTATTAATTCATAAGTTGAAATATAATTATTTATTATATTTTTTTATGATACTCTGTTCAATTCGAGTAATAATGCTGTTACAGTTCCGATTATATCTTTTTTGTTTGTGCGGTGAAACAATATAGAGTACAGAGAATAAATTCTGATTTAAAATTTTTTCATCAGAGTTTTTATACCCATTAACAACAAGGAAACAACCTGTATAAACCAATTGAAAAAGGTCTTCTTAAATTCATTCTGTTTAGTTATAGAAAGTGAATTTTCTAATATCTTGTGTAGTAGCTATTTTTTTGCTTTTAAATTTAAAATGCGATTAACAGAGGAATTTATTTGTTCCAGAGAAATTTCTCCTTCAGTAACTGCAATTTTTAAAGCTTGATATAATTCATCAAGTTTTGATATATCATTTACGTTTCTTAAAGATACAGGCATACAAATTATATCTGCACCGGATTTTATTGCTAATTTTGTAGCCTCTGTTGTCCCCACGTTTTCAGAAACAGCCTTCATGTTCATTGCATCAGTTACAATAACTCCTTTGAAGTTTAATTTATCTCTTAACAATCCTTTTAAAACGCATCTCGATAATGTTGCCGGAATAGGAATTCTTCTGCCGTCTTTTTTAGAAATTAAAGTGCCTTTTTCAATTTTAGGAAGTCCTATATGTGCGGCCATAACCATTTCCACACCTGAATCAATTAAAGTTTTAAACGGTTTCAATTCAAGTGACTCAAGATCTTCTAAAGATTTGTTCACTATTGGTAATTCTAAATGTGAATCTACACTTGTATCTCCATGTCCGGGAAAATGTTTTGCAGTTGCAATTATACCCTTAGATTGTAGCCCTTTCATAAAATCTAATCCATGCTTAGATACAATTTCAGGATTACTTCCAAATGAACGTACATTAATAACAGGATTTTTAGGATTACTATTAACATCAACAACAGGTGCAAAGTTACAGTTTATACCTAGTTCGGCAAGTTCATCTCCTATAATTTTACCCTTCTCAAAAGCTTCTTCAGGTGTGCTGATTTCAGCATTGTTTTTAAGCCTGTCTCTTCCAAAAGAAAATCTTTCAACTATTCCTCCTTCTTGATCAACACAAATTAACAGCGGAGGATTCCCGGCATCTTTAGATGCCTTTTGGAGATCTTCTATTAATTTTTTAGACTGTTCTTTACTTTGAAAATTCTGAGAAAAAAGTATCACACTTCCAATATGATATTTGGATATAATCTCTTTAATTTCATCGTTAATTTCAGTAACCGGCTTTAAAGAACCAAATGTTTTACCTTTTTCAGAGGAAGTATCACAATCTTTGCTACCCCAAAATCTAAAATCCAAACACATCATTTGACCAATTTTGGATTCTATATCCATATTCTCGACATCTATTGCTTTTGCCGAACACAAAAATTGACTTGAAGCAAGTAAAATAGCATTACACATAAGTAAAAATTTTTTAAACATTTAATTACCGTCCTTAAAATTATTTTACTTTAATTATATCATACTATACCTATAAAATCAATTATAATTTTATATAAAATTAATTGCATACTTTTATATCAATATATTTAAAATTCTAAATTTTAAAACATACTTGTAGATTAGAGTTTAAACTAGTAATTTATACTTAAAATTTTGAATATTAAACTAGAATTTTATATTATAGAATACAAAAGCCATTTCTTGGCAATTTATTTAAAATATGTTAAAATACGGTTATGAAATAATCAAGAGAGGTGCATTGAATGATAAATAATAAAAAATTAATATACTACATATTTATCGGGTCTATTTTTGTGGGTGGATTATCTAATATGTTTGGTGGTAAAGATATCAATCAGAAAACATTAGGATTATTTCTTATTTTTTTATCTATTCTTATTTCACCTTTATTTGATAAAATATGTGGTTTAATTAAATCAGAATTTTCAATTTCGAAAAAAACATTGCTAGGAATAGGACTATTTTTTGTATTTATAGTTTGTTTAAAAATTGAAAACTTTTTTGCCTCAATTTTTATTATGTGTACATATTGGATTACAATATTTTACTTGAAAAATAAAATATTAAAAATAAAAGAGGCTAAACAGAAAAAATTGGAGAAAATCAAACTGGAACAAGAAAGATTGAAAAAAATAAAAGCTAAACTTGAGAGGCTCGAGCAAGAAAAACAAATAATTAAGAAATTTGATAATTTAGATAGTTTTATTGGTCATGTCATATCTGAGCTATTGATAGAAACTAATGAAAAATTTAAAAACATTGATGAAAGCTTATATTCTAAGAAAGATAATATATTAAACATTAAAAATATTATTATTGATTTTTGCAATGACACAAAGCATTTTAATTCTATTTATGAATTTGATAATTTATTTAACAATAGTAATTACTATGAAAATAAAATTAATAAACATTTTTCATGTATAAAACTTTATGTAAAAAATAAAATTTTAAATTCAAGTTTTTTAGAAACTTACAAAAACAAACTTATTTTGGATTATTCAAAAATTATAGAAAATATTTCAATTAATATACCAAAATATTCAAACAAATTACTTTATAAAACAATTGGGCTTGAAGATAAAAAACATTTATTATACTTGGATTTAGATTATAATTTATATGATAGCGAATGTGAAAACGCATTTATATACATGACCTATTTAATGTTAATAGGCACGTGTATTTCTAAACTAATTTTTATTGAAGAAAGAATTAGGGCTTTAAAACCTGAAAGTGAACTTTATAAAATAATATTAGGTATGGAAAGGGAACTTAAGGATATAAATTCTGTAATAGAAAAAAGTAAACCTATATATGACGAATATTATAAAAATGATCTTGGATTAATAGATTCAAACAACCCTCTTTACAACATAGCAATTAATACAATTACTAGAAAAATAAATGATGAAAAAGAGTTAAATAAAGATATTTTAAATCTTACAAATACAGAGAATTACACAGAAGAATCTTTTGAAAAAGCAATTGATATCTGGATTTATGAAATATCAAAAGAATATAAATTTTTAGATATAGAACCTTACATAACATATAAAATACTTAAATCTGTTAGCATTTCTGATTTTGATTCATTTTTGGCGATACTTTCTAAAACTAATGAATATGTTGAAAATTATGATACTTATGTAAAACGTCATAAGATAATGTTAGATCGGAAAAGATATCTAAACGGTGATTTTTCTAAAGAAAAAATGGAAATCAGTATGTCAAATGACCTTAAAAATGTTACTTCCGGACAAGAATTTGAATTATTCTTAGAAAGATTATTTAAATCCTTAGGTTATAAAACAATACATAATGGAAAATCCGGGGACCAAGGAGCAGATTTGATAATTAAAAAAAATGATTATGTTTATACAGTACAAGCAAAGTATTATACTAATAAATTAGGCAATACTCCTGTTCAAGAAGTAATAGGATCGATTAAATATTACAATGCAAATCAAGGAGTGGTAGTAACTAATAGTACGTTTACACAAGGAGCACAAGATTTAGCAAAGGTTAATAAAGTAATCCTTATCGACGGTAAAGCTTTAAATTGTATAGTTGATTCAGTTTCTGATTCAAATAAAAGTATCGATATACTAAAAAAATTTGAAAATTCTTACTAAAAATTATTTTATATTAATTAGGTTATTAAACTGTATGACATTTTAAACATGTAGAATTATTTGTTAGCAAATTCTCCGATTTCTAACATAGATTTATTTGCATATTTTTATTTTTTGTATATAATCATTTATAAGCAAGATTCATAAAAATATTTAAATAATCTTTAGATAAAAAGGAGAGGAAATTATGAATTTCAAGTTAACAAAAAGACTTACAGCAATACTTTTTACACTTTGTATGATAATTTCACTTGTTCCAATGTCGACTTTTGCAGCAGAAGGTGACACAAATATCACGGAAGTAAACATAAACGATGTATCAAATGAATTGTGGTCGTATAAGGATGTACCATTTGCAACTGTTGATGAAAATAGTAGCTACACCATTGAAAGTCAGGAATGGTATTTAAGCGAAACAGAAAAAATTACACCGACTAGTGAAAGCCTTAAACCAAAAGTAGGAGAAAAATATACATTCAAAATTACATTAAAGGCAAAGGACGGCTATGTTTTTCCTAAAAAATCTGAAAGTAATGTGTTTTATGACGGAGTTTTTAAAGTAAATGGGAGTGAATGCGACAATTCGGTAATAACAGTAACATCAGATAAAACCATAATAGCTATATTGTTCATCGACACAACAGTTAAAGGAGTTATGGATAATCCTGGAGGCAACATAGAAATTAAAACAAGTGTTCGCGATAACTATACAGACTGTCAAGTAACCGATGACATAAACCTGAAAAAAGGTATTGATTATATTATTGACTTTACAAAAGAAGATAATTTATCCATGGCCTTACGTTCTATGGCTGATTTGGAAAAAACTAAATATTATAAGTTCGCAAATAGTGACAACAACAGTCTTATTGAAACAGAAAATTCATCAGAAGCTTTAATAAAAATAGTTGGAAATAAATCTGAAAATAAAGCAGTAATGACTTTAGTAAGTGATATTGAAAAAAATACTTCTTATACACTCAACTTTATACGTACACAGTATACCGGATCTAAATTAACATACACCGATACAGTTTATGATAAAGAAACAGGGAAAAATATTATACAAGAAATAAGAGACGATTACTATACAAGATATAATTTTAATTGTAAATTGAATCTAATTAATGCTAGTAGTAATTTAATTGAACTTGTTGAAATAAATAATGCAACATTGAATTTTAAACCCGGAGATAAACCGGTATTTACCGGAACAACTCCTGACGGAGCTAAATATGTGATGGTTTATGAAGCTTGGAAAACCGAAGGCGAAGGAATCAGTTCGAAAGAACTGTTCAACAATGATGATAATCTTCCTACTTGGGGAGGCAAGCTCATAAATACATTCGATAAAGATAAGATTTATACCTATATGATTTGTCTTAAAACAATTTCTGAAGGGGTAGAAGACAGCTGGACTTTTGGTCCTAATACAAAGTTGAAAATAAATGGCAAGGAAGTTTCATTTGTTCGTGATAATTCTGAAGATGAATATGGTCAAACTTTTACAGTTAAAACTGACGTGACTATGGTGCCACAGGAATCGAGTGAAGCAGTAAATTATAAGATTATTGAAGGTGCAAACAGTTATTGGGAACAAAACATCGAAGGAACACTTACTTTTAGAATCAATGGAGATATTTCAAAATTTTTAGGTGTTAAAGTAGATAATTCGTGGGTCGATTCTAAAAATTATATAGTTGATTCAGGGTCTACAATTGTTACTTTAAAAAATGAATATCTTAAAACCCTTTCTGCAAATACACATAAGATTACTTTTATTTATACAGACGGTGAATGCAGTACAAATTTTGAAATCAAGAAGTCAGGGGAAATTTATGAAAATTCAGATGTTCCCAAAACAGGGGATAACAGTAATATTATTTTATGGACTTCTTTATTTTCTGTAAGTATTTTAGGAATAATTTTGATAGCAATTTATAGCAGAAAGAAAAAATTAATGGCTTAGGTATTTAAGATGTATAGTTTTCAGCCGGCGGATTATTTTATCTTGAGTCTACTTATATTACTACTTTTTTGATTTTCATAGAAAATATAATAATAGGTATTGCATGTGGGATAAAACTTAAAATGAATAAAAACTCTCCAAAAGGTATATTTTGCCTTTTGGAGCTTTATATTTAATAAGTTTTTAAAAGTTATTCATGGCTTTTAATTTATCAGTCAAAATTAACTCTATCATTAAAAATTGCACTTGAACTTAGTTTTTTGAAAATAGACCATTCAATTTTAAACTGTCTTTTTTTCGGCATCTTAATATAAAGATGTCTAATTTTAATATCGTGTTTTTCATGAATAATATAAAGTTTCAAAATTTCCAATCTTTTTTGATTAGATAAAGTAATAAAAATAATTTTATCTATAATTTTTTATTGCAAATTCTGATATTCTTGATTATTTACCGGATTACACCACTCATTAAAAGTATTTTCTCCGGGGCATTCAACTGCCAAATGACTAAACCAGCTATCTTTTTTAGCTCCATGCCAGTGTTTGACATTTGCCGGAACAGTTACAACGTCTCCGGGTTTTAAGCTTTGAGCTTGCTTTCCTTCTTCTTGGTACCAACCTTCCCCGTCTACGCATAAGAGAATTTGACCGCCACCTTTTGTTGCATGGTGAATATGCCAATTATTACGACATTTAGGCTCAAAAGTTACATTTGCAATGAATACGGTTTCCTTTGGGTTTGTAAGAGGTTTTAAATAGCTGTTTCCGATAAAATATTTTGAAAAGTTCACATTAGGCTCTCCAAGACCAAAAAATCCACCATGATTTTCTTGTAGATTGTCATTTTTATAAATGTCTTTTGCCATACGGAATGCCGCCCAAGCATTTGGCCATCCTGCATAAAAAGCAAGATGAGTTAAAATTTCAGCCATTTCAGTTTTAGTTACTCCATTTTTACGAGCGGTGTCTAAATGATAAGTAAGTGAGTTGTCTACGATACCTTTGCTAATCAGAGAAGTTATAGTTACAATAGAACGAGTTTTAAGGGATAATTTATCCTCCCTTGACCATACTTCTCCGAAAAGTATATCGTCATTAAGCTGTGCAAATTTTGGCGCAAAGTCATTTAATGCATCTCTGCCCGCAGTTTGTTTTTTCATATTTTTAACCTCCTCAAGTATTTTTGTGAGTTATTTTAAATAATTTCTTAGAAACTCCTCTATTTTATCAAATGGAATTTTGTCTTTTTTATCGTATAAGTCTGTGTGAACAGTATTTGGCAAAATAAGAAGTTCTTTGTTGGAACCCTCTAGTTTTTTAAATGCATCTCGGCTGAAATAACATGAATGAGCCTTTTCGCCGTGTATCATGAGTACTGCACTGCGAATTTCATTGCTAAAACTTAAAATCGGCATGTTAATGAAAGAAAGTGCGGACGTTTTGTTCCAGCCCTCATTTGAATTGAGAGACCGTTCTGTATAACCTCTTTCGGTTTTGTAGTAATCATGATAGTCTTTCACAAAGAATGGCGCATCATCTGGAAGAGGATCAACTACTCCGCCGGCTCTTTCAAATGTTCCGCTTTTATAATCTTTTGTACGCTGGTTATTTAAAGATTTCTTTAATTCGAAACGTTCATCTTCAGAAATTTTATCAAAATAGCCATAAGCATTAACTCTGCTCATATCGTACATCGTAGAAGTAATCGTGGCTTTAATTCTAGTATCCATAGATGCAGCATTTAGTGCCATGCCGCCAAAACCACAAATACCAATGGTGCCTATTTTGTCAGGGTCAATAAAATTCTGAGAGGAAAGAAAATCTATTGCAGCAGAAAAATCTTCTGTATTGATATCGGGGGATGCTACATTTCGAACTTCTCCTCCGCTTTCTCCGGTAAATGATGGATCAAATGCCAAAGCTGCAAATCCTCTACTTGCCATTTCATCAGCATAAAGACCGGAGCATTGTTCTTTAACAGCCCCGAATGGGCCACAGACTGCAACAGCCGGAAGGTTTGCTTCCGCATTATTATTTTTTGGGGTGTATAAATCTCCTACGAGTTTAATTCCGTATCTATTCCGAAAGGTTACTTTTTTTCTATTTATAGTTTCACTAAGTTTAAAGCTATATCCTTTATAAGCTGATTTCATGATAAAACCTCCCATAAAAATATTAAATATAATTATACTTTATTATTCATAAAAAATTATAGCAAATACATATAAAATTACAATTCATATTTTTTTAAAATCTACTGTTTAAAATTATATGACGGTTAAAACAATTACTCCAGACTAAAACCAGTCTATTCCACGAAAAAATAAAATTCATTGAGACTGACTATAAAATTATTAGTTGTAACTCTTATTGCTGATGATAAAGTAAAAATGTTTTGCTCAATTTACAAAAAATAAAAAAACATTTGACAAAATACAATCATGTGTTACAATGAGATAAAGCCAAATGAAATAAGAGGGAATTTTTATGAAAATAAAAATTGAAAAATTAAATAGTTGGCGCCACTACAAATAGATATTTGTAGTGCATAGTTTGCTGACCGCTTACAGATATCTATAAAAATCTGTAGCGGCTTTTTTATAATATTTGGAAAAGCCAGACTTAATTAATAAGTTTCGGCTTTTTTTGTTTTTATAGGAGGTTTATATGTATTATTAGTATTTTAATTTTTTCTTTTTTTACAATCCAAAGATTAATTTTAAAATTTCAGTATTAAAAATATAAAAATGGAGGTCATTACAATGAAAATTTTAAAAAGACTTATTTTCTTATTACCACTTTTAACATTATTTTTTATAACCGGTTGCGGTCCCAAAGACTCAAAAGTTAAAATTGGAATTATTCAAATTGTAGAACATGAATCGCTTGACAGTGCCAGAAATGGTTTTATTGATGGACTCAAAGATTTTGGTTACGAAGAGGGTAGAAATGTAGAATTTGATGTGCAGATTGCAGGAGGGGATTTATCAAATTGTGCTTCTATTGCACAAAAGTTTGTGAATGATAAAAAAGATTTAATTTTAGCGGTTTCAACACCATGTGCGCAAGCTGTAGCAAATGTTACAAAAGAAGTGCCGATTTTGGCTACAGCAATAACAGATTTTGAAAGTACAGGTATGATAGAATCAAAGGAACATCCGGGATCAAATGTAACTGGAACTTCAGATTTGGTACCCATTGATAAAATTATAGAGTTAATTCCAAAACTCAAACCTGATGCCAAAAAAGTCGGTATTTTATATTCAACCACTGACCCCAGTCCGCAATGTCAAGCAGAACTTGCAGAAAAATGTGTAAAAAAATTGGGTTTAGAATCAAAAATGGCTACAGTTTCGCAATCACATGAAATTCAGCAAATTACTGAGAAATTAGGAAAAGAAGTTGATGCACTTTACATTCCGATTGATAAAATTACATTTTCGGCAATGCCACAAATTTCAGAAATATTTTTAAAAAATGGTAAGTTTGTAGTTTCTGCTGAGGATACAATGATTTCAAAAGGTGTAATAGCTACTTATGGTGTAAACTATTATGAGTTGGGAAAACTCACAGCACAGCAGGCAATGAAAATTTTAAAAGGTGAAAGTAAACCGGGGGATATGCCAATTCAATATTTAGAAGATGCAAAATTAAGTTTGAATAAAGAGATAATTAAAAAATTAGGTATTAGAGTACCTGAAGATTTGGAGGGATGTTTGAAATGAATATTATTTTTTCTACATGTTCGCAAGGGTTTATTTATGCAATTCTTGCACTCGGAGTTTACATTACATTCAGAATTTTAAATTTTGCAGATATGACTGCTGAAGGAAGTTTGACCCTTGGCGGAAGTGTTTGCGCAGTTTTAATTTCAAGCGGAATTAGTCCTGTTTTGAGTCTCGTTATTGCTGGTCTGATCGGTTCTTTAGCAGGATTAATTACAGGTTTTTTTAATACAAAATTCAAAATTCAGGATATACTTGCAGGAATCTTAACGATGATTGCACTTTATTCGATAAATTTAAGAATTATGGGTAAAGCGAATATTTCATTACTTGGTAAAATTACAATTTTTGGTAGTTCTATCATTGCCAATTTCATTATTTGTTTAATTATTTGTACAGTTTTACTTGTAATTATAAATTTGTTTTTTAAAACAGAAATTGGTTTAGCAGTTCGTGCAACAGGTGATAATCCTCGAATGGCAAGTGCTCAAGGAATAAATACAAATTTCAATAAAATTTTAGCTTTAATGATAAGCAACTCATTATGTGCAGTTTCCGGCGCATTGCTTATACAAAACAATGGATATTCAGATATAAATATGGGTACAGGTGTAATTGTAATTGCACTTTCTTCAATTGTAATAGGGGAAACTTTTGTTAAAAAAAGTTCGTTTTTTTTGAAATTAATTGCTGTTGTTTTAGGCTCAATTTGCTATAAATTTATAATTTATATCGTGCTGAATCTTGGTATGAATCCGAGTGATTTAAAACTTTTTACAGCACTTGTTGCTGCAATTTTGCTTGGAATTCCAAGTATAAGAAAAAATTTTAGATTTAAAGGAGTGACAAAAAATGCTTAAACTTAAAAATATAGTAAAAACTTTTTACAAAGGTTTGCCGGATGAAAAAGTTATATTTAAAGATTTCAATTTAGAAGTTAAAAAGGGTGAGTTTGTCACTGTAATTGGTGGAAATGGTGCAGGAAAATCAACACTTATGAATATAATTTCGGGTACAATTTTTCCTGAAAGCGGTAACATTTTTATTGACGGAAATGATGTAACTTCCTTACCTGAATTTAGAAGAGCAAAATTTATTGGAAGAGTATTTCAAGATCCGTCAAAGGGTTCTGCACCAAATTTAACAATTGAAGAAAATTTATCGTTGGCATTTTTGAGAGGGCAAAAACGAGGATTTAAATTTGGTGTTAGTAAAGCTAATACAAAATTTTTCAAAGAAAAACTTGCAGAATTAAATTTAGGACTTGAAGATAGACTTACCGCTAAAATGGGATTGTTATCAGGAGGGCAGAGGCAAGCAGTGACTTTAATTATGGCGGTTTTATTAAAACCTGAAATTTTGCTTTTAGATGAGCATACTGCTGCTCTTGACCCGAAGTCGTCTATGAAAATTTTAGATTTAACTGAAAAAATCACTCAAAATTCTAAAATCACAACACTCATGATTACACATAATATGCAAAATGCTTTAAATTTTGGTTCAAGACTTCTAATGCTAAATCAAGGTAAAATAGAAATGGATTTAAGTGGTGATGAGCGAAAAAACCTTAAGTTTTGTAATCTTCAGGAAAAATTTAATTTTTAGAAGAAGGAATTTTTTAAAATAAAAATTATTTGGAGAATGAAAAGTGAAAAATAAATTATTATGTTCATTTATGTGATAAGCTTTGTGTTTTTAAAGTTAATTAAATATCTAATAAATCAAATATTTTTTTATATTATTAAATAAGTGAAAAATCAGTCCGCCAATAATTGGCGGACAATTTATATGTATTTAAAGCATATAGAGGTTAAACAGTACATTTTTTATTGTAAACTGATATTATCAACGTTCCTACAAGACTCACTGCAAATAAAGAAGCCCATAAGATAATGTTACTGTTGTCTCCGGTTTTAGGATTTTCTGAATTTTTTTCTGATTTTTCTGTTTCAGTATTACCTGAATTTTTGTAAGTTTCTCCTGACTCTTTAGTTTTAAAATTTGTACTGCATTCACCGTCTGTGTAAACAAATGTTAGCTTATGTTGATCTGCTGAAAGCGATTGAATATACTCCTTTTTTAAAGTGACAATCGTAGAGCCGGAGGTAGATACATAGTTTTTGGAATCAACCCATGAATCGTCAACTTTGACACCTACAAATTTTGAAAAATCTCCATTTGCATGGAAGGTCATTGTGCCGTCTGAGTTTTTTGTAAAAGAACCATTTTCGCCTTTAACAACCTTGTAACTTGGTGTTGTATCAGAATCCTGCGGAGTAATAGTTATATTCGTTTTAATGCTAAACGATTGCTCATTATCAGTACTGTCGCGTGTAAATTCAACTTCTTTTCCGTTTACTTTTAACTTTGTGTTTGAGCCAAAAATCCATCCTTCTTCACTGCCTTCTGCAGAAGTTGTTAAATTTAACTCATAGGAATATTTTTTATTATTATCAAATGTAGTAATGAGTTTTCCGCCCCAATAGCTAATATGGTCATCGTTGTTAAACCATTCTTCTGAACTTAATCCTGCATCATCAGTTCTCCAGGCTTCAAAGATTAGCTTATATCTGGAATCTGACTTTGTACCGGTAAATATAGGCTTGTCACCATTTTTGAAATTTAATGTTACATTGTTGATTTCAACGACTTCAATTTCCTGTTTTGCTACAGGTTTAGTCGGATTTATAGTTTTTATTGCTGTAATAAATAATCCACTTGCATTTTTTTGAACATTTTGTGTATCTACTTTGACACTATTTACAAATACTTCGCAATTATCCGCAAATGTATATCCATCTCTTTCTTTTAAAGAAATGCTATACATATATGATTTGCCTTCCTCGAAAGTAGTTATTTTTTTATCTTGCGCAAGTTCAGCATTCTTGGTTTCATCAGAGTACCAATATTTTACTGGAATAAGTTCATTTTTTGCATCTTTCTCCATTTCTTCCCAGTATTCGTATTCTATATCATATTGAAACATAGATTCACCGTTTCGTCCGGCAGTTGCTTCAGGTTTATCTCCTGCATGATAATTATATTTTACAGGGCCTATTTCTACTTTGTTAATTTCTGTTGTTGCAAACGTTGATGCTGAAACAAATAAAAATGCCATGAAGAGTGTAAAAAACATTGCCATAAATCTCTTTGTTGTTACCTTGATTTTCATAACATCTTCTCCCAGTTAAATTATTTTTTGAGTTAGTATTTATTCTTTTTTAGTACGTAACAGTAGTTGTAAAAACTTAAACCTCCCTACTTTTTTGAAAGTTTAGAACAAATACCGCACAAATATATTTGTGATTATTACTCATAAATTATTATATACTAGAACAAAAAATATGCAAATAAATTTAAAATTCAAATTTATAGTAATTATGTGAAAAAATTGCTTTATTAGTTATAAACAAAGAATAACAAAATCTGATAATACTTTAATTTATGAATTTTTAAATATTTAAATTATTAGATTATGAATGTAATTCGTAATGATTATATTTTTCAGAGTAAAAAAATTAACGATTACTCTTAAAATTTTAAAAGTAGTCGTTATATAAAAACTGGATGGAATAGTTTCTAATCGGATTCGTAATGAAATAATTTTACTCCCTGCAATGTCAAATGGTCAACCTGATTAGAAATATATGGAGAACTATGTGAAAAAAGTTGTGGATAAATCTGAACGAGCGATATCGGTTTTGAGAGCTGTAGTATAAAACTATAGTAAAAGATAGAATGCATTTATATGATTTTTTAATTATTAAAATTATTGTATTGCAGGGATGCATTTGACAAAGTAATGAAAGAAAAACTAAAACTCCAAACTTTTTTAGAATGCAATCCATGAAGTTTGGAGCTTTTCTGTGTTTTAATGAGTCTTCAATTTATATAAATAAATAATTCACTTAACTTTTAGTCCAAAATACTTTCTTAAAGCATTTATATGCATAGGAAAGAACTTTTCCGGGTGGGATTCTAGTAATAGCTTTACTTTATGTTCAGCGACCCATTGTATATCTGATGATTCGTCTGATTGTTTATACAAATTTCCTTCACCAGAGCAAATAAAAGTAAATAGAATTAAAGAATACCCACCAGACAAGTTTTGTGTAATGCAGAACGGTGAAAAATCAATAGTGGAGTATAGACCGGTTTTAATTGTTTTGCAGTCTTCGCCGGTTATATTTGTAATAGTTAGCCCTGTTTCTTCTTTGACTTCACGTTTTAGTGCTTGAAATATGTTTTCAAAATCCCTTATTTTCCCAGCAGGTATTTCTATAAGCCCATCTTCAAAATTGTTTTTTTGTCTTTTTTGAATAAGTATATGATTAACACCGTCAATATTTCTTTCAATAATTGCACCGACTGCAGGCTTTGCAAATACTTCTTTTATCATGTACAATTCCTCCTAATTTTAGCAAACTATCTAAGCCTATTTTTTATTAAAAATTTATTTAAAAATTGTATAGTTTCATCAATGTTTATAGAGGTGTTTAAGACATAATCACAACAAAATGAGGAATATTCAGTAGTTTCCGATAACATTCTGTTGCGTACGATTTCCTCGATTTCTGTTTTACTTTTGCCGCTTTTTGACATTCTGGCCACCATTCTTGAGTATCGATCGTCTTGCGATGCCCTTAGATATATGGTAACTACTCTAAAATTATCACCATTCAAGTGACTTTTCAAATTTTCGACAGCATAAGGATTAAAAGCAATCGCCGTTTTTATTTGCAACTGATGTTCAAACAACCAATACCAGTTTCCAGAGAAATATGCTATATAAGCAATTTTTTTCTCACCGTCAGGCAAAAGTAGCAAATCGGATTCCTTTTTATCATCAACAAAAAAATGGCCACCCTCACTTGCGAATCTTTTTGTTCTAGTGGTATAAGTAGGGACATTAGTGTATCCGATTCTTTCTAAATAATCTCCAATTGCACTTTTTCCACTTCCAGATTCGCCAATTAGACATATTATTGTACAGTTGTCTTTTTGTTCTTCTTTTTCAATACCTGGGGAATTGGCTAAATCAACCTCCGTTTTTTCTATTTTAACTACACTCGACGGTATTTCAATATTACCTGGAATGTAATTACAATTTTTAAAACAATATAGATCTAACACTTTTACAGAATTAGGTATATAGATGCTACCGAATTTACCTCTAGGACACATAATCAATTTAGTTTTATTTTTATTAAATAAAAGACCTTGTGAATCAGAAGAATAAAAATTGTTGCAGGGATCAACAGATACAAATGTAAGTTTACCACAATTATCAATAAAATTAAATAGATTTAGATATTCTTGATTAGAGGGTGTATTAATAAACGTCTTTGGTATACTAATTTTGTTCAAATCTAAATATCCGTTATCGATTATACTGTTAAATCCAATAACAGAATATGTTTGATTGTCAACTACAATATTGTCAGGTATATTTAAAACAAACTCATCTTCTATATTTTCCTTTTCTAATGTCCTATTTATAGATTTTATTTTGGCGGTCATATTTTCTTTATCCAAATGATACACTATACCATCACTAACATCTATTTTACAGCCTAAACATGTGACATTCCCGACTAAAAACACACAAATTATAAACATAAATTTTAAAATAGTTTTTTTCATTTTTATCTTCCTCTATATTATTTCAATAAATTATTTTTAAATTACCTCTTAATCCCAATTTATTACCATAAACGCAGGCGAATCCCAGTATTTCTTCGTACTGTGAAGACAACACTAATATTGATTTTGATTTCGTTTTATAATTAATAATTAACAATATACACTAAAAAATATTTAGCTTGATGAGCTATATATATATAATAATTGAATTAAATATAAAAATTAAAGAGGTAATATTTATGAAAGAGTACGTAGAGTTAAGTTCAGAAGAAGTATTATTTTTAAAAAATTTGTTATCAAAACAACTTAAAGAATATGAATTAAATGAAAAGGATTTAGAAAAAATCGGTGGAGGGTCAGTTCTGCCTAAAAAATTTGCAGCGGGATTATTAACTGCAATATCAATGCTTTCGTATTTGCCTAATCAATCAGTCGAAGCAATGAATAATACAAACTATTATTCTTCGGTGATTAGAAAGTCTGATAATGATGACTTAACTGACAAAAAGTTTAGTTTAGAAACCTTAAAAAAGTTAAAAATACCAATTGCTGTAGCAGGAGTTATTGGAGGAACTATCTTGATTGGAACATTAACTTTATTAACTATACATCAACTTGTACACGCAAAAACTCCAGAACAGGTTAACCGTATAGTAGGACAAGCTGTTGAAAATGAAGGAGGGAAAAATATTACACCTGATAAATTCATTGCTACAGTTAATGCTACTCGTGAAGCAGTTGAAGAGAAATTAAAAAAAATTAACATCGATGAAAATACAATCAATCGTTTGGTTGTCCCATTTAAAAACTTAGAAAACGAAGCTAGAAAAAGCACTGAAATGAATGAATTCAATGAAATTGAATTTAGTAAAAAGTTTTTAACTATAATAGACACTGTAATGGCAGAGGTAAAATCACACATTCAAAAAATAAAGGAGGAAGAGCTGGAAAAACAACAGGAAATTAAACGTCAAGCGGAAGAAACACTTAAACGTGAAAAAGAAAGAAAACAACGTGAAAATGAAGCAAAACAAATAGAACATAAAAAACTTGTAGAACAAGTTCGGACAGCAGCTAGATGTTTGTTAAATTTACAAAATGCACGTCTTCGCTTTTTCAAAATTAAAAATGATGTTTTAAAAAGTCAGGGAATAGAATTATCTGAAGATGATACGAACATATGTAAAATTTATGAAGGCACCTATCAGCATTATGCTATTTTTACTTCTAATGATCCTATAGAACAAACTACTAATTTAATCTATTCAAATATTTTAGAATTATGTGGTTTAGATGATGAAATAACGCAAGAAAATATTGATAAATTTAAAGCATTTTGTGAAAGTGATGAAGACATAGATGTTAAAAACTTCGAGGGAGATAAAGAAAAAAAGCTATTAGAAATATTCATAAATAAAACAAAAGGATTAACAGATAAGTATAATAACGATTGTGAAACAATCAGAAGTCTTAATAATAAAAATCAAATACAAACATATATTAAAAATCTAGATTTAGATTTAAAAAAACGTAAATCTAGAGAACCTAATCCTATAGGAGAATTTAATCTCTTAATAAAGAATTATTTTGAAATTTCTAGTAATAAAGATTTATATCCAACTTACGAAGAAATGACAAATGACTACCATATTCCCAGTCAAAATGCAATAGATTTATTGCTTTCTATGGAAAAAAATATGCAAATTACTCTTAAGGCAATAGATGACTATAATAATTCGCCTTCCCCGGAGTCACTTAAAAAAGTATTAGAATTAGATTATGCTAATATTAATTCATTTTCGATGATAACAATTCTTGAACAATTTGAATCGAAAAAAGAAAGGGGTATATTTAGTTCTACGTTAGATAAGCTTGCTTATAATGAAATAAATAAATATCTTCATGATAAGTATGAATCTTTCCATCATATCAATAAATTTGTTTTAAAATCATATATTGATATATTCAAAAAATGTGTGTGTGATTTGGAAAGTATAAAAGACACAACTGTTTTGACTAAATATATTGTTCCAAAGTATCTTGATATCACAAAAAAATACAACACATACTTGAAAATATTTTAGAAAATTCACCTAATGAAGATGACAAACGAAAAACAGATGAAATTAATCAAGTTAAAAAAATGATGAAAACAAAGGCCAATACAGAGTAGTCGGTGAGCACAGTACTTATATCCCTTATACCTTGGGTAACTTAGACAATGCCGGCATGCAACATAAACTTGAAGGTATGAAAATTTTTCAATATATGGATGTAAATACTAATAAAAAAGTTGTATTAAAACGATGCAAATTTGGCGATGATAATTTATTAAATAGTTTAAAAAATTTGGACAGCCCCTATATACCGAAAATATTGGATATAGTAGAAATGCCGGACAATCCAAGTCAAAAAGGAATAATAATGAAATACGTTCCATCCGCTGTGCCGATTAGCATATATACCATGCCTATTTCAGATCCAAACAAATTGCTTGAAACTTGTAAACAGGTAGTTTCAGCTATAAAGGTACTTAAGGAAGCAAATCTAAATTGTCCGGAAGATAATGGCGAACATTATTTAGTTGACAATAATAACCAATTTAAATTTATAGACTTTGATGAACCGGCTACTAATCATACTGTTGCTTTTTCATCTATCTTAGGAAATAACATCTTTTACTATAATACTGATTTGTATGATGAATTATTAAATAAATATAATTTGTTATTGAAAAAAATACCTCACAGTTATGAGAACACACCTCTGACTCGAAAAGAGCTGGAAGAAGCTGAATATAACCGTGGTGACGACATTAATATCGATTTTGATATAATGCTAGATGCTATCGATGATTTAATAATGCAAGGTAAATAGCAAAATTTTATAATATAGGTTAATGTTAGAGTTCTAGAGAAAGTGACTCAAATCCCAAAAGATAAGATGGTTACATTTAATTTCAAAAAATCAAATGAAAAATTTAATTAGTGGTAATATTGATTTAGACGATGATTATATTGAATCTTTGAATCAAAAGGATATGATAAAGAAAATTTTTGACACTATATAGGATGTTAAATTGCATTATTTCACTGCACAAATAGTAAAGATAGAACCGGAACTGTAGTTATTAAAAAAGATTTTGTGTTTTTAGAATTAACACTTGAAATTGACGATTAAACAACACATTTCGCAGAGTTTTCTTTGTTATTTGGAGTTCTGTCTTGGTCATATCTTGAAACCGAAAAAGAACTAATAGCCAGACTTGTGCACTCTATAACATTAAAAGTTACATTTTGAGATTTTGTTCGTCCACGGCTATCTTTAACAGTCACAGAACAGGTATTGTTTCCGCTTGTAGTCAAAAATCCGGTTGTAAAACTACTTGATGTATATGAAGCTCCGTTAATACTTATGGAATATGATTTAATCGTGCTTGAATAACTTCCGCTCGCTGAAATACTACCTGAAATTTTAGATTTTCCTTGAACGTATGCTCCAAACTGTGCATAAATTTCAGAAACAGCTTCCGACAAATTGACAGAATTAATTGTCGGCACAATATTTGACGGAACATTAGCAGTAAAAGACGCACTATTACAACCGATATATGTGCTTCCATTATATGTTTCAAGCCAAAGCTTTACATTTAAACTTGTGGAATTCGGCGTGCTGTTTGCAAGGCTCAGCGGAACTGTCCAACTTTTGCTTGTACCGATTTCGGTTGCAATAGTATTCCAACCGCCTGAGCCAATTTGATAATAAAGAACGTGTGTAAAATTACTTGACGCTCTGTTTGTGTAAACTGTTATTGAATCACCCATAATAACCGAGCTTGAGCTAAGTGAGGGATTGCTTGCCCTTGGTATTGTTGATAAAGTTTGCGAATACCACCCCTCGCTTGACGATAAAGGTGTGTCCATGCTTATCCAAGCCGAGCAAGTCAGCGTTTTAGTGCCGTCATTATTGTGATAAATATCAAGAGTTTTACTAAAAAGGTTTATTCCTGAATCTGTTATTTTTTGGCTCGGAGAAACTGTCGCAGAGTATGTTGTACCGTTGATTTTACAATAGCAAGTTCCTGAGCCATAAGTTGTATATCCGCTATTGTCGCGCCAAAACCTTACATAAACACTAACATTTGAACAGTTATTTGAAACATTTTGTGAGTTCTGATTTACTGTGATGTTATATTTAACGTGCGTGTTACTGGTCGAAAAAGTGCTTGATGTTCCCA
>CAKVEA010000010.1 GCA_934728355.1 uncultured Eubacteriales bacterium
AGGTGCACATAATGCCAAGGGAGCTGATGATAAAAATCCTAATGATAAAGCTGAAATTGCTAAAAATTTCTTCATAAGGTTTATCCCCTTTAAATTCATTTTATATTATTATATTAATATAACATTTAATTTTTGTCAACATGTTTTTTAAAAAAATAAATATTTTTCTTAGAGGCTTGATAACAAATACAAAATTTTATTATAAAAAATAAAAATCACCCGCATAGCGAGTGATTGCTTATCAAACATTTATAAAATTTATTATTTAAAAAATTTTACAGTAAATAATATTTCTTCAAACTAGCTTTTTAAACGATTTTTAAAAGCATTAAGAAATTCTTCTACACCATAAGTATTACCATTCCATTCAATTTCTTTTAAAGATGTGCATCCGGCAAAAGCGCCTTTGCTTATTTCTGTAACACTATTAGGGATTTCTATTTCTTTAAGAGATGTGCATCCATTAAAAGCACCGTTGCCTATTGATGTAACACTATTAGGAATAGTAATTTCTTTAAGAGATTTGCATTCACAAAAAGTACCGTCATTTATTTCTGTAACACTATTAGGAATTTCAATTTTTTTAAGAGATTCACATTCATAAAAAGCATTCCATCCTATTTTTTTTACACTATTAGGAATAGTAATTTTTTCAAGAGATGTGCATCCACTAAAAGCATGGTTACCTATTGATGTAACACTATTAGGAATTTTAATTTCTTTAAGAGATATGCATCCATTAAAAGCAGCATTTCCTATTGATGTAACACTATTAGGAATTTTAATTTCTTTAAGAGGTGTGCATCTACCAAAAGCATGTTTGCCTATTGATGTAACACTATTAGGAATTTCAATTTTCTCAAGAGCTTCACATTCATAAAAAGTAAAGTTTCCTATTTCTGTAACACCAGTTGGAATTGCGAAGGTTTTTAAAGTATTTCTAACATCAATAAGTTCTCTTAAACCATAACCATCCAATAATTCACTAAAGCTTTCAACTATACTTCCATTAAACATACTTGGTCTAAATAAAAATATTATCCTTTTGTTTTCTACTTTATCATAATATTCAACACGATAATTTACTCCACTAAATTGATGTATTATACAGTCCCATCTATTTCCACATAAACATAACACATCTTTTTGACTCCTAGAATCTTTTTTTGTGATTGGCCTTATATTTTTTAAGTCTTCTACATTATTTGAGTTCAAAATTTCACGGAATCTTTGTACATCAAATGATTCAGGATAATATATTAGAGTCTTTACCTTTTCTAAAAATGTGTTAACATGATTATTTCTGTCTTCATCTGGGGTTAATTGGTGATGATCCTCAAAAGTTTCAATGTATGGTAGAAGTCGAACATCTTGAAGTGAATAAATTCCAACAGGATTTACTTTTAATTTTTCAATAACACCTCCAGTTCTTTTAGAAAGAAATAAGTACTTTATTAAATCATCTTTGCTAAAGTTAAAAACCGGTATCATAATATTACTGTATCCCAGATCCACCCTATTAGGTTGTCTATTAGCGCCATTGGCATTGTTAGCATCACCCTGTGCACAAAATGCCGAGGGAACTGATGATAAAATTCCTAGTGATAAAACTGAAATTGCTAAAAATTTTTTCATAAAGTTTATCTCCTTTAAATTCATTTTATATTATTATATTAACATAAAATTTTGTTTTTGCCAACATGTTTTTTAAAAAAAATAAATATTTTTTTAGATATTTGATAACAAATACAAAATTTTATTATAAAAAATAAAATCACCCGCATAGCGAGTGATTGCTCATCCAATAATTATAAAATTTATTATTTAAAAAATTTTACATTTTTATTTTCAATATCTCTGATATTTACAATATTTTATAAATTTAATTTAAAATAATCTTTCTTCAAAATAGCTTTAAAAACAATTATTTATTAAAAGCTTCAAGAAATTCTTCTACACTATAAGTATGATTATTCCATATAATTTCTTTTAAAGATGTACATCCACTAAAAATACCTTGACCAATGAATTCAATTTTAGAATCAGCCGGAAATTCAACTCTTTCAAGAGATCTACATTCACTAAAAGCGCCATCGCCTATTGATTTGACCTCTTTCGGAATTTTAATTTCTTTAAGAGATTCGCATCCACTAAAAGCACTATAGCCTATTGATTTAACCCCTTTCGGAATTTTAATTTCCTTAAGAGATTTGCATCCATTAAAAGCATTTTGACCTATTGATTTCATTTCTTCCGGAAGTTTAATTTTTTCAAGAGATATACATTTTTCAAATGTATAGTTACGTATAGATTTAACCCCTTTTGGAATTTTAATTTCTTTAAGAGACTTACATCTATTAAAAGCATTTTTACCAATGAATTCAATATTAGAATCATCAGAAATTTCAACTTTTTTAATAGAGTCACATCCACTAAAAGCAAAGTCACCTATTGATTCAACTTTATTAGGAATAATAATTTTTTTAATAGTTTTACATTCATTAAAAGCACCGGATCCTATTTTTTCAACACTCTCAGGAATATTGATTTCTTTCAAAGATTCACATTCAAAAAAAGCACATGGGCCTATTTCTGTAACGCCATCAGGAATTTCGGTTTTTTTAAGAGAGGTACATTCTCCAAAAGCATATCTTTCTATTTTTTTAACATCAGCCGGAATACCGATTTTTTCAACATTTTGACATTTCCTAAAAGTATTTGGCTCTATTGCATTAACACCAGTTTGAAATACATAATTTTTAAAAACGCTAAAATTAGTATCAAAAAGTCCTTTTAAGCCAAAATCTTCCATGATATTATCAAAAGAACTGAAAGCATTTTCGCCAACTACTCTTCTTAATGAATGTTTACTGTATTCACTAAATAAATAAGTCGGACTGAATAAAAACACTATTCTCTTATTTGCTTTATCTGTTCCTTTCGATTCCTTGTTCATCTTAGTATACTCAACACAATAGTTCATTCCATCGAAATCATAATATATTGAACGAATCCATCTATCTCCGATTAAAGCTCTCTTTCTTCTACCATCATTATCTACTAATTCTTTTGTTACCGTAGCATCCCTTAAATCATCTTCAATACCATTTATTGTCAAAATATAATTAAATCTCTTTGAATTAAATGATTGAGGATGATATATTAAAGTTCTAATATTTCCCATAAACGTATTAATCTGATTAGAGGGTCCTTCATCAGCTGATATTTGGTGAGTATCTTCAAAAGTTTCTATTTTCGTTAAAGGTGGTTTATTATTATCATGCTCATAATAGGTTATTCTAAGAGGAGACTTTTCTAAATCAGAACGCGAGGTTATTTTATGGGGATTCCTTTTTAAACGGGAAACAGCTGCTCCATATCTTTTGCTAATAAATACAAAATCTTTGAGAGTTTGGTTATTTTCAATATATGGAATTAATATATTTTCAAAAATTCCATCTCCTACGCAAAATGCTGATGGATTTGACGACAAAAATCCCATCGATAAAATTGAGATTGCTAAAAATTTTTTCATATCTTTTTTCATAACTTTTATCCTTCCTAAACTTAATTTAAAATAACATTTCTTCAATAACCTTAAAAACGATTATTTATTAAAATCTGCGAAAAATTCTCTTATACTATAGTAATCATGGTTATTCCATCTAATTTTATGTAAAGATGTGCACTCAACAAAAACACAGTTTCCTATTGATTTAACACTATTAGGAATTTCAATTTCTTCAAGAGATTTGCATCTAAAAAAAGCAAAATTTCCTATTTCAGTAACACTATTAGGAATTTTAATTTTTTCAAGAGATGTGCATCCGTCAAAAACATCTTCTCCTATTTCTGTAACACTGTCAGGAATTTCAATTTCTTTAAGAGATTTGCATCCACTAAACGCACCTGCGCCTATTCTTGTAGCACTGTTGGGAATCGTAATTTCTTTAAGAAGTCCGCATCCCTTAAAAATATTTTTTCCTATTTCTGTAATACTATTAGGGATTTCAATTTTCTCAAGAGATGCACATCCACTAAATGCACCTTTTCCTATTTCTGTAACACTGTTAGGAATTTCAATTTCTTTAAGAGATTCACATTCATCAAAAGCATAGCTACTTATTGATTTAACACTATTAGGGATTTCTATTTCTTTAAGAGATTTGCACTTCCTAAAAGTAGACCTATCTATTTCTGTAATGCTATTGGGAATTTTAATTTCTTTAAGAGATTGGCATTCGCTAAAAGCACATCTGCTTATTTTTGTAACACTATTAGGAATTTCAATTTCTTTGAGAGTTTTACATCCTTCAAAAGCAAAGTCGCTTATTTTTGTAACACTATTAGGAATTTCAATTTCTTCAAGAGATTCACATCCATAAAAAGCAAATTCGTTTATTTTTGTAACGTTTTCCGGTATTGTAATTTTCTCAAGAGCTTTGCATTCATAAAAAGCAAATTCGCTTATTTCTGTAACGTTATTTGGGATCATAAAGGTTTTTAAAGTATTGTTAATATTAATAAGTTCTTTCAAACCATAACCTTCTAATAATTTATTAAAATTTTTAACAATACCTCCATTAAGTATACTTGGTCTAAATAAAAATATTATCCTTTTGTCTGTTTCTTTCTCAACATATTCAACACGATAATTTACTCCATTAAATGGATGTATCTTACATTCCCATTTATTCCCCTTCAAAAGTAACTCTTTTTTATCTTTATCTATGGTTGGCCTTATATTTCTTAAGTTTTCTACATTATTTAGACCCAAAATATCATGGAATCTTTGTATATCAAATGATTCGGGATAATATATTAGAGTTTTTACCTCTCCTAAAAATGTGTTAACATGATTATTCCTATTATTGTCATTGATTATACTGTGATGATCCTCAAAAGTTTCAATACCCGGTAAAACTTCAATATCCTTGAGCGAACTCATATTAAGAGGATTCTTTCTCAATTCAGGAATAATCAATCCAAATTTTTTGCAGACCATTGAAAATCTTCCTAGGTCTTTTTTACCTAAATACTGAGCCGGCACAAATCCAAAATAACATTCTAAAGGTGCACAAAGTGCGGAAGGAGCTGATGATAAAAATCCTAGTGATAAAGCTGAAATTGCTAAAACTTTTTTCATAATGTTTATCTCTCCTAAATTTGTTTGCATTATTATATTAACTAAACATTTCATTTTTGTCAACATGTTTTTTAAAAAATAAATATTTTCTCTTAGATGATTGATAACAAATACAAAATTTTATTATAAAAAATAAAATCACCCGCATAGCGAGTGATTGCTTATCAAACATTTATGAAATTTATTATTTAAAAAGTTTTGCAGCTTTATTTGCAATACATATGCCAAATCCTGTTAAAGCAACAGTTAACGCACACAATCCCGAAATATAAAGAAATTCATCTCTTTTTCTATTCGGAAATTTTTTAAATATTGCAATATTTTTACTGCTTCCGCCACCTACAATATTTTCTAAATTTTCGTTTGAAATTATAGTTAACTTTTCAGATTTTTCAAAAATCATCTGTCCACACTCCTTCAATTAATATCAGTCTAATTTTATCACTTATTTTTAATAAAATCAACTACTTTTTAAAATATATTTCTTTTTTAACCATTTCTATTTAGTTAATCAAAAATTCGTACATCATAATGTTATTTTTTAATATAATTTATATAATTAAGTATTTTTCAAATTTATATATCCGAATTTTTTTACAGTTATTTCTTTAAAGTCATCTATTTTTAATAATACCATCTTTTTTCATCTTATTTATTATTTTAGCAAAAATTCTATCTCTTACCCAAGTATCAGATGTTACTTTCAAAACATCATCAATCGGTACCCACTTTACACCGCTATTTTCATCTTCTTTTATACGTATATCCTCTTTTTCGTCAGCTTCTAACAAATACGTAACATTAATATGGATATGAGAACAAACATATTTTCCTTTTTTTTCATGACCGTTTACATTTATTAATTCCAGTGAATAAATATCTTTAAAAATCGGTATAACATTTCTTATACCTGTTTCTTCTTTTGCTTCTTTCATAGCAACATATAAAAGATCACTATCACCATCACTATGGCCACCTGTCCAAGCCCATGAATTATATATTTTATGGTATATCATTAAAATTTTTGTTCTATCTTTATTAAGTATAAACGACGAACTTGTAAAATGCCCATATTTATTTTGTCTTGTTAATACATCATCAAAATCATTAATATAATTTAGCATTAATTTTTTGTCAGTTTCTTCTTGTTCATTATATGGAACAAATTTTTCAATGCTATTTTTCAGATTATCTACATTAATTTTTACTTTAATGCCCAAAACTCCATAACGTTTCTCTTTTTCCGGAGAATATATTTCACGCACAGTTTTAATTTTTCTTTTTATTTCTTTTTCATCGGTATATATTTTACTAAATAATTCTTCAAAACTATTTTCTCTGTATAAATTAATAACATCAACTGTCAATTTTTCTTGTAATTCTGGCAATTTTGAAAATTCTATTTTATCTCTGATTTTTATTTGTTGCCTTTTTTCATCATATAATCTAAACTCTATTGTTTTAGTTCCGTTTTTTATTTCTTCAAATGGACTTTCTTTTAACTTCATTTTATGTATCATAAGCACCACTCTTTTATTTTTTCAAATTACGACTATTATATCTTTCTTCTTCACTAAAGATACATCCGCAATATTTTTGCATATAAACACCAAGTTCACGAGCTTTTCTTTGTCCTTCACGAAAATAAGGTCTGAAATCTCTATAAAGAAACTTTACTGAATGTTTAAGTGCAATATCATCGCCTAATTTTTTTATAAATTCATGGTTTTGATATGGACTTATAAGCAAAGTCGTTGAAAAATATTCGTACCCATTTTCAGAAGCATATTTTGCAGTCTCTTCTAATCTTGAAGTATAGCAGTAATTACATCTTTTTTGAGTAAAATCCGGATAAATATTTTTTATAAAATCTCTTAAACCGTAATTATCATTGATAACCAATTCCAAATTTTCTGTTTCCGTATATTTAATTAAAGCATCTTTTCTTAAATTATATTCCATCCACGGATGAATATTTGGATTGTACCAAAAGATAGTCGGTATAATTTTTTCCTCTTTGAGAGTTTCATAGCATTTGATTAAACATGGGCAACAACAAGTATGTAATAAAACTTTCATAAACACATTCCTCAAATTCCAAACTATTTAATCTTTTCTTGATTTTCTTTTTTAATCCAAGAATAAATTCCTCTGACAGCCATAACAAAATATGCAAAAAATAAAACCATTTGAGCATATTCGCCTATAACTAAAAATCTTATAACCATGTATGCATTGGAAAACATCCAAAAAACAAAACCATATTTATTTCTTTCTGCATTCATACATGTTCCTATAAGTCCAATACCTGCAAAAAACCAACTCAAAACGTCCCACACAGCCATATTAATTCCAAAAAACGTTACATAACCCAAATCTGCCATTTAATATACGTCCTTCCTTTCAACTTCATTTTAAAAAATAACATTACAAATTATATTATAAAGCTAAATTAATTTCCTGCAGATTTTATTACAAAAAATGCGAAAAATTTTATAAATTCTTGCTTAGAAAATTTTTTATTGTTTAAAAGCATTTGCAACTAAAACTACTATAGCTATCAGAAACACAAATGTAATCCATCCACCACATGTTGCAGGAATTAAACAGCAAAAAAGTATTTTAAATACACCGAAAGTTAAAAAAATAATTGCTCCAAGCACAGATATAACGGTAAGCCAAAAGAAGAAAAGTAAAAACAAATTCAAACATCCCATATGTTGGAATAATACTCCTGAAGCATATGATTATTCATGCAAGGAAATTTTAAAAATTTTCTCCCTAAAAGCAACCTACCGCCAACATGTCTATACCCCATAGTCCAAAATGGAAGTTTTGTAATTATATCTCCTTTATTTTCAACTCTCAATGTTTTGAAAATTCTTTTATCATAAGATTTTTTAAAAGCGCTGTTTCCTACTCTCGGACATCCAAAAACAATTACTTCATAATCTTTTTCTTCAAAATTGTATTGCAAATCGATAGCACAAATAATAGCAAGAGCAGCTCCGTAAGAATGACCTGTTAATTTTATTTTTTTAATATTTTCATTTATAAAACTTCTTATCTTATCTCTGACATTTTTAGATTTATAAGCTTTTAAAAATCCAGAATGAATTTTAATATCGGAACAACTGTTGCCATAGGGGATAATTTTTTTACAAAAATCCAAATTAAAATTCCAGTCTCTTTTAGAATCAGATCCTCTGAATGCAATTGTCATTACTTCTTCTTTAATTCTTATCTGGTAAGAAACATCTGTATTTTTATCATTTACAATAAAAATTTTTTCTCCGTTTTCCGTAAAACGATTATCCCTATAGGCAATACCTGAATATTCAAGCATTTTCACAATTTCATTTTTATTCAATCGAGATACACCTCGACTAAATATATGCAAGTAATATTTTATTAAGTCACGATTTATTAAAATATTTTAAAACTATGTTTTTAATACTCTCACTATCGAGGTGATATTTTTCTATCTGAGAGTGCATACTCGCATGAGGAACGAACTCATCTGGAATGCCGTAATTTTTATATTTTCCTTTAAAATCTTTACCAATAATAACAGAAGCAAATTTTTCTCCAACCGCTCCTGAGGTTACAGATTCCTCGAAAAAGAGTATATTTTTAAAAAAAATACATTTGTCTACCATTTCTTCGGGTAAAGGTTTTATCATATTTAACTTAAGAATACAAATTTCCTGTCCCAACTCTTTCAACATTTGATAACATTCATAAGCATAGGAAAAAATTCTTCCATAAGTAACTATTAAAACTTCAGAATCTAAATTCCCGAAAAATTCATATTTTAAGTTTTGAAAATTATAATTTTTAGGCTTTAAAAGTTCTCCGCCTTTAGGATATCTAATAGCTATAATATTTTTTTCTTGACTGTTAATTGCCTCTTCAAGCATTATTTCAAGTTCACATAAAAACGAAGGACATAAAATTTTCACGTTCGGTATGGTATTTAAAAATGGCACATCAAAAAGTCCTTGATGTGCTTCTCCATCTTCACCTGAAAATCCTGCTCTGTCTATAGCTAAAATAATTTTTAAATTTTGAAGCGAAACATCATGAATAAGTTCATCATAAGAACGTTGAAGAAAGGAAGAATAAACAGCAAAAACAGGTTTCATTCCTCCGACCGCAAGACCGGCACAAAACGTAACGGCATGACCTTCGGCAATTCCTACATCATAAAATCTATGTTTAAAATTTTCTCTAAAATTTTTAAGCCCTGTCCCTGAAGTCATAGCTGCAGTTATCGCACATATTTTATCGTCATTCTCAGCTAATTTGCAAAGTGTTTTTCCGAAAACCTCAGAAAAAGTTTCTTTATTCTTTTTAAATTCTGCTCTTCCAGTGCTGATATTAAAAGGAGAAACTCCATGAAAGTTTTTAGGATCTCTTTCAGCAAATTGATATCCTTTACCCTTATTTGTAAGAACATGAACAACAGTGGGTTTATTTGTGTTTTTTGCGGCAGTAAAAACTTTTTCAAGAGAAATTAAATCATGTCCGTCAACAGGACCATAATATTCAAAACCCATATTTTCGAATATATTTCCCTTATAAATAACACTTTTTAATACGGATTTAGAATTTTTAAGAAAAATTTCAAACTTTGTACCAATTGTACTTTTTTCAAGAATTCGCCCAAGTATATTTTTGGCTTTTCTGTATGTATATCCTATCCTTGCGGCTGTCAAACATCTAGCCACAACACCGACATTTTTAGAAATAGACATATGATTGTCATTTAGAACAAGTATAAAATTTTTACATTTTTGGGAATTATTAAGACCCTCATACGCAAGTCCGCCAGTAAGAGCACCGTCTCCTATTACTGCAATAACTTTTCCGTTTTCTCCCAAATGTTTTTTTGACTCTGCTAAACCAAGTGCAGCAGAAACAGAAGTGCTACTATGCCCGGAAGTAAAAATATCATATTTGCTCTCTTTTATATTAGTAAAACCGGAAATACCATTTTCTTTTCTTATAGTATCGATTGATTCAAATCTCCCCGTAAGCATTTTATGAACATAACATTGGTGTCCGACATCCCAAATAATTCTGTCATCAGCTGAAATATCAAAAACTTTATTAAGAGCAACTGTTAGTTCTACTACTCCTAAGTTAGAGGAAAGATGGCCTCCGTTTTTAGAAATAACTTCTATAAGTTTGTTTCTTATTTCAGTACAAAGTTCACTTAAGTTTTTTATGTTTTTTAAATCTTTCGGAGACTTTATAAGCTTTAAAATAGGATAGTTTTTCTCTTTATTTTCTTTCAATTTCGGTACTACTTCTTTCTTAAATTAATTTATTTTTAAATAAATAAAATCAAGTAAATACTCAAGCGGTGAAGTATCTCCTTTAAACTTTTTAAGTATATCTTTTTCTTTAGCAAAAATTTTATTTATTAAATCATTTACCTTTATACCGGCAATATTTTCAGAAAGATTTAAATCTTTATCCAAAACATCGTCAATTAGCTGAAAAGCAATACCATAGTTAAGTCCAAATTTAAAAGCAAGGGAAATATCTTTTTCTTCTGCTCCTGCTAAAATTGCTCCGATTTTTGCGGCAGCCACAAATAAACAAGATGTTTTTAATCTATGAATATTCATAATATTTTCATTTAAGTATTTAGAGTTTAAATCTTTATATTGACCCAAAACCATACCTTCAGATCCTGCAAAATAAGCAAGTATATTTATACATTTAAATGCTTTTTCATAATTTAAAAAATTTCCTGTACTTGCAATTTCAAAAGCTTTGGTAAGCAAAGCATCTCCCGCTAAAAGCGCTGTACTTTCGCCAAATTCAAGATGACTACATTTTTTTCCTCTTCTTAAATTGTCATTATCCATGCACGGAAGATCATCATGAATAAGT
This sequence comes from uncultured Eubacteriales bacterium, assembly GCA_934728355.1. Taxonomy (GTDB): domain Bacteria; phylum Bacillota; class Clostridia; order Oscillospirales; family Acutalibacteraceae; genus UMGS1491. The sequence continues at coordinate 11,051 of CAKVEA010000010.1, forward strand.
GAGTAAGTATGAATCATTTCAAGTGCACATGCAAATTTATAAATTTCATCGCTTTTTCCGCCGCAAAGCTTATAAAAAGATACCATGACTAAAGGTCTTATTCTTTTGCAAGGAGCAAACAGTGTATATTTTACTGCTTCATCAATTTCATTTTCAGAAGAATTCATATATTTTTTAAGATACTCTTCAATTTTTTTGAGCTGCAAATCCACAAATTTTTTACCGCTTGAGTTCAAAATTCTCGCCCTTCTTTTCAATTATTTATTTTAATTTTTTAAATCTTTTTTCTTGCAATTTCGCCTAAAACTCCATTTATATAAGAAGCATCATCTTTTGTTGTATATTTTTTAGCAAGTTCAACAGCTTCGTTTATTGCAATATCAGAAGGAGTTGAATAATAAAGCATTTCAAATACTGAGAGTCTCAAAATTGAAAGGACCATTTTTGAAAGCCTGTCCTTTCCCCAATTTGAAGAATTTGATTCAATTTCCTTGTCAATATTTTCAATATGTTCAATTGTACCTAAAAAAAGTTCTTTTGAAAAATTACTTATTTTTTCATCCCTAACATCCTTAGCCAACTCCAAAACTTCGCTTGGATTGTTAAATCCAAAATCATTTTCAAACAAAAAAGCTAATGCTTGTTCCCTAGATTCATATCTTTTCATTATTCATACCTCATTATTTTAATTTTTAATATCATTTAGCACAACATTTGCAAAATAAGTTTCACTAACCCAAACATCTTCAAACCCTGAAATAATAAAATTAATCGGAAGTTCCATTGAATTCAAGTTTTCTTCTTTACCTGTCAAGTCTATTTGAGCAACAACATCCGAAGGCTTGAGTGCATTAACAGACTTAGGAGATCCTATAAATTTTACATTTATACTGTCATTATAAACTTTTGCCGACTTGGATGCCGGGATACCTTTGAATGAAAAACGATTTATATTCAATGTTTTTTCTTTGAATAAAGACATATTAACTTCAATTTGAGCATTATAAATATTGTTTAGACTTCTGCAACCTTGAGGAAGTATTATAGGAAGCTCAAATTTTCGGTTTTGAGTATTAAGTGTAGTAAAATCTATTGTTTGGAGAAGAACCTTCGACATTTCAGAAACAATATTTTCCGGTCCGGCTATTTCAAGTTTAGAAGGATTTATTTTAATTAAGTCTTTATACTCGTTTTTAGATAAATTTATCCCCGATGGAACATTTGAAAAATTAGGCTCAACTTTTATATCTTTTCTCATAAGAATCGGAACACTTACTTGAACTTCACTGAAATCAGTTTTTATTGTTTCACTGTTTATAGATTGACCATAGGCATCACATAAAATTATAGGAAGTTTTAAATTGGTAGTCTCATTTATTTCCCCCGAAATATTTCCCCTTACAACGACTTTTTTTATTTTTGAAATCTCTGTCTCAGGACCGGAAATTTTAACTTTAGGTTCCGAAACTATGGTGTTGCCAACAAAATATCCTTCTTTGGCATTAAAATCTATTTGTGGTTCTATATCATATTCGGCTTCTCTGTATCTGTCTACCATAACCGTCACAAACGAAGGTTTAACGTCGGAAACTATTTCATAGTCATTTAAAAGACCTACTTTTTTTGCCGAAAGTTCCAAAGTATAATTCCCCGGAGACATTATAGTGTTTGATGATTGTGAAGAGGTTATTTGAATATTATTTTTAGTAAGCTGACCTACAACCATTCTGCTCCCCGAAACTTCTACCCTTGCGGTTATATCTTGACCGCTGAATACTCTGAGTCCATCTTGAACAGCGCTTTCCGACAAAGAAATATCAACAGGTATATCCGAAATTGTAACAGATACACTTTCGGCACTACTTGATGAAACTAAAATCCATAAAGCAAATGAACTTACAACAGAAAAAACCGCTACGAATTTATTACTGTAAAAAAGCTTTTCTATTTTTAAATTTTTTACAAATTTTTTTAACGGCTTAATCATTTTCTTTCCCCTTTCTCAAGGAAGCAAAAATATTTTGATGTTTATTTTGCTCAAAATCATCTGCTAAAGCTTCTTCAAGCTCAGTTTTGAAATTTTCATTATTACTGTAAGTTTTCAAGATTCCGTTTATAGCAAGAGAAATTCTACCTGTTTCTTCGGAAACCACCGCTGCAACAGCGTCAGAATTCTCACTTATTCCTATTGCTGCTCTGTGCCTTGTACCTAATTCTTTATTTATTTTTAAATTTTTTGTGAGCGGTAAAATGCATCCTCCCGCATAAAGAAGTCCTTCTTTAACTATCAGTGCACCATCATGAAGCGGAGCCTTATTATAAAAAATATTACAAATAAGTTCAGGAGACGGTACAGCTTTTAAAACAGTTCCGGTATCTATTATTTCTCCGAGTTTTGTTTTTCTTTCAAAAACTATCAGCGCTCCCATTCTGGAATCACTCAGTGCCGAAGCGGATTCTGCCACAACATTTGCAATATTCTTACACTCCCTTATATGTAAATCTTCATCGCTTGATATACCGGAAAACGGCCAAAATTTGCTTCTCCCGAGATGCTCAAGCATTCTTCTCAATTCCGGCTGAAAAACTATTAGAAGTCCAAATATACTAAATTGAAAAAAATTATTAAGTACTGCACTGAGCATTTTAAAATTAAATTTGCATGCTAAAAAATACGCACATAAAATTATTATTATTCCTTTGACAAGCTGACCTGCACGAGATTCTCTTATAATTTTTATTAAATGATATATAAGAAAAGAAACAACAGCTATATCCAAAACATCGAACACACTAATGGTTCTTATTAAGCATTTTAATGCGTTAAGTATTTCCACAAAATCATTTTCCTTTCTTATTTAAAAGACAAAATTTAAAGTACCGATTGCCTTAGACAACGATACTTCATTTTAACATATTTATATTTATTTTCCAAGAGAAAACTTAAATTTTAGGTTTTATATTTTCTAAAACATTAATAAGCTTATTCATATCATTTCTCGAGGAAAATACCGACGGACTTACTCTTATCGCTCCTCGGTCAAGAGTATTAGTATATTTATGAGCAGCAGGAGCACAATGAAGTCCTGTTCGAACTTCTATACCGTTTGAATCTAAAATTTTTCCGACTTCATCACTTATATACCCTTTAATATTAAAGCTTATCACAGGGACGAAAAAGTCTGTACAGGGTCTCGGCATATAAAGTTCAACACTTCTTATATTTTTTAATCTGTCATACAGATAAGAAACCAAATCCATTTCATGTTTAAATATATTCGAAGTTCCTTTTTGCATAACAAACTCCATTCCCGCCCGAAGCCCTGAAATACCAATCATATTGGGTGTACCGCTTTCAAATTTTTGCGGCATTTCTCTAGGTTGGCAAAAAGTCATGGAATTTGTTCCTGTTCCGCCTTCTATAATAGTCTCAAGATTATCTGCGGAGTTTGTAATTAAAAGTCCTGTACCCATCGGACCATAAAGCCCTTTATGTCCTGCTGCACAAAAATAATCTATTCCGTTTTTCGAAATATCTATAGGTAAAATTCCTGCTGATTGAGCGCCGTCAACAAGAATAGGTATTTCGTAAACCTTCGCAAGTGCCGCAATTCTTTCTATAGGAATTCTAACACCCCAAACATTTGAAGCATGACTGCAAACTATAAGTGAAGTCTTTGAATTTAAAGCATTCCTGAATGAATTTACTGTTTTATCAGGGTCTTCCGGATAAACCTCAGCCACCGAAAAAGTTATAATCCCTTGTTTTTCGAGTTTTCTAAGAGGTCTCATAACCGCATTATGTTCAAAACAAGAAGTCACCACATGATCACCTTGTTTTAAAAGTCCTTTTATAACAAAATTAATTGCTTGAGTACAATTAAGTGTAAACGCAACATTACTAATTTTTTCAGCACCAAATAGTTTCATTGCTATTTTTCTCGTATTTTCTATCTCTTTTCCTGAATTTCTGGACATAGTATGTCCGCTTCTTCCTGGATTTGCTCCGTATTTTATTATAGCTTGATTAATAGCACTGTTTACCCTTATCGGTTTAGGATAAGTAGTAGCTGAATTATCTAAATAAATCACATCTTTACCTCCTGTCATTTTTTATAAATTTAAATCCGTGAAATAATAGTTATATACTTTTTTAGAAGAATTAAAAAAAGATAAATAGCTTAACATTCTTAATTCCTATCCCATAATATGAGATAAGTAAACAAAATGATAAACTATTTATCAAAATATTGTTGTATATTAAATTGGTAAAAATTTATTTAAAAAAATAATATAAAATTGCTTTTTTAATATTCTTCTAATTAATCAGTAAGCGCTTATTTTTTTTAGAACCTTCAACAGAAGATTTCCAAATAATTTGCATAAGACTTTGGTGTCCGTGTTTAATACAATCATTTCTCATTTTAGAAGTCATTCCTTTACCATCGTTTTCACAGCACACTCTATTCATACAGTAATCCAGAAATTCATCACTTTCCACTCCGAAACAAAATAATTTATGGTTACTGTTACTTGTAACTTCTTTTAATATTTTCAATACTTGATCTTCATTATCACGACCCAAAGAATATACATATAGAATTCTTGACTCCGTTAAACCGTCTTCATTTACATCACTGTTAAAATCATCGATATCTTGTTTTATTAAAAGCCTTGCTCCTTTCGGTGAAATAGCTTGAACACTTTTGACTCTGGTTAATGTAGTATTGACTTTTATACCATCATAGCTATAATTCATTTTTCCTTCTTTAAACCCATGAGGACAGCCCATCATAATAGAACCTATAGAACAAATAGTAATGTTAATAGTTTTTATTTTATCCTTTATAAGATTTTTAAATATATTAAATTCTCCATCGAAAATAAACATCTGATATAGAGTACAGTTTACTGTTTGTATACTTGGGTAAATTTTAGCAACCAAATTTACTAGGCGAACATAATAATCATTTTCTTTTTCTAAAGTGGCAAAATCTCGAAAATCAAAGATTTTAATCATTTTCATTGCTTCTGCTGCATTTTTGCTAATAAGTGGCAAAGTACGAAGACTTTTAAACTCTTCTCTTTTATACCATTTATCTTTCTTATCGTCACGATAAAAAGGCATATTTATAAATACGCACGCTAAGTAGACAGGCTCTAATTTCACTGTTGATTTCTTTTGTGTATGTAATGAAAGTGAATTACCGGCACATACACTAAGTCCCCCGAACAGACCGATTTGAAATGCGATTCCAACAGAAATAACTTTTGAAATCAGAGATTTTTTCATTACTTTTTTCCTCCAAAAAATTAAATGTTTAATTTGGTTTCAAAGCATAATGATATATTTTTATAACAAAAATCCAGAAATACGCAAAAACACATTCCTGGATTCAAAAAATACTGGTGAGCCATCGGGGACTCGAACCCCGGACAACCGGATTAAAAGTCAGGTGCTCTACCAACTGAGCTAATGGCTCTTATTCAATTTAGTTTGCTGTGGCTGGGATGGCTGGATTCGAACCAGCGAATGATGGAGTCAAAGTCCATTGCCTTACCGCTTGGCGACACCCCAATACTTATAATCTAAAGGAAACATGGGGTGGATAATCGGACTTGAACCGATGGCCTCCAGAGCCACAATCTGGCGCTCTAGCCAACTGAGCTATACCCACCATATACCTGGTGCGCCAGAAGGGATTCGAACCCCTGACCTACTGCTTAGAAGGCAGTTGCTCTATCCTGCTGAGCTACTAGCGCCTAAAAATTTTCCGCACCCCGGGAGTAACCTAACATTGGAGCGGGTGATGGGAATCGAACCCACGCTATCAGCTTGGAAGGCTGAAGTTCTACCATTGAACTACACCCGCACCTCCTGTCAACGAAACTTATTTTAGCACATGCTATATAAACTTGTCAACAGTATTTTTAAAAAAATTTTTAAAAAATCGTTTTGAATAAAAAAATAAGCTATTTTTTAAAAAAATTATGAAACTTTTTCTATATCTCTCTTTAATTTTTCTATTATTCTCTTTTCAAGCCTTGAAATGTACGATTGAGAGATTCCTAAAAGGTCGGCGACTTCTTTTTGAGTATGTTCTTTTTTTCCGGCTAATCCAAAACGAAGTTCCATTATAAGTTTGTCTCTTTCAGATAAATTTTCAACTGCACTTCTTACTAGTAAGCATTCTGTTTCTTGTTCCAAATGAGAAGTTACCAAATCTTTGTCACTTCCCAAAACATCACAAAAAAGTAATTCATTACCATTTTTGTCAACATTTAAAGGTTCATCTATAGAAGTTTCATTTTTAAGCGAAGAAGTTTTTCTTAAATACATTAATATTTCATTTTCAATACATCTTGAAGCATAAGTAGCAAGCTTTATGTTCCTCGAGGGGCAAAAAGTATTAACTGCTTTAATAAGTCCTATACTGCCTATTGAAATCAAATCCTCTATATGAGTACCTGTAGAGTCAAATTTTTTTGCGATATATACAACCAGTCTTAAATTATGTGTTATTAACGGCTCTCTTGCACTTTTGGGTGCACCTTCCATAATTTTTCTCATTATTGAGTCTTCTTCCTCTTTGCTAAGTGGTGCCGGAAGTGTCTCAGGACCATTTATATAGTGGACCCCTCTTTTTCCCCATTTGTATATTAAACGTTTTATGTAATCAATTATTTTTTTAAGTATTTTCAATTTAAATCTCTCTCCTCTTTTATCAGTCTATAAGTAAAGGATTTACAAGAGCGGGAATTTCGCAAGGAAGTGTTTTATCGGGACAAACAGCTATATAAGCTTGCTTTTGAACATCATTATTTATTTTAATAAATTCAGGCTTAAAAGCCGGAAAAAGTCCATCTCCCGAAACTGTTTGGAATGGGATAAATCTTATTTTCAAATTACCATTGTTAATAAAAGTTTCGGCTGAAGAAGTATAACTAAAAAAATCGGGAAAATTTTCTTCTACTACTTTTTTCGAAATAACTACAGCAGGTAAATTGGAAAAAGGCTCTTTAAGACTGTTGCATGTATCAACTTTAGCTTTTACTTTAAAACTTTTGTCCTTTAATTTCACAAAAACGTCGCATATAATGTTTTTATTTTCTCTTCTTTCAAGAATTTTATTTGAAAACTCAATTATCATATAAGAAATTAAAGTAGATCCTATAAGAATCATCGGTGAAATATTAAAGTAAACAACACCATTATTCACAACCATGCCTTGAGGCCTGAAAACATACCATAATGCAAACATTATTCCCGAAAATGCAAAACAAGATATAAAAAAACAAATCATACTTTTTATAAATATTTTAAGATTTTTAAACCCAAAAACAGTCCCTACTATACTCGCTGCCATAAAAACTTTAACAGCTAAAGAAATCGGTGCGGAAGCATCAGGTAAAAATATGTAAAGAGAATAGATACCGCTTAAAATTTCACCTAAAATTAATCTTGGAATTTTAAATTTTAAATATAAAAATTTAGAAGTAACCAAAAGTAAAAAATAATTTATTATTAAATTTACTCCTATAAGTATGTCTATATATACTGTTTGCTTCATATAACCCCCTATACATCTTTTTTATTTATGATTTTTAGGGCCTTGATAATATTATTACTTAAAATGTAGTAAGTATTATGTCAAAAACAGGCGGAAACAAAAAAATATTTTTTCTTGACATTATTTCAGAAAACAAATAAAATATTCATGTACTGAATTTGTAATAAACTTGGAGCGGTATCGAAGTGGTCATAACGGGGCTGACTCGAAATCAGTTTGGGAGCAATCCCACGTGGGTTCGAATCCCACCCGCTCCGCCAAAATAAAAATAATATTTATCTTAAATGGGTGTCCCTACGGACACCTTATGTAATCGTAAAAACAAGGGTGAACATTTTGAAGCTTTATTTTTATTACGGAGTAATGGGCTCCAGTAAAACCGCAAATGCACTTATGAAAAAATTCAATTTTGAAGAACGAGGAAAGAAAGTTATTCTTTTAAAACCTAGTTTAGACACAAGAGACGGAAAAACAATTATAAAGTCAAGAATAGGACTTTCAAGCGAAGCTATTCTTCTCGAGAGAAATGCTTCAATCTTTGATATACTTAAAAATTGCAGTTACGATATAATCATAGTTGACGAAGCTCAATTTTTGTCAAGTCATCAGGTCGATGAATTAAGAAAATTAGCCGATAACGGCATAATGATTATGTGTTACGGATTAAAAACAGATTACACAGGACATTTATTTGAAGGTTCAAGAAGAATAGTGGAAGTTTGCGATACTATGCGAGAAATTCAGTCTATGTGCAGCAAGTGCACAACCAAAGCTATAATTAATGCAAGATATTCCGGCAATAAGGTTATTTACAGTGGAAATATTATCGACATCGGCGGAGAAGATAAATATATCGCTCTTTGCCACAAATGTTGGACTAAAGGAAATATATAAGCAAAACAATATTTTAAGTAAGCACATTGTTGAGGTGAAATATTTTAAATGAGCACTGACATTTCTAATTTTGAAGAAAGTAAATTACATTATAATTTAGAAGCAGAGCAGTCGGTGCTTGGTTCGGTGCTCATAGATTCCTCTTGCCTTGATCAAATAGCTGAAATAATTACCAGTCCTGACTATTTTTATGTCTCGAGTCATAAGAAAATATATAGTATTATGCTTGAAATGTTTACTTCCGGTCAGGCAGTAGATTATGTTACTTTACTTGATAAATTAAAATACGAAAATGATGAAGCGATAAATTATAAATCTTATCTTTTACAACTGGCTCAAAGTGTTCCTTCGGTTGCAAATATAGTTTATTATGCTGAGATTGTAAGAGATAAATACAGTATTAGAAAACTGGTAAATGCAGCAAATGAAATAATAGAAAATTCTTCTGATTCCGAGCTTAATCCTTCGGAACTTTTAAATTATGCAGAACAAAAAATTTTTGACATAAGAAGAGGAAAGGAAACTCACGGATTACAAAAAATAAACGAAATTGTACTTCAAACATTCGATCGCTTAGATTATTTAAATTCCCAAACAGAATTTGAATACAGTGGTGTACCAACAGGTATAAAAGACCTCGACAGAGTAATTATGGGGCTTAATAAAACTGACCTCATATTGCTTGCATCACGCCCGGGTATGGGAAAAACAAGTTTTTCGTTAAATATAGCTCATCATGTTGGAGTGGTAAAAGAAAAAAAAGTTGCTTTTTTCTCACTTGAGATGTCAAAAGAACAGCTCGTTTCCAGAATGCTTTCAACAGAAGCAAGAATACCTGGTCAAACGCTCAGAATAGGCAAACTTTCGGATCAAGAATGGGCAAGGTTAATCGAGGCAGGAGATACATTATCTAAAGCTCCGATATACATAGACGACACACCAGGAATAACCATTCCTGAAATGAAAGCAAAGTTAAGAAGATTGGGAGGAGCGGATTTAGTAATTATAGATTATCTTCAATTAATGTCGAGTCCTAAGGCAATTAACAACCGCGTTCAGGAAATTTCAGAAATAACAAGAAATTTAAAAATTCTTGCAAAAGAGCTTGATGTTCCGCTTCTTACACTCTCACAACTTTCAAGAGCAAGTGAACAACGCACAGATCACAAACCTGTACTTTCGGACTTAAGAGATTCCGGATCTATTGAGCAAGATGCTGACATAGTTATGTTTTTATATAGAGAAGGGTATTACTCAAATGGAGAAAATTCCGAAAGTTGCGATATAAATAGCGGTGAATGCATAGTTGCTAAAAATCGTCATGGCGAAACTCGTTCGGTACCTCTACATTGGCAAGGTGAGTTTATGCATTTTACTGCTCGGGAGGGCTTGAGAAATGATTTCTAAAGCTTTAAAAACAATAAACAGTTATAAAATGCTTGAAAATACTAAAAATGTAATAGTAGGTCTTTCCGGCGGTGCCGATTCTATTTCACTTACACATTTTTTATATACAATAAGTAAGAAGATGAATTTTAATTTACATGCTGTGCATATAAATCATGGTATTAGAAATGAAGAAGCAAAAAGGGATGAAATTTTCGTAAAAGATTTCTGTAAAAAATTGAAAATAAATTTAATTATTAAAGAAGTAGATATTCCTAAAATTTCAAAAGAACTAAAAATCGGAATGGAAGAAGCAGGAAGAAAAATAAGATATGAAGTATTTAGTCAAGTAGCAAACCAAAACGAAAATTCAAAAATTGCCACGGCACACACTCTTTCTGACAATGTAGAAACTATTTTAATGCGTCTCTCAAGAGGAACAGGTTTGAAAGGCCTTTGTGGAATTCCTCCTGTACGTGAAAATATAATACGGCCGTTGATTGAAATAAAAAGAGAAGAAATAGAAGAATATTGCCATAAAAATAATCTTATCTATGTAAACGACAGTTCAAACTTTGAAAAAGATTACACAAGAAATAAAATTCGTATAGATATTATCCCTAAGTTTAAAGAAATAAATCCGAATTTTGAAAATGCGATAAACCGAGCTATTATTTCTATACGAGAAGACGAAAATTATTTAGAAAATGTTGTAGATAAAATTCAAAGTAGTAGTTCTCCAAATGAAATAGTTTATCTCCCATCTGCCATAAAAAATCGTTTGCTCATGAAAATTATTAATAAGCACAGTGAAAATGGCAGTACAGAACAGAAACATATAAAAGATTTAGAAAAAATAATAAAAAATAAGCAAGGAAAAATGTGTATCTCAGGAGGGAAAACAGTATCGTATTCAAAAGGAAATTTAAATGTAGAAGAAAATTCAAATCATGAATATCCTAAATGGCAGTACCCTATTAAAAATTTAAATATATTACCTGAAATAGAAACTAAAATAATTTTAGATATAATTAGTATTGAAGAATACAATAAACTAACAAATAGAAAGAGTATTTATGCTCTTGATTTTGAAAAAGTCCCACCTGGCAGTGTTTTCAGAAATAGGCGTTCCGGAGACAAATTTACTTTTAAAGAAAGAAAAATAACGAAAAGTATTAAAAAGATTTTTAATGAAGTTAAAATTCCCCCTAAAGCTCGGGAAAATATACCAATTCTTGCAAATAAAAGTACTGTTATATGGGCTCACAAAATCGGTGTTTCAAAAAATTTTATTCCAAACTCAGAAACTGAAAAAGTAGCAATAATCAAACTAGAAAAAAATTAAAATTTAAGGAGCAAAAATATAATGAATGAATATATAGGCAAAATATTTTTAAACTGCGAAGAAATTGACAAAATTGTTAAAAGATTAGGTAAACAAATTACCAGTGATTATAAAGATAAAAGCCTTCTTCTTGTAGGAATTTTAAAAGGATCTATTTTATTTATTTCAGATCTTATGAAAGAAATAAAACTTTATAACTGTGAAGTTGATTTTATGTGTATGTCAAGTTATGTGGGAACACAAAATTTAGGAGGAGAAGTTAAAGTTTTAAAAGGTCTCGACATAGATATAACCAATTACGATGTGTTAATCATTGAAGATATTCTTGAAAGCGGATATACTTTAAAAAAAGTTACTGAAATGTTAAAAGAAAAAAATCCAAAGAGCCTTAAAATATGTACATTTTTAGATAAACCTTCAAAAAGAAAAGTAGATATAGAAGCAGATTATGTCGGAATAGAAATTTCAGATAAATTTGTAATTGGATACGGAATGGATTATAATGGTAAGTATAGAAATTTACCATTTGTAACTGTTCTCGACGAAAGCAGTAATACATAAATGAATTTCTTTATAAAAATGAAAGTATGGAGTGATGTTAATTTTGGAAAATAAAAATAAAGTTTGGAAAAGTATACTTGCTTTTTTAGGATTACCACTTTTGATAGTTTTGACTTTTGCACTTGTAAACGGTATCTCCCCTTCTAAAACATATAATTATTCGGAGATAATAGACAAATTCAAAAACCAGCAAGTAGTTAAGTACACTATGAATCTTGGTTCCGGAAATATGGAAATAACACTTAAAGACGAAAGTGTAATATACTACACAGCTCCGAGTGCAAACCTAATGTATATGGATATAAAAGATTATGTGGAAGAGTATAATGCTAAAAATGAAAATGCCCCCATGGTTTATGATATTACCAAACCTGCTGAAACTTCATGGATAACAAGCAGTATTACATTTGTGATTTTACCCACCTTAATGTTATGCTTAGTCGGATGGATTTTCATAAAAAAACTAAGTGCTTTAAACGGTGAAAGTGGTCGTCAGTTTGGATTTGGAAAAGCACGCTTTAAAAATAATCCAAATGATTCAAGAAAAGCAACTTTTAAAGATGTTGCGGGAGCAGATGAAGAGAAAGAAGAACTTTCCGAAATAGTTGATTTTCTTAAATCGCCCGAAAAATATACAGCAATCGGTGCGAGAATTCCCAAAGGTTTACTTTTGGTAGGCCCTCCTGGAACAGGTAAAACTTTGCTTGCAAGAGCAGTCGCCGGAGAGGCGGGAGTTCCGTTTTTTTCTATGTCAGGGTCAGATTTTGTTGAGATGTTCGTAGGTGTAGGAGCATCGAGAGTAAGAGATTTGTTTGAACAAGCAAAACGAAATTCACCTTGTATAATTTTTATAGATGAAATAGATGCAGTTGGCCGCCAACGTGGTTCAGGACTCGGAGGAGGGCACGATGAACGTGAACAAACATTAAATCAATTACTTGTTGAGATGGACGGCTTCGGAGAAAACGAGGGTGTCATAATGATAGCAGCTACAAACAGACCAGACATACTCGATCCTGCACTTATGAGACCCGGTAGATTCGACAGAAGAATATATGTGGGTTACCCGGACATAAAAGGAAGAGAAGAAATACTTAAAGTCCACGCAAAAGGTAAAACTTTTGCTCCAGATGTAAAACTAAAAACTATTGCCAAAACAACAGCAGGATTTACAGGAGCCGATCTTGAAAATCTTATCAACGAGGCTGCTATTTTGTCTGTCAGACGTGGGCTGAAAATGATAGGTATGACTGAAATAGAAGAAGCTACTGTTAAAGTTTCAATCGGACCGGAAAAAAAATCAAAAGTTATAAGTCAAGAAGATAAAAAACATGTTTCTTATCACGAAGCAGGCCATGCAATAACCTCGTATTCTTGTAAAACTCAAGATGAAGTTCATGAAATTTCAATCATTCCAAGAGGGTCAGCAGGAGGATATACATTATATCTACCTGAAAAAGATGAAACATATGTGTTTAAAAATAAATTAAAAGAAGAAATCATAGTTTGTCTTGGCGGAATGGCAGCAGAAAAATTAATTTTAAAAGACACTTCTACAGGAGTCTCCTCAGATATTAAACGTGCAACAGCACTGGCAAGATCAATGGTAACAAAATACGGAATGAGTGAAATTCTTGGGCCAATTGTTTTCGAAGAATCAAGTTCTGAAGTATTTATAGGAAAAGACGGAGGCCATGTGAGAGAATATTCAGAATCAACGGCTTCTAAAATAGATGAAGAAATTCAAAAAATAATTACGTCTTGCTACAATAAATCCCAAAAAATCCTTGAGGAAAATATAGAAAAACTTCATGCTTTGGCAGAATATTTAATTATAAACGAAAAAATGAACAAACAACAATTTCAGGATTTAATGGAAAAAGGAGGAAGCGAATTAAATGGATAATTTTGATGATACAAAAGAATTGGATTTTAAAATATCCGAAAGAATTCAAGATAATAGTTTAAATGAAGAAAAATCAGGAGAAAGAGATATTTTTTCAAACCATGAAGAAATAAATTTTGAAGATAGTCCAAATCCTAATAAAGACCATGACAAAAAAATAAAGTCTTTTCTTTCGACTACTATCGGGATACTTGTATTTCTCGTTGTAATACTAATAGTTTGCATAGTATACTTTTGGAAAAATGGTTATATCTCTACTTCTAAATCGAATCTGAAAAATATTATAAGTTCATCAAATCAAAATAATTCTCAACTCGATGAGCCGAATATAAAATTTGAACAAAAACCCGAAGACGAAAATCAGTTGTCTGCTGAAACAGTTTATAATAAATTGGCACCTTGTGTGGTTGGAGTAGTAGTTTATGATTCAGAAGCAAATATTATTTCAGACCCAATAAGCCAAGGATCAGGTGTTATAATTGATGAAAAAGGCTATATAGTAACAAATTCTCATGTTGTTAACAATTCAAAAAAGAATAATATAAAAATTGTTTCTAATACCAATGAAGAATTTTCTGGAAAAGTTGTGGGGTATGATATTCGCACAGACCTAGCAGTTATAAAATGTGAAAAATCCGGACTTTCATGTGCCACTTTAGGAGATTCCGATCAAGTAAAAGTAGGTGAATCCGTATTAGCACTCGGAAACCCTTTGGGCCTTGATTTTGCCAGCACATTAACCCGAGGAATAGTTTCAGCTGTAAATCGTTCAAAAAGTATATCTTCTTCAAATAGTTTAGTAAAATACATTCAAACTGATGCAGCAATCAATCCGGGAAATTCCGGTGGCCCTCTTATCAATATGTACGGTCAGGTTATAGGAATCAATTCAATGAAAATAGGTGCTGCAGGACTTGAAGGAATGGGATTCGCCGTACCTTCAAACGATGTAAAAAAAGTAGTTAGCGATATAATTAGCAGAGGGTATGTTTCGGGTAGAGTCAGACTTGGTATAAGTGCAATGCAAGTTACTGCATATCAGTCTCAAATGTATAATGTCCCCGTTGGCATATTAGTTCATAAAATTTACAGTGGTAGCAGTCTTGAATCAGCTAATGTTCAAAATGGAGATATCATAACGAAAATAAATAATATAGATATAAACAGTTTCGATACATTTTACGGAGAACTTTCTAAACATAGTCCCGGTGAAACAATTTCTCTCACTGTTTTCCGACGCAAATCGTCTATGGATTCATCAAACAAAGATAGCACTACATTTAATGTAAACGTAGTTCTTCTTGAAGACAGAGGAGAAACTCAGGAAGAAGAACAAATAAATTCAAGACAATAAAATACTATAATCAGACAGTCATTAAAATGACTGTCTATATTTTTTATTTGCTTTTTAAAAATCAACTTTTTAAGCTTTTAGGTTGAATAATGAAAATATATTTTTCAATTAATTATTTTTCAAGGAGGTACCACCAACAATGGTTACAAAACAAATATATTTAAATGTTTGGAATTTAAACCACACCGACATATATGTAAACAAAGGTGAAATTAATTCCAGAAACATTGAAGTGTATTTCGACACAGGAAACGGCACATTTTTAAACCTTTCAGGAAAATCAATAATATTTTATGCTTTAAAACCTGATGGAACTGCCATTTATAATACTTGTACCGTAGACGAGTCAAAAAACAAAGTTTCCTTAAACTTAACGTCTCAAGTTCTCGCTGTTTCAGGAGTTTTAACCTGCGAATTTCATATTTTTTCAGGTGAAGAATTGCTTTTGAAAGTCACTGGATTAAAAATAATAGTTTCAGATACAAGTGATTTTTCAGAAGCTATAGAAAGTACTTCAGAATTTAATAGTTTGATTTCCGCAATAGAAAATGCTAATTCTTTTTCGAATTCAATAGGAAACATTTCTAACCTTTCAACAACAGAAAAATCAACTATAGTCGGAGCAATAAATGAAGTGAATTCAAAAAGCTCTTCCTGCTCTCCTACCATTTTGTATAGTAATAATTCAGGAACACAGTCAATTATATCTTTAAGTGATAGTGTTGAAAATTATAATTTCATAGAAATATACTACCACAGAACTCCAACAGTAAAACTGTCTACAAAAGTTTATAAGGTATCTGGAAATAATACATTATTGAAAGATATAACTTATTCAGAAAGTTCAGGCGAAATTGTAATACGAACTTCTACAATAAGTTTTTCAGGTGATACGGTATTATGGCAAACCTCTTATTGCGGACATTGCACAATTAAAGAAACATTATCTCAACCAGTAAAAGGAAACTTATTTTACATAACACAAGTAATCGGATATAAATAAAAATTTTATAAAGGAGTAATTAAAATGGCTATAATCAAAAAATTAAATTCAAAAGAGTATAATATCCCAACAACTTATCACCGAATAGTAAGTGTAAATAATATAACCAACCATGCAAGTATAATAGAAATAGCATCATATGAAAATAAAGAAAAAAGGCAAATAGAAAAAGAAGCTTTATTGCTCGGAAATCCAATGGATGTTTTCATAAGTACAGAATATTTAAACACACCTTATAATGAAAACTTTAATGTTTCATCTGCATATGAATATTTAAAGTCTTTAGACAAATTTTCAGAATGTACTAATGATTAAAAAAATCCCCACTAAAATACAAGTGGGGATTTTTTATTTTCAATAAAAAACAAAAATCACATAGACATCTATAAAAAATTAATATATGTATGCAATTTTATAATTACATATAACTAAAAACTTTATTTTAACTTATTACAATAAAAATGATATTCACAGACTTTCAAAGTTAAATATAGATTATTTTTTGGGGAATTCCTTACGACATTATTATCAAAAAATATATCTTATTATCTCTATCGTGAATTATATCCATATTATGGTATATCCAAGTTGAAAAATAAAATTCTGTTTTTTTGGATAAATTTGATTTTTTAAAATGAATTTGAGAATAAATTTTATATTTTTAATTAAATTTTCTCCACTTGCTCGTTCTCTGAACATGTGAGATTCTATATTGTCACTTTGTGTAATTAACAAATCAAGGAGTTACCCTATGCTATAGTGGGTTCCAATATTTCCATATTAAATTCGTCTTTCAAAGCTTATTTATTATAAGGTTCAACACTGTTTAAAATAAAATACAGTGCGAAGTAATTTTTCTAAAAACACACTTTTCTTAAACTTCAATCATTTATAATTCTATACTAAACACCAATACAATATTGTTAAAACTGGTGGAGCAGATTGCCCCAAACACGAATATCATTGTACATTATAAAATTAATACAAATCTAAGTGTTTGTCTAATGGACATTTGGCAAAAGCTTGTTATTTATATACAATGTGAACTCCCAATTTTCCTAGCTTTGAGAGGTTTTGCCTTAAAAATTATTTACCTAACTTAAGACTAGCTAAATTTTTTATACTGTTTTCTATTATTTTATCATACACCCATTATTTTTACGAGGATTCCATCTTTTTTATAAGGATTTATTAAAATATAAATCTTATGTATAAGTTGCATATATTATGGGAGTTCTGCATATTGCTAAGCATTCATCAGGGTCCGCACTGAATATGTTTTTAGAGTTTAACATAACGAATGATTATACGTACAATAAATATTTTAGTTTTACAAACCAAGAATTAGAGGTATTATACTCCAAACAAAGCAAACTTTCGATATCACAGCTTAGATATTGATACAACGGTTACCACACTTGTAATAATTTGCAAATTTATAATCCACGTTCAGTTGCTTTAGACTTGAATCAGGGCAGTTGTCAAAGCTACTGGATTAACACGGGACCTACTGATGAAATTAATTATTACATTGAGAATAATGTGGAAAAATTAAGAAACAATATACGAGAATACTTGTTAATATTCATTTAGAAGGATATGGTGCAGAGCAAATAAATTTAGATACTTTCTGCAATGAAAATTCGCTCGCTTGCATAATCACACTTGTGTACTACTTAAGCGCCAGAACAAAATATAAAATCTTACATTAAATGCCTGTATGAATTGGTTTTGAAGACTTCATTTTATATCCAAATGATAAAAACAAACCCGCTTTCATCATTGAACTAAAAAAGGATTCCACCCCTGAAGAAGCTTTAAATCAAATAAAAGAAGAATGCTATTCTTTAGCTTTGAAGTATTATACAGGACAAAAGCTCGCTGTTGGCATTACTTATGATAGTAAACAAAAGCAATACTACATCAAAATTGAGAAATTTTAATTTAAAAATCAATAAAACGGAGTACATTGCAGCTAAAAAACTGTGATATACTCCATTTTTTATTTTATTTAAAAAACAACTTGATTCATTTTTAGGTATATAAATATTACTCCAAGCAATTGTGTCCATGAAAACATTAAAAGTTAAACTTAGAGGATATTTTCTCTAAAAAATCATACAAGCTGCTGTATTGATTCAAGTTGCCTAATTCGATCAATCTTTCTTTATATGAAATATTTGTTTCAATATCAGAAACCTCTTCCACGTTTCCGTTAGCTAAAGCATTATTAGTAAAACTACTAATCAGAATAAAAAATTATTCTTCAAAATGAATCGTCATTTTATAGTATAGTTCATTTCCTCAATATCTACATCAACTGTAAGTCTAAACATATTTTCTAATTTTTATAATTTTCTTTCTTATTCTTAAATCAATCTATTAAAAATTGTTGTAGACAAATGTTATTTTCCCGTCTTGATTTTCTAGCATTGCAAATATCAGCAGTAAAATTCCAAGCATTATTAGTAACAATTTAAAAATATAACTTTTCCCAACTTTATGAATAATGCTCTGTAATTTTTCTATCAACAT
>CAKVEA010000011.1 GCA_934728355.1 uncultured Eubacteriales bacterium
GGAGATATAAAAATGCAAGAATTAATTTCGCTTGATGAATTGAATCAAAATTCTGTGAGTGTAGCAACAAGAAAATACATTGAAGAAGATGGTGTTAAATATTTTGTTGGGGATATTCATAGAAGAGCATATTCCAATAGCGAGAGTGGACGAGTAGAAATAAATGAAGAATTAGCAGAACCTTATTTGTCAGCAGTCATGACAGTTTGGGGTGATACCCCTACGATTGTAATAGACCCAGAATCAAGGTAATTTAGTGCTAATTCTACAAACATTTTAAAGTTAAATAAGGAGATAAAAATATGGCAAAAGGGATAGATGTTAGTAAATGGAACGGAGAAATTGATTGGAAGAAAGTTAAAGATTCGGGCATAGAATTTGCTATGATTAGAGAAGGTTATGGAAGAAATGACCCTAATCAAGTAGATAAAAACTTTCATACTAATATAAAAAATGCTCTTGATAGTGGTATACATTGCGGTGTGTACCACTATTCTTATGCTGTAAACGTACAAGATGCGATAAATGAAGCAAATTTTTGTTTGGAAAATATAAAAGGATATAATCTTGAATATCCAGTAGCATTTGATATAGAGGATAAATCCATGGGAAAATTAAGCAAACGTATGCTTACAGACATTTGTAAAGCATTTTGCAACACAATTGAGCAGCACGGATATTATGTTTCGATCTATACAAATGTAAACTGGCTTGAGAATTATCTTTTCAAAGATGAATTGCTTCCAAAATATGATTTATGGCTTGCCGATTGGGATAAAGACAAGCCTTCGTATTCATGCGGTTTGTGGCAGTTTTCAAATAAAGGCTGCGTTTATGGAATTAACGGAGATGTAGATATGAATTTATCATACAAAAATTATCCTAAAATAATTAAAAACAAAGGTTTAAATGGCTTTACGAATGATACAAATTACTTTACCTATACAGTTAAAAAAGGTGACACTTTATGGAATCTATCGGAAGTTTTTTTAAAAAATGGTACAAAGTACAAAGAAATAAAGAAGTTAAATAATCTTACACAAGATACTATTTATGTAGGGCAGATCTTAAAAATTCCAAAGTAAGGTGATTTTAAAATGAATGACAATATAATTAAAATAATGAGCCTTTCGATAATTGTAGAAAGTGTGATTACATACTTTAAAGAATTTTTTGTTTATGGATATTTTTCAATCAGCATGGTTTTTAGTATAATTTTGGGTATCTCAATAGCTGTTATTTATAAATTGGATTTACCTGAATGTTTCAATTTAAAATCAACTGTTCCCTACATAGGAAATATCCTGACGGGGCTGTTAATCTCAAGAGGAAGTAACCATATTTATGACGTTTTAAAAATTGTCACAGACACAAAATAAAAGCTCACTAATTAAATTAGTGGGCTTCATTTAACCTATTATTTATCCGGTACATATTGAGCGATGTCCTCAAGTTTGCAATCTAAAATAGTACAGAGTTTATTAAGTGTTTTCGTTTCGATGTTATCATTTGCCTTTAGTCGCCTGATAGTTTTGCTGTCAATTCCACAGGCTTCTCTTAATTTATATGTAGATATACCCTTTTGTTCCATTAGTATCCATAATTTGTCAAAAATTATCATAACTCAGCCCCCTTGACAGTTCCCATTATGGGGGTTATAATCTTATTGGTTAAGGGGATATAATCCCCATGAAACTACTACTTGATAAAATCAGATTCTAAAAAAGGTATATGCTTCAAAAGAACACCAGGTTTATTAAGAATAAAAAATTCCATATAAAATCAATTCAAATGAAACCATTGTATTTGAAATAATTGATTTTATATAGAAATGTATATTTGCATATTAAAAATTGTTTTAAGCTAAATCGCTTCAAAGTAAGTTAATTGTTATTAATTAAATTATCAGATAATTTCTCAAAAGTCGATAAAAATTCCTGTATTATCAATTTTTGGTTTGGAGTAAAACGTTCTAAATCATCTTTTATGCTATCACTAGATCTATAAGAAAGTATATAATTAGGACTTACACCCAATGAATTACAAAATTTTATCAATGTTTCTATGGTCATTCCTGATTTGCCTTTTTCCATTAGGTTTAATGTTCGATTGCTTATACCAACGAGTTCTGATAAGTATTCTTGAGTGAATCCTTTTTCTTTTCTCGCCATTTTTATTTTTTGCCCCATCTTTTCTTTATCAAATACCATTTTATCACCTCATGAATTATATTTCACACAAAAATTATTATTTTATGAATGAGATGAAATATTGAAAATATGATATGGGATATTGACTTTTTACTAAAAATCACTTAAAATAAAGAGGAATTAGTATTTCAAATTCCCCTTTAAATTTTTTATCTTTCAATTTATGCATCTGTAACATATCAGCCAGTTGCCTTTGTGCTATGTATACAGATTAGGGTAAAGCAACAGTTAGAAAAATTTCTAATCTAAAAAATCTCTTGTTCCAAATTATTAAAAATACTATGGTTAAAAAATTCACCTAAAGTAATTTCTAACCCGTCACATATTTTTTTAATTGTTACTATTCCAGGATTTTTGCTCTTGTTGTTAATCATGCTATATATTGTTGAGGGATTTATGCCACACGAGTTCGCAAGAGTATTAATATTAATCTTTTTACCACTACATATTTGTAAAATTCTTTTCGCTACTGCTTGCTTAGTATTCATTTTACTTTTACCTCCTAAAATTGGGATATATCGTAATTTGAATCTAACTTATTTTTTCGAATTTTGTGTGGGATATATCCCAAAAAATTGAGCTTTATTGAAAGGAGATTAAAAATAAAATAATGTCGTTTCAACGAACATAGAAAGATTTATAGTAGAGAAATCATCAAAGTAAAAACAAAAAAATGAGATTATAAATCTTATGAGAAAAGAAAAAACCATCACATTTTAAAGTGATGGCAAGGAAATATTTAATCGGACTTGTACTAACAGTGTCATAGATTTATTAACAATCATCTTCAAATAAAAATAAATCATTTGGTTCACATTCTAAAATTACACATAAAGCCTCTATGTTTGCATACTGAATTGATTTGGTTTTATTATTAATCATTTTCATAAAATTTTGATAACTCATTCCCATTTGTTTATACAACCAATAATTGGTTTTCCCTTTTTCTTTCAATATCTCCGAAACTCTTAGCTTTATCATTATATATCACCAACCTAATGTTTTGATATGATACTAAATCATTAGGTATCTTTACATATAGACTAATGAATTATATAATGTATTAGTCTATACAAAAGAAAGGAACCTTATTCATGAATACAAAAATATGTTGTTTCGCAGGACATCGGAAAATAACTGATGACATAGAAATCATCAAAGAAAAACTAAAAAAAGAAATAATAAGCTTAATTGAAAATCACAATGTGACTACTTTCTATAATGGTGGGAAAGGTGATTTTGACTGGCTTTGTGCCCATACGGTTGATGATCTTAAGAAGGATTATCCTTTTATAAGTTCACAGTTGGTGTTAGCATATATACCAAAAGAAAAAAATAAATATGCGTACACTTTAAAAATTTTTGATAGCATGATTTATCCTAAAATGGAAAAAACTCCTCCTAGGTTCGCTATAATAAAGAGGAATCAATGGATGATTAATGATTCTAATTTTCTGATTGCTTATGTTAAAAATCATTTTGGTGGCGCATATAAAACATTACAGTATGCTGAAAGAAAGAAAAATATAAAAATAATTAGTTTGGTGGATGAAAAAAATGAATATGAAATTTTTTAAAACTTTAGGAAATGCGTTTCTAAAAATAATATGGCATTTAATGAAAGCTGCTGTTGTATGTATGGTTGCTTTCGATTTTTTTGCATTAGTTTTCATGGCTATTAAAAATACAACTGGCTATTGTAACCCTTTAATGGATAAGGTAATAAACATTTCAATTAAATCAGCCAAACAAACTAAAGAAGCAGCATTGTGGGGATATGATAACTGAAATTAAGTTCAAATATCCCAACGTTACGACCTTAAATGGTCGTTTTTTTATGCCCATTTTTACATTTAATTTCAGATATTTACATATATAAACACATTCATAGAAATTCTCCGAAAAACCGCCATTCATACAATGACAATTTTTTTTAATTTGTACCTATAAAATCTAATTACTACCCAATTTTTAAGTTTTTATCATATAGTTTGGGTATTTTTAAGTTAAAAATTGTTAGAAAGTGCGTAACCTTAAATAATTTAGGTGGAAACACTTGTAAAAGGGAGATTTTTAAGTTGTATAAATAATTTTTTGTCTTGTATCAAATCACAAATAATATTCCGGCTTAAACAGGACATATTTATAATGCCTAAATTTAAAAAACAGAGTTTGCACAAGAAAATGTGCTGAGCTCTGTTTTCTTTAGGTTCATGAGGACAATTCTATGTCTAAACGGTGGTTTCTCTATTATATACGTTACCCGTAGTTATTCCTAATTGTTTGAAAAAAATCAAATAATTCGGAGGTACTATTATGGAAAATCATCGTAACAATATTAAAAATGAAATCGCTTATTTCAGAAAAGTTATAAAAAATATGGAGATCAAAGAAGATATTAAACGTTCTAAGGTTAATGACAATGAAGTTTTGACAGATATTATTCAAGACATTTACTCAACATCAGACGAATATTTTTGTGAAAATAACTTACTTGACTGGGTAGAACTAATTGAAAATCCTAATTTATATAAAGCAATAAAAAGTTTAAGTATCGAGGAGCAGACCTTATTAAGCTATATTTTCTACAAAGGGAAAACTCAAATTGAGGTCGCAAAGATTTATAGTGTTTCACAAAAAAGCATAAGTATAAACATTAATAAAATATTGATTAAAATAAAAAATATTTTGAGAATAAAGTAGATATTATCATTTCTGTTCAAAATAGGGTATAAAAAATACCCCAAAAATACTCTTAAATAAGTAGAGGAATGATTTTACATAATTTACCTCTAAAAGAACCTTGAAAATTTAATATAAAATTTCTCAATTACGTTAGTTGTTCTGTTCTGATAGAGGACAAGCATTTTATATGGTACGCCATGACCTTGATTTACATTTTAAGATTTAAATTTTTAATAAATATAGCAGTTCAAGTGAGCGAGATCATTCCAATATAAGAAATTACCTGTGGTGGGTAATTTGCGATGATAAGAACAACCTATAATGATACTCCTACACAGCCACAGTTCGAGCGTTAGAAGCGTCACAAGCAATGGGTGTAGTCTCAATAAATAAGAGAACGTTTTATTCGTGTGATTCGATTTAACCAATAGAAGATTGAGAAATTTAAAACTACCTATTACTGATGTAAAACTAAAAACCATATAGAATTTGGAGGAACTATAAAGGTGTCAACTGAGGAAAAACAAACCATATTTTTTGATGAAAAAATCAGTTATGAAATGAATGGTACTACATATATAGTAGTATCACATTTTAATGATAACGGAGAAAGTATGTTAGATAAAATGGCTCGTTTGCTTAAATCCGATATTCAGAATATCGAAAATGAAAATTTATAGAACGACACAAAAGATCATGATATAATAAGACCCGTAAACATTATTTATTGACTGCAATATTTTATTTTCAAAAGGTCTTATTTTAGAAAGGAAATTAAATATGAAACAGTCAAGAGATAATAAAAATTTATTAAGCGAATTAAGGGATTTGCTGGATAACAATGCTAACATTTTAGTTGATAGCTACATAAGGAGGCTAGGTGGAAAACTTACAATATTATATTTGAGATTATCAAGGGAAGATAAAGTTCAGGGAGATATTAAAGAAGAAAGCAATAGTATCGTAAATCAAAAAATATACCTCACAAATTATGCTCAAAAAAATAAATTTAATAACGTTATGGTATTTTATGATGATGGAATTTCAGGGGTTACATTTGAAAGAAATGACTTTAAAAAAGTTTTGAGGTTAATAGAACTTGGTATGGTCGAAAACCTAATCGTGAAAGATTTATCAAGGTTAGGCAGAGAACATATAAGGACAGATACCTTGCTGGAAATAACTTTTCCTAAACATAATGTGAGATTTATTTCCGTAAATGATGGAATAGACACAGGTTTAAGAGAAGATGATACAATCGCATTTAGAAATTTGACAAATGAGTGGTATGCCAGAGATATAAGTCGTAAAGTACGTTCGGCACATAGAGCAAAAAGCAGCCAAGGATATGCGATAGGCCATCCTCCATTTGGGTATATGTATGATAAAGACGATAAGAAAAAGTGGATAGTAGACCCAGAAGCATCTGAAATTGTTAAGTACATATATTCGCTAAGGAAACAAGGTTATGGACTACCTGAAATTGCCAAGACTTTAACAAGAAAAAAGATTTTAATTCCTTCAGTGTATGCTTATAAAAAGGGTTTCAGAAAAATGAATAAAATCCCTATATGTGAACATATGTGGAGAAAAGAAAATGTTAGAGTAATACTTACAAATAGATCGTATGTTGGAGATATTGTTAATTTTAAAACGTATAGTCGCTCTTTCAAACTCAGAGAAAGACTTGATAATCCTCAGGAAAAATGGGAGATTCATGAGAATATAAATGAAGCAATAATAGAACGATCTGTTTGGGAAGATATTCAAAAAACATTTGGTGATGTTAGATACAAAAATCCTAAACATACAAAAAAACATATCTTTGCAGGACTTCTTAAATGCTCCGATTGTGGTGCTAACTTGAACTATAAATATACTCATCACAATCCTGACAATCACTATTTTTCATGTAAAAATAACAGATCTGGAGAGGGACTTTGTAAAAAAACTCATCACATTAGAGTTGATAAATTAACTGCATTACTAACTAACAGTCTCTCAAATATCGTAAAATTCGCAAATTGCTTTGAGGATGACTTTGTGAAAATAGTTATGGATGAAAATTACAGAATGGTTGTTGCAACTCAGAAGAAAAACCAAAACGAATTACAAAAGCTACTTGCAAGAGATAAGGAAATTGATACTTTAGTAGAAAAACTCTTTGAGGAAAAAGTTTTAGGGAATTTATCGGCAGAGAGATTTGCAAAATTATCTGCAAAATATGATGATGAACAAATCGAATTAAAATCCAAAATCAAGAATTTAGAAACCATTGTTTATGAAGAAAAATCTCATGAGTTAAATGTAGATGCTTTCCTTCAAAGAGTGCATAAATATTCTGATATAGAGGAACTAACATCTGAAATCTTACACGAATTTATTGATAGGGTAATTGTACACCATAGAGAGCAAATTCATGGTCAAACAGTTCAAAAGGTAGAAATCTATTATAAAATGGTAGGCAAAATTGAAATTCCTAATATGAGTAAAAAGGAAAAAGAGCAATATTTAAAGATTTTTGGTTCTGATAAAAAAATTGCCTAATTAAAAAAATAAAAACCAGACTATCAAAACTGATAATCTAATTTATTTCAAAATTGGTCATGCCCCATAAGACAAACCAAACTGGTCCGAGTGACAGGAGTCGAACCTGCGGCCTCTTGAACCCCATTCAAGCGCGCTACCAAACTGCGCCACACCCGGTCACAAGTATTATAACACAAGTATATAAAAAAGCAATATAGAAAAATTAGGACTTTTAACTATGTTTTTTGTTTCTTATTTTGTCTGTTGATAGTCAACAAAAAAAGTGATAAAATAAAAAACAAAACTTTTATGAGGTGATTTAAAATGTCGGGACATTCAAAATGGAATAATATAAAAAGGAAAAAGGAAAAAACCGATTTCGAAAGAGCAAAAATTTTTACTAAAATAGGAAGAGAATTAGCAGTTGCAGTTAAAGAAGGTGGTGCAGACCCTACTGTCAACTTCAAGTTAAGAGATTGTATTTCAAAAGCTAAATCTAACAATGTTCCAAACGACAACATTGAAAGAATTATAAAAAAAGCTGCATCAAGTTCCGAAGGAGAAAATTTTGAAGATATAATTTATGAAGGATATGGTCCTTTTGGTGTAGCTGTAATAGTTGAAACTTTAACGGATAACAGAAACAGAACAGCCGGAAATATTAGACATTACTTTAGTAAATATGGTGGAAATCTGGGAGCTAGTGGTTGTGTTTCCTTTATGTTTTCTAAAAAAGGAGTAATTGTTATACAATCTGAAGAAACTGATTTGTCAAGCCTTGAAGAAGATGCCATAGAAGCAGGAGCAAGCGATTTTCAATCTGATGAAGATATTTTCATTGTTTACTGTGAAAAAGAAGATTATGAAAATGTATATGAGTATCTTAAGAATAAAAATTATTCCTTTGTGTCTTCAGAAATAGCAATGGTTCCGAATACATATGTTTCATTAAATGAAGAAGAAAGTGAAAAAGTTAATACTTTATTGGATATACTAGAAGAAGATGAAGATGTTAAAAATGTTTGGCATAATTTAAAATAAAAGAAGTGGTGGTATTTTGAAATTTTTAGTTCTGGATGGTAATAGCATATTTAGCAGAGCTTTCTATGGTATTAAGATGCTTTCAAATAAAAGTGGTCAAATGACTAACGGAATATACGGTTTTATTTCGACTCTTTGGAGGCTTTTAGGTGAGGTAAATCCTGACAGAGTTGCCATTGCTTTTGATATATCTGCTCCTACTTTTAGGCATAAAATGTATGAAGGTTATAAAGCTACAAGACATAAAACCCCTGATGAACTTATAAGTCAACTTCCTATTTTAAAAGAGCTTTTATTTTCTATGGGATACAAAATGGTTTCGCTTGAAGGTTATGAAGCTGATGATATTCTCGGAACTTTTTCGTCTTACTGTGAAAAAAATAAGTATGATTGTGTTTTAGCTACTGGTGATAGAGATATTTTACAGCTTGTTTCGGAAAATGTTTGCGTTAGGATTGCATCAACTAAATTTGGTAAACCTGAATCTACCTTATACGATTTAGATGAAGTAAAAAAAGAATACGGAGTAATGCCTGAAAATTTAGTTGATATAAAAGCACTTCAGGGTGACACTTCAGATAATATACCAGGTGTTAAAGGAATAGGCAAAAAAACCGCCAATGATCTTATTGTGAAGTTCGGTAATATAGATCAAATTTATGAGAATATTGAAATTATAGATATAAAACCAAACTTAAAAGAAAAACTTATAGCGGGTAAAGATTCTGCTTATCTTAGTTATGCTTTAGGGAAGATAGATAAAAATGTTCCTATAGAGATTAATGAACAAGATTATGTAGTAAGAAAGATGGATTCTCTTTCTGTTAAAAAAATAATGACAAATCTCGAATTTTTTTCTTTTATAAAAAAACTTGATATAAAAGATGATTCTGAAAAAATTATTTTAGAAAAAATAGATTTGAAATATTTTAAATCTCTAATTTCCGAAAAAGATTGTTTGAATTTTATGATGTGCTTCGGAGAATTTGAAATTAAAAAAATTTTTATTTCGGTTTTGGAAGAAAATAAAATTTATATGTGCGAATTTCTTGAAGGTAGCGATTGGAAAGCAGTTTTGAAAGATTTAATGGAAAGTACGAAAATTGAAAAAGTTACTCATAATTTCAAAATCCTTGAAAAGTATCTTGAAAAACTGGATATAGAAGTAAAATTTAAATATTTTGATGTTATGCTTGCATCTTATCTTTTAAATCCTTCTGAAAAAGATTATGAAATTTCAAGACTTGAAAATATATACGAAATTGCAAAACCGAGTATTTGCAGTGCTGAAAATCAATCTTGCACTGAAGAAGACATTAGTTTAGCCGAAGAAACATATACTGTAGCCAAGCTCAAACCAATACTTGAAGAAAAAATCAAACAAAATAATCAAAATAGCTTGCTTGAAAAAATAGAACAACCGCTTTCAAAAGTCCTCGCAAGTATGGAAAATATAGGATTTTTAGTCGATAAAAAAGGTCTTGAAAATTACTCTGAAGAGTTAAAATTAAAACTTGCTGAAATAGAAAAAGAAATATATGATTTGAGCGGTGAAGAATTTAATATAAATTCTCCGAAACAGCTGGGAACTGTATTATTTGAAAAATTGAAGCTTCCTTATGGTAAAAAAGGTAAGACCGGTTATTCTACAAGCGCGGCAATACTTGAAAAATTAAGTGATGAATATGAAGTTGTAAAAAAAATTCTTGATTACAGAGCATTGTCTAAATTGAAATCTACTTATTGTGACGGAATAGTTAAACTTATTACTCCTTCAGGAAGAGTTCATTCTTGCTTTAATCAAACTGAAACAAGAACCGGAAGAATAAGCTCTTCTGAGCCTAACCTTCAAAATATTCCCGTAAGAACAAAAAGAGGAAAACTCTTAAGAAAATTTTTTAAAGCTCCTGAAGA
Organism: uncultured Eubacteriales bacterium; assembly: GCA_934728355.1. Taxonomy (GTDB): domain Bacteria; phylum Bacillota; class Clostridia; order Oscillospirales; family Acutalibacteraceae; genus UMGS1491. The sequence goes on from CAKVEA010000011.1 coordinate 10,380, forward strand.
TTTTTACCTTATAGATGCGGATTATTCTCAAATCGAGCTTAGAGTACTTGCTCATGTGGCTCAGGATGAAAATATGATAAAAGCTTTTAAAAACAAGGAAGACATACATGCAATTACAGCATCCGAAATAATGGGAGTTCCTCTTGATATGGTTACCCCCGAAATGAGATTTAGAGCAAAAGCAATAAACTTTGGTATACTTTATGGTATGAGTGCTTTTTCTCTTGCAAAAGATTTAGAAATAGGTTTTGATGAAGCTCAAATATATATATCAAGATATCTCAATCATTACAAAGGTGTCAGTAACTATATGAACGAAATAATTGATTGTGCAAAAATTAACGGTTTTGTTGAAACTATTTTTTTCAGAAGAAGATATTTACCTGAGCTTAGCATGTCGAATCGTAATTTGAGAGCTTTTGGAGAAAGGGTAGCAAGAAATATGCCTATTCAGGGAGCAGCTGCTGATATTATAAAAATTGCTATGATAAATGTTTACGAAAAGCTAAAACAAAAAAAATCAAAGCTTATACTTCAAGTACATGACGAACTTATAATTGAATCTCCTAAAAATGAAACTGAAGAGGTAAAAATCATTCTTAAAAACGAAATGGAACATGCAGTTAAACTTTCTGTTCCTTTGGATGTAAACATAAGTGTAGGGAAGACGTGGTTCGATGCTAAAGAATGAAATTATTTGCCTTAATAATTCTAATATACCTGAGGTCCTGGAAATTGAACAATCATGTTTTTCGAATCCTTGGTCAAAAAAGTCTTTAGAAGAATCTTTTAATGATTGTAATTCTTATTTTATAGGATTTAAAATAAATGAATTATTGGCAGGGTACGGAGGAATGTATGTTGTCGCAAATAAAGAAGGTTATATTTTTAATGTTGCGGTTAGAAAAGATTTCCAGAGAATGAAAGTTGCTACCAAGATGATGAATCATTTTATTAGGTATTGCAAAGCTATTAATTTGGACTTTTTATCTTTAGAGGTAAGAGAATCAAATAAACCTGCACAATGTCTTTACAAAAAATGTGGATTCGAAAAAGTAGGAATAAGAAAAAATTTTTATGAAAAGCCGCAAGAAAATGCAGTTATAATGACTTATTATTTTAAATAAATAAAAAGGTGGAACGATAATCTTATGAATATACTTGCTATTGAATCTTCATGTGATGACACAGCTGCAGCAATAGTGAAAGACGGAAGAAAAATAGTTTCATGCAAAACTTTTTCTCAAATAGAAAAACATAAAGCTTATGGTGGTGTTGTACCTGAGGTTGCTTCAAGAAACCATATAGAAGCTGTTGTCCCAATTACAAAAAGTGTATTGGAAGAATCGGGATTTACTTGGAACGACATAGATGCTTTAGCAGTAACATATGCTCCTGGTTTAGTGGGATCTTTATTGGTTGGAGTCAATTTTGTAAAAGGTCTTTCTCTTTCTACAGGTCTTCCAATCATTCCGGTGCATCATGTAAAAGGTCATATTGCTTCACTTTATTTAAGTAATCCTGAATTAAAGCCTCCTTTTCTCTGCTTAGTGGTTTCAGGTGGGCATTGTTCTATATTTGAGGTTATTGATTATACTAAAGTTAAAACTATAGGTAAGACCAGAGATGATGCTGCCGGTGAAGCATTTGACAAAATCGGAAGAAAACTCGGGTTTGACTACCCCGGGGGAATAAAACTTGATAAGGTAGCTAATAATGGAAATGATGAGGCTTTCAAGCTTCCTGTACCGTTGAAAGGAGAAAATACTTTTGATTTTAGTTTTTCAGGTCTTAAAACTTCTATGATGAATATTATAAACAGTTTAAATCAAAAAAATTCTGAGTTACCTATAGAAGATTTATCTGCTTCTTTTAGAAAAGCTGTCGTTGAATACTTAGTTTCTAATGTTATGAAAGCATCGTTTCAATATAAGTATACAAGTATAGGTGTTTGTGGAGGAGTTTCTGCCAATTCACTTTTAAGAAAAAGATTAGAAGAAGAATGCCTGAAAAGAAACATAAAATTTTTCAAACCAAATATTAATTTATGCGGTGATAATGCTGCAATGATAGGTTCGCAGGCTTATTATGAATTTTTAAACGGAAAATTACCGGCAGACTTAAATCTCAATGCTTACGCAAGTATGAACGTTGAAAATAAATAAAGAGCTTCCTAAGAAGCTCTTTATTTTGAGTTACTATTTACTTTTTTTTACTAATTTTACAATTTTCTTAACACCGTGTTCTAATCCAATACCGATGGCACCGCCAACAGCCACTAAAGCACCAAGTGCTGCAACATCACCTAAAATAAGACCTGCTCTTATTTTACCGGATGAATTTTTTGAACAAATGCCCGCCACTGTTGCGCTAATCGGAGACGCTAATCCTAGTCCTAATGCTTCAATGAAACTGATACCATCTTCACCGCCTCCGGCAATTACTTCAAGTTCGGTTTCTGAAAGAACATAACCTTTTTCAAATGACTCAAGTTTTCCGTTTTTCATTACTACTTATTCCTCCATAAAATATTTATTACTTTTAGGTTAACCATATTAATATTATATTATAAATAAATGTATTGTCAAGAATTTTTTATTGAAACAAATGAAAATAAAGTATTATATTAACTGCTATAGCTACTAAGAAAAAACTAATTGCTATAGCACTTGTCCAACGTTCAAGAAAAGTGTCTATTGATCTTGAATTGTGCTTAGAAAGGAAAGTATCTCCGCTAGAGCCTGTTATTACTCCCATTGATTTTTCATGTCCTTCCTGAAATAAAACTACTGCTGTTACCGCTATTGCCAAAATAATTAAAATAACTCCCAAAACAATTTCTAAAATACTCATTAACAAACACCTCACATAGAAGAATTTTCTGCTCTGTAAAGCCAGACCTGAGCAATATCCATGGCTTCATATAAACCGTTTTTTTCGCTCATCTTAACTATTTTCTTTGCATCATCAATTCCACCTTTGGTATCTACCATTGCTACGCAAACTTTTGATGCAATTTCTAAATCTTTGAAGGATTTAGTTTCTTTAATTTCCATTTTTATTACGTATTTATCTGTTGCGTTACCGTAATAAATAATGTTCCCGCATCTTAAAAACGGTTTTCCTTTGTAAAGAAGAAATGGATTGCTTTTTGTAGCTTCAATATTTTTTTTAGTGCCTTTCATACTGAAAAACCTCACAAAAATTTAATTTGAATACCTGAAGTCTGATTATATCACTTGAAATATTTTTTTTCAAGTGGTTTGTTTTTATTTTAGTATAAAAATTTATAAAAGTTATGATATTTTTACTGAATTTTTTAAATTTTACCATTTTTGCGATATTTATATTTCTTGACACACAACATAGATATGTAATAAAATTAATCTGAAAAGATTGAAAACAAATATCTGTTAATTTTGGTTTTGTCCATGATACATGATACGGGTTATAAATCCACAACTCTAAATAAGATATTTTTTATGCTGATTTAAGAGTTTTTTATTTTCGGCATATAATTTTTTCTAATTTTTTAAAACAGGAGGTAAAAAATAATTTGAAAATTGTTGTATTATTGATAGCAGTTTTATGCAGCTTTTTTGCTTTTGCTTTTGGAGTACTTTACAGAAAATTTCAAGCCGAAAAGATGATTTCTTCAGCCGAAGAAGAAGCTAAAAGAATTTTAGAAGTTGCAAAAGAATTAGCTGAAACAAAGAAAAAAGAAGTTGTTCTTGAAGGAAAAGAAGAAGTGCAAAAGTTTAGGACAGAAACAGAAAAGGAACTTTTTGAAAGAAGAAAAGATATTCAGCATCAAGAACACAGAGTTACTCAAAGGGAAGAAAATCTTGACAGAAAAATTGAATCCATGGAGCTTCAAGAAAAAAATATTCTTCAGCATGAAAAAGATGTTAAAAATAAATATGCCGAGGCCGAAGATGTTAAGAAAAAACAAATGGAAATACTCCAAAAAATTTCGGGGTTTACAACTCAGCAAGCCAAAAAGTTTATACTTGAAAACCTAGAAAAAGACCTTATCCATGAAAAAGCAGTTAAAATAGCAATTTATGAACAAGACCTTAAAGACGATTGTGAAAAAAAAGCCAAAGATGTACTTTCCCGAGCTATTCAAAGATGCACTTGTGATTATGTTTCGGAATCTACCATATCAGTCGTAACACTTCCAAGTGATGATATGAAAGGAAGAATAATCGGCAGAGAAGGAAGAAATATAAGGTCAATTGAAAATTTAACCGGGGTAGACCTTATAATAGACGACACACCGGAAACCATAACACTTTCTTCTTTTGAACCCGTAAGAAGAGAAATTGCAAGAATTGCACTTGAAAGATTAGTTGCAGATGGCCGAATTCACCCGGCAAAAATTGAAGAAATGGTAGAAAAAGCCAGAGAAGAAGTTGAAAAAAATATTCGTGAAGAAGGTCAAAGGGCAGTACTTGAATTCAGAATTAACAGTATTCATCCAGAACTTGTAAATCTTTTAGGAAAACTTAAATTCAGAACCAGTTATGGACAAAATGCTCTTAGTCACTCTATAGAGGTTGCCTATATTTGCGGATCGATTGCTTCAGAAATAGGAATAGATTACTCTTTAGCAGTTCGAGCAGGACTTTTACATGATATAGGAAAAGCTCTTGATAAAGAAAATGAAGGATCCCATATTGAACTTGGAGTAAATGTTTTGAAAAGATATAAAGAATCTGAAGAAGTTATTCATGCAGTACATGCTCATCACTGTGATATAGATCCTAAAACACCGCTTGCATTTATTTTACAAGCTGCTGATACAGCTTCTGCGGCAAGACCCGGAGCAAGACGTGAAAATCCGGAAAACTACATAAGACGTCTTGAAAAACTGGAAGCTTTAGCATCTTCATTTCCAGGAGTCAGAAATTGTTATGCCATTCAGGCAGGAAGAGAAATTAGAGTTATGGTTAAACCAGAAGCAGTAGATGATGAAGATATGATACCGCTTGCAAGAGAAATGTGCAAAAAAATTGAGTCTGAACTCGATTACCCAGGACAAATAAAAATAAATATAATAAGAGAAAGCAGAGCAATAGATTACGCAAAATAAGGAGAGATTTCCATGAGAATTCTTGCAATAGGAGATATTGTAGGTAAAAACGGTACAGATTTTTTAAGACCAAGACTTAAGAGAATCAGAGAAGAAAATAAAATAGATTTTGTAGTTGCCAATGCAGAAAATTCTGCCGAAGGAAATGGCGTTTTACCGAATGTTTGTGATGCACTTTTTGAATGTGGCATAGACGTTATAACAGGAGGTAATCATTCATTCAGAAGGAGAGAAATATTTCCTTATTTAAATAATAACCACAAAGTTTTAAGACCATATAATTTTCCTTCGGCTACAACTCCTGGGGTTGGATATTGTAAAGTGGATTTTAAAGACATAAAAGTTGGAGTTATAAATATAATTGGTGTTGTTTATCTTGAAAGTCTTATGTCTCCATTTGAAGCTATTGATGAAGCAATAAAAAAATGTAGTGACTGTGCAGTTAAAGTGGTTGACTTTCATGCTGAAGCCACTGCAGAGAAAAGAGCAATGGGATTTTATGTTGACGGAAGGGTTTCTGCTATTTTTGGGACTCATACACATGTTCAGACTTCGGATGAAGAGATTTTTACGGAAGGAACAGGGTATATTACAGACGTAGGAATGACCGGAGTTATTGATTCTGTTTTGGGTGTTAAAAAAGAACTTTCCATAAAAAGGATGAAAAATAAAATACCTTTAAGATTTGAAAATGCTCAAGGAAGATGTAAAATTGAGTGTGTTATATTTGATGTTGATGAAAAAAGCGGTAAAACAAAAAATATTGAAAGACTCAGAATAATTTGAATTTTGTGTATCTTAATTAAGGAGTGTGCTTTAAGTGTTAACTGGTTTACGTTTAAAAAATGCATTTATTTCAGGTGCAAATAACATAATTAAAAATAAAGAACATGTAAATGAACTAAATATCTTTCCTGTTCCTGACGGAGACACCGGAACTAATATGTCCATGACAATTTCAACTGCTACCGCAGCTGTCTCAAAACTTTCAGATGAGGCATCTGTAGGAGAAGTTATCCGTGAATTTGTTCCTAATTTACTTCGCGGTGCAAGAGGAAATTCAGGAGTAATTCTTTCTATACTTTTTAGGGGATTCAATAAACTTTTTTCTAATGCCGAATCATTAACCGGAGCAGATTTTATAGATGCTCTCGAAATAGGAGTTAAAGGCGCATATCAGGCGGTAACAAAGCCAACTGAAGGTACAATGCTAACCGTTGCCAGAATTGCATATGAGAAAGGTAAAGAAACTCTTGAAGTAAGTAATGATTTAATTGTTGTTTGGGAACAAGTTTGCAAAGGTGCAAAAGAAGCTCTTGAACAAACACCTGAACTTTTACCGGTTTTGAAAAAAGCAGGTGTAGTTGATGCAGGTGGAAAAGGTCTTTGTCTTATATTTGAGGGTATGCTCTCGGTTTTTAAAAATGACGAAATTATAGATTGTGAATCTTCTAATAATCAAAATATAGAAAGTGACGATGTTTTTAAAAATGCAGCGGCTGAGTTTGACGGAGACATAAGGTTTACCTATTGCACGGAATTCATAGTTAAAAGAAATAGATTCTGTAAAGTGGATCCTCAGAAATTGAAAGTTCGACTTCAAAAAATAGGAGATTGCGTAGTTGTTGTAAATGACGAAGATATAATTAAAGTTCATGTACATACAGAAATGCCTGGAAAAGCATTGCAAGAGGGGTTAAAATTCGGCCAGCTTATAACTGTTAAGGTTGAAAATATGAAAGAACAGCACAGACTTGCAGTCGAAGCAAGAAATGAAAAGCTTGCAAAAGAAGAAACAGATGATTTCAGTCCTAAAGGCCCTGAGGAAGAAGTAGGATTTGTCTCTGTTGCAGCAGGAGAAGGAGTTATATCTCTCTTTAAAGAAATAGGATGTTCAAATGTTATTAGCGGCGGTCAAACAATGAATCCAAGCACAGATAAGATAGTTCAAGCTATTTTAGCAACTCCTGCAAAAACAGTTTATGTCTTCCCAAATAATAAAAATATTATTATGTCTGCACAACAAGCTACTAAACTTGTTAAAGATCGAGAAGCAGTTATAGTACCTACTAAAACCATTCCTCAAGGTATTTCTGCAATGCTTTCTTTTGATGCGGATATGAGTAAAGAACAAAATTTAGAAAGTATGATTAAAGTTTCATCAAGAGTTAAAACAGGACAAATAACTTTTGCGGCCAGAGATTCTGAATTTGGAGGATTTAAAATCAAAGAAAATGATATTTTAGCTCTTTCGGACGGAAAACTTGTATTCAATGAAAAAGATCCTATCAAAGCAGTTGTTAAGTTAGCAAAATCAATGGTTACCAAAGATTCTGAATTTATGACTCTCATTTATGGAGATGCAGTAAGTCTTAAACAAGCTCAAACCGCTCAAAGTATGATAGAATCAGCTATTAAAAATGATATTGAAATTAATTTAGTAAATGGCGGTCAACCGATTTATCATTTTATTATTTCTGTTGAATAATTTTATTAGTTTTCTTCACGTATAAAAATAGTTTGGAAAGGCAGATATAAATGAAAATTAGTAAAAAAATTACATTTGCATGTTGTATGTTGGCAGTGACTTTTGGAACTATGGTAGTGTTAAAAGTTTTTGGAAGTAATAAAACAGTTAACTTCAATGTTCGTGAAACAAATATTCCCATAGCAATGGCTCTTGACGACAATTATTTGTATCCGACGATAGTAGCAATGACCTCAATTCTCGAAAATGCCGATTCCAAAACGAAATACGATTTTTATATTATGCATCCTGCAGAATTTAATGGAGAAAGTAAACGTAAACTCAAAAGTTTGGAAAAGAAATATAAAAAATGCAAAGTAAATATTATTGACATGGGTAATGATTATAAAGACGCAAATAGTACCGGTCTTGCTACACCGACTTACTATAGACTTTCTCTTTCCGAACTTTTACCGAAAATTGATAAAATATTGTGGCTTGATGGAGACATATTGGCTTTTAGGGATTTGAAAGAAATGTACGATTTAAATATGGAAGGAATTTATTATCGTGGTTTTTTAGATTTGAATGTAAATGGGTTTAATAGTTTTAATCTTCCTAAAAGTCAAGGAATATGTGCAGGTGTAATGTTAGTTAATCTTTCAAAACTTCGTGAAGATAATATGGTTACGAAATTCAAACAATTCATTAAGGAAAATAATAACAGTCTATATAAGCACGATCAAACTGTTATAAATATGATATGCCATGATAAAATAGGGATTCTTCCTCCACAATTTGGTATGTTCAATTTTTACACTAATGCTGAAAATGCAAAATCATATTCCGATAAGCTTACAGGGCCTAATAAGTACAGTTATGAAGATATGCATAATGGATTTAATAGCCTTACTGTTTTACATTGCGTAGATAAACCTTGGGTAAGGTTTTACGAAGCGCCTTTTGGAAACAAATGGTGGGATTATGCTAAAAAAAGCGATTTTTATGTTGAAATATCTAAAAATTATAAATTTTTTGAATATTTAGAAAAACATAATTTGAATGACAATTAAAAAACAGTGTTAGTTTTTTGGGTTTTTAGGAGTTAGAAATGGATATTAATTTGCTAAAAGGTGTTGGAGAAAAAACTTCTTTAATGCTAAAAAAATTAGGAATAGAAACTGTTGAGGATTTAGTTAAGTTTTATCCCAAAAGATATGAAGATTGGAGTAATCAAATTAAATTAAGTGAAGCAGTCGGAAAGCAGTCGTCGTGCATTAAAGTTAAAATATTATCTAAGCTTATGCCAGTAAGATTAGGTAGCGGTAAGTTACTTTTTAAGCTTGCCGCTACTGACGGACTCGAAAAGGCAGAGCTCCTTTTTTTTAATGATTTTTATTCTTATAAAAAATTTGAAATTCAAAAAGAATATGTAATCATGGGAAAAGTAACTTTTTCTTTTGAAAAATATCAAATATCTTCTGTTAAAGTAAATGAGTCATGTCAAAATCTGATACCTATATATCAGCAAGTTAAAGGAATTGGCTCGAAAAAAATTTCTTCATTAATCAGAAGTGCATTTGAAACAGTTACTTTTGATAATGAAATCTTTCCTAAAAAGTTTCTGAAAGAAAATAATTTATGTTCTATAAATTTCGCAATAAAGAATATACATTTTCCTTCCTCGAAAGATTTTTTAAATATTGCGAGAAATAGGATTATATTTGACGAATTTTTTCTTTACTATTTGAATATGAAATCAATAAAAAGTAAAGCAAAGCATTCAACTGAAATTCTTGTGGAAAAAGATTTTTCTGAAGAGTTTTATAAACTTTTACCCTTTAAATTAACAGAATTTCAAAAAAAGTCTATACAAGAGTGCTTGAATGATATGAATTCGGGTCTTTCGATGAACAGATTGCTTCAGGGAGATGTGGGGTCAGGCAAAACAGCAGTAGCAGCAGGTATTTCTTATACTGTCTCAAAGAACGGTTATCAGGTTGCATTTATGGCTCCGACCGAATTGCTTGCCGTTCAGCATTATAAAACTCTTTCAGATTTTTTTAAAAATTCAGATGTAACAGTGGAGCTTGTTCACGGGTCACTTAAAACTAAGGAAAAAAATATTTCTTATGAAAATGCATCCTCAGGGAACAAAAAAATAATTGTAGGAACTCATGCTCTTATTTCTGAAAAGTTAAAGTTCAAAAATTTAGGTCTTATTATAACTGACGAACAACATAGATTTGGAGTGAATCAGAGAGGTAAGCTTACAAAAAAAGGAAAATTCCCTCATGTTCTTGTTATGTCCGCAACACCTATACCAAGAACGCTTGCAATGATTGTTTACGGTGATCTTGATATTTCAATTTTGCCAAATGCTTTACCAGGAAGGGAAAAAATAGATACTTACCATATTGATTCAAGTAAAAGAGAAAGAATGTTTGGGTTTTTAAGTAAGATTATTTCTAACGGGAATCAAGCATATATAGTGTGTGCAACTGTCGAAGAAAAAGATACCGATACTTTTACTTTAAATGTGCAAAAGTGCCGAAAAATGCTTATTGAATATGGTTTTAAAAGCGAAGAAATTTCTATTTTACATGGCAAAATGAATTCTTCAGAAAAAGACATTATAATGAAAAATTTTATTGAAGGAAAAATAAAAATTTTAGTTGCAACAACCGTAATAGAAGTTGGTATAGATGTTTCAAATGCAACTGCTATAGTAATCGAAAATGCTGAAAGGTTTGGAATATCTCAGCTTCATCAGCTGAGAGGAAGAGTAGGAAGAGGAACTGAAAAATCTTATTGTATACTGGTGTCGGATTCTAGAAGTAAAAATTCATTAAAAAGATTCGATGCAATGAAAAGCTCCGGAGACGGTTTTTTTCTTTCAGAAGAGGACCTTAAAATAAGGGGCCCCGGAGATTTTTTCGGAGTTAATCAGCATGGAACTCCGAATATAAAAATATCTACATGTTATGAAGATATACATATAGTTAAAAAAGCTCAGATGTTAGCTCAGAGTTTTTCTGAAAATCTTTCAATATTGGAAAATCCTGAATATTTGAATCTTAAAAATAAAGTTTTGGAAATTCAAAGTAATGAAGTGCAGTGTGAAAGTATTATTTTTTAATTTTAAAAAGGAGCGATAATGTGATTTCAACGGGAATAGACTTGATTGAAATATCAAGAATAAAAAAATCTATTAAAAGACCCGGATTTTTAAAATTTATTTTTAGTCAGGAAGAAATAGATTTTTTTAAAAAAATAAAATTTAACGTTCAAAGCATTTCTGCAGCATTTTGCGCTAAGGAAGCTTTTGCAAAAGCTATGGGGAGCGGTTTTAGAGGTTTTTCTTTTAGAGATGTTCATATTTTTCACGATAATTTAGGAAAACCTTATATATCTCTTAGCGGTAATGCCAAAAAGCTTTTTTCGGATGATATACTAGAAATTTGTTTAAGTTTAACTCATACGAAAAATTATGCCTGTGCAGTAGTTGTATGTATTAATAAATAATCCTTGTGATACTTGGAGGTAATTGAAAATGGAAGTCTATAATCATAGTATAAGTATTATAAATGAAGAAATAGTTAGACATAAGTTTCCAAAACGTCCTGATGAAAGTTATAAGGGTGATTTCGGTAAGCTTTTTTGTGTTTGTGGAAGTAAAAAAATGCCCGGAGCATTAATGTTTGTTGTTAATGCAGCACTTAAAAGCGGTGTTGGAGGAATAAAAGTATGTGCTACTCCTTCTCTGTATGGAAAAATAAATAACTTTGAGCCAACTCTTTGTATAGTAGAAGAAAACGAAGAAGGTTTTATAAGCAAAAAATCCATAGAAACAATTGTAAAAGATATGAATAGTTGTTCTGCAGCAGTAGTTGGACCTGGTCTTGGAATAAATGAGGATACAAAATTATTAGTATATAAGATAATTAAAAAATCTTCTGTACCACTTGTAATAGATGCTGACGGAATAAATGTAATTTCTGAGAATATAAATATATTAAAAGAAAAAAACAGTGAAATTATTTTAACTCCGCATGTAGGAGAAATGTCTAGGCTTATAAATAAAAGTATAGAAAATATAAACAGTAAAAAAATTGAATATGCAAGTGAATTTGCAATAGAAAATAAAATAAATATTGTTTTAAAAGGTCCTAAAACAGTTATAAGCGATGAAATGGGAAACTTATTTTTAAATTATAATAGTAATTCAGGAATGGCAAAAGGAGGAAGTGGTGATGTTCTCTCAGGTATAATAGGATCTTTGGTATCTCAAAAGCTTTCTTTAAAAGATGCAGCAATATGCGGTGTTTTTTTACATGGCTTTGCGGGGAATATTTGTAGAGAAAAATTTTCAAGTGTTTCAATGCTGCCAACAGATTTAATAAATGAGCTTCCAAATGTATTTTTGAAATTTGGGTTATAAGGTGATTTTTTGAAAAAAATATTTATGCTGTCAAGTATTTTATTAAGTAGTTTAATTATTGGTGGTTGTAATAATTCTATTGACAAGTCTTTTCCAATGCAAAATAACGTTATTGAAAGAGATGTAAAAATTTCTTTGGCATGCCAACAGTATGAAGGAAAAGTGTATCATAGTCCTGAAGGACTAACAAGTATTACTTTTTCTTCTCCACAAAATTTGAAAGATTTTACTATATCGAGAAACTCTGGAACATTTGAAATTACTCAGAATGGTTTGGAAGGTCAGTATACCAAACAACCACTGCCTCAAAACTCTGAATTGAGATATTTTATGGATATTTTAGATACAATAAGCAAAGATAAAAGTAAATTAACATTAAAAAAGGAAGAAGAAGGGGAAAAATTATATTCAGGTGTTATAAATAATAATGAATTTAGTATCATTTTAGGGAAAAATAATGATATAATCAGAATTTCAATGAGCAACCCAGAGATGGAAGTGGAATTTAAGTACTAAAATGATTCAAAAATTACAAAATGCACAAATGATATAAATTAAAGTTGGTTAAAACGTAAAACCTAAAAAAAAGTGTTGACAAGACAGGAGGTGATATGATACTATAAATGAGCGCTGAGGGGAACGGAAGTGAACGGGAAGC
>CAKVEA010000012.1 GCA_934728355.1 uncultured Eubacteriales bacterium
GCAGCGCCAACAGGCAGAGCCGCCAAACGTATGACAGAAACATGTAAAATAGAATCAAAGACAATTCACAGACTTCTCGAAGGCGATCATAAAGGAAAATTCAGCAAAAACGAAGAAAATAAACTAACTGGTGATGTAATAATAGTCGATGAGTGTTCAATGATTGACGTTATTTTAATGTACAATCTTCTGAAAGCTATCCCTAATGAAATGACAGTAATTCTCATTGGAGACGCTGACCAGTTGCCTTCTGTTGGTGCTGGAAATGTTCTAAATGATATAATTAGTTCTAATGTGGTGCCTGTTATAAAGCTAAATAGAATTTACAGACAAGCCGAATCAAGTAAAATAATAATTAATTCTCATAAAATAAATTTAGGTCAAATTCCTGATTTATCAAATAACAATAGCTCTGATTTCTTCTTTATAAATAATGAAAATCCTGATGATATCGTTTCTGAAATAAAAGAATTGTGTTTTAAAAGACTTCCTAAAACTTATAAAGTTAATGCAGTTTCTGATATACAAGTCCTATCTCCTATGAAAAAAGGATTGTTAGGTACTGAAAATCTAAACACGGAGCTTCAATCAATATTAAATGATAGTCCCTTATTTATAAAACGCGGTGCGAACAAATATAAACTTGGCGACAAGGTTATGCAAATAAAAAATAATTATGATAAGAATGTATTCAACGGAGACATCGGGTTTATAAATTATATAGATTTGGACAATAACACGATAAAAGTTGATTTTGATAGCACTTTAGTTGAATACTCATATCAAGAACTTGAAGAATTAGTTCTTTCATATGCAATTACTATACATAAATCTCAAGGCGGAGAGTTCCCTATTGTTGTTATTCCAATTCATTTTCAAAGTAGGATAATGCTTCAAAGGAATTTGATTTATACAGGAGTTACAAGAGCTAAAAAGATTCTTGTTTTAATCGGAGATTCTGATGCTTTAAAGTATGCCATTGAAAACAACGTTTCACGAAATAGAAGAACTCTCTTAAAAAATAGACTTATACAAAAATTCAATTCATAAAATTTTATAATAATAAAACCATTATAAATATATAAGCAACTATCTGTTTTCAAGATAGTTGTTTTTGTTTTGTTCTGTATTATGTATATAAAAATATAATTGTTTATTTGATTTTTTAGACAAAACATGATAAAATATTTCAAATATAAAATTGTTAAAATTGAAGGTGATTTTATGAGCCTAGTGCGATGTCAAATTAAAAATTTTGCTTACATTTTAGATAAAAAATTACTATTTCCTGATATAAACCAAATAGCACGGACAATTTCAAATGTTAATCTAGATTTGAATCCTCATCAAGTGGAAGCGGCGCTATTTGCACTTTCTAAGCCCTTTTCAAGTGGGGTAATTTTAGCTGATGAAGTGGGTCTAGGAAAAACAATCGAAGCCGGAATTATAATTTCACAAAAATGGTCTGAAAACAAAAAAAGAATCCTGATAATTTTACCGCCGAATTTAATAAACCAATGGTGCGATGAACTCAACAACAAATTTTTTCTTCCAACATTCGTAATAGATAATTTTAAATTGAAATTATTAAAGCAAGAGGGTGTAGAAAACCCTTTTTTGCGTGATGAAATATTAATTTGTACATATAATTTTGCTTATGACAAACACGAATATCTAGAAAGCATAGATTGGGATATTGTTGTATTCGATGAAGCTCATAAACTTTTAAACGTGTACAAAGAAGAAAATGTTATGAGCCGAACACTAAGAAGTACGTTTTCTGGGAAATATAAAATACTTCTAACTGCAACACCTTTCATGAATACATTAATGGAACTCTATGGAATAACAACGTTTGTAGATGAAAAAATTTTTGGAGATGTGGAAAGTTTTGAAGCACAATATATCTTAAACAGATCTGACAGAGAGAATAAACTAGCTGAACTTTCTGACAGGGCAAAAAAATATTGTGTGCGAACTTTAAGACATCAAGTATCTGATTACATTCATTACACAAACAGGAAATGTATCACTCAAAAATTCAGTCTAATGGAAGAAGAACAAAAACTTTATGATTTAGTTGCAAATTATCTGTATACACCAAAACTTTACTCTATACACAATAGTGGACGCCATCTTGTAGAACGAGGTCTTTGGAAAAGGTTAGCTTCTTCGTCTTTCGCAATCGCTAAAACCTTAGAGAAATTCATGCTACGTTTAAAAGAATTAACAGAAAAAATCTCTAAGCCATTAAATAAGGGAGAAAAAATAGTAACTATTAGGCATAACAAGTATACAAAGGCTGATGTTACAAAAATTCAAAAAGAAATAAATTATCTACAAGATTGTGTTCGTGTTGCAAATACCATAAAAGAAAATTCTAAAGGGAAAGCACTTCTTTCGGCACTTAAAACGGGATTTAAAGAAATGTATAGACTTCATGCACAAAATAAAGCAATTATCTTTACAGAAAGTAGAGTAACTCAGGATTATCTAAAAAAATTATTAATCAGCAATGGATATGATAAAAGAGATGTTGTCACTATAAATGGAGAAAACAATGACCCCGATTCCCTTACAATTTATGCTGATTGGATTAAGTATAAAGGTTCTCAGAAAGGTTCCTATAATTCAAATAAACGTGCTTCTATTCTAAACTATTTTAAAAACCGTGCAAAAATTTTGATTGCAACAGAATCGGCTTCGGAAGGAATAAACCTTCAATTTTGCTCACTTATCATAAACTACGATTTACCTTGGAATCCCCAAAGAATTGAACAACGAATAGGAAGATGTCATAGATACGGTCAAAAGAACGATGTTGTTGTAATCAATTTTTTGAATGAAAACAACATTGCCGACCAACGTGTTTATGAGCTTTTGAGATATAAGTTTAAACTTTTCGATGGTGTCTTTGGAACATCAGACGGTGTATTGGGTGCAGTGGATAGTTTGGACTTTGAAAAACGAGTTACCGATATTTACAGTCGTTGTAGGACAAGAGAGGAAATTATTCAAGCTTTTGATTTACTTCAAAGAGAATACGAAAAAAGCATATCTGACAAAATGGAAGCTACACGAAACAGGCTGCTTTCAGAATTTGATGATATTGTGATAAATAAATTTGAACTTCATCAATTTCAAACTTTAAGAGAAATAAATTTTATTAACAAAATACTTTGGGATCTCACAGTGTATAGGCTTTCGGGGTATTTTGCTGATTTTAATAACGAAACTTTAGAGTTTTCCCCGCGGAGAAAAAAGATTCTGGGATATTATGCGAATGAACTACATTACGGAATGAATGAAAGAGAAGATAAAAAAAGGTGGTATAGAATAAATCACCCTTTAGCACAAAGAATTATATTTGATCTAAAGATGAACTTGAAAGTATATCCACAAGATATAGAATTTAAATTTCCTAATCAAAAAGTAAGTCTTTTAGAAAGTTTGAGAGGAAAATCAGGAATATTTGCCCTCTATTATGCAAGAATAGGTACTTTCGTTACTACTTATGAGGAGATACCTATTTTAATAGGTATGACAAGTGAAGGTGAAATTGTTTCAACAGAGCAACTAGAACTAATGATGACTTTATCTACAAATAATTCGTCCGAATATCCCGATAGACCAGATTTAAAAGACTCTGATGAATACAAAAAAATTATGGGATTTAAAACCGAAGAAGAATTTTTTAATGAATCAGAACTTGAGAGCATAAAAGACCTTGCTAAAAAAGTCGAATCAAACTACATCGAAAAATCAAAAGTAAATATGGATAAGTACATAGAATCTGAAGCAAAGAAACTCCATCAGTTTATCAACGACAAAAAACTTTCACTAGACATAAAACTTAAAAAACTAGAAAAGAAAATCACTGATAAAAAATCGAAAATGAAAAAATGTAAAACCATTAAAGACCGTATAAAGCTCGAATCAGAACTTGAGGAATTACAGAAAAAATTTTCAGATATGCAATTCAAGAATTTTTCAAAGAAAGAAGACTTAAACAAAGAGTTGGAAGAAAGGCTTGAATTACTAGAAAGAAGAAAAAACTATGAAGTTACATTTAAAAAAATTTTTATATCAAATTGGAGGTTGTCGTAATGAATACAGTACAAAGATTAGAACTCAATTGGATAGGCAAACATGACCCTAAAAATAAAATAAGTCCTGAACCTAGAATACTGATAGAAAATCCTGAATACAGCTATTCAAATTCAGAAGCTATATTAAATGAGCAACTATCTTTTGAAGAAAAAAATAAAAATAAAGTCTATTTTGACAATATGCTCATTCATGGGGATAACCTACTAGCTTTAAAATCATTGGAACTCGAATATGCGGGAAAAATCAAGTGTATTTATATTGATCCTCCATACAACACAGGTTCAGCATTTAAACACTATGACGATAATTTAGAACACTCTACATGGCTTAATTTAATGAAACCTAGACTTGAGTTACTTAAAACATTGCTTAGTGAGGATGGCTCGATTTGGATTAGTATTGATAGTTATGAAAGTCATTATTTAAAAGTGATGTGTGATGAAGTATTTGGAAGAAACAATTTCATAGACGAAGTTATTTGGCAAAGAGCATATGCACCTGTTAATCTTAAAAAAACGCTGTCAAAAAGTCACGATACGATTTTAGCATATGCTAAACATAAAACGACTGACTACGAGCTTAACAAATTGCCAAGAGATAAAGAAGCATTGGCAAGATACAGAAATCCAGATAATGACCCTCGTGGTGTTTGGAAGTCTTGTGATGCAACAGTAGGTCCGGTTGTTAAAGAAAAAGTGTATGAATTGGAGTTACCAAGTGGTAAAAAAATTTTACCTCCAAAAGGAAGATGTTGGCTTTACAGCAAAGAAAGATTTAAAGAGATGGTTTCAGATAATAGGATATCCTTTGGTGAAAATGGAAATGGCGTACCTAGAGTGAAGAAATTCCTTTCAGAAGTTCGTGAAGGAATTGTTGCACAAACTTTATGGACATACGAAGAAGTTGGACATACCCAAGACGCAAAACGTGAAGTAAAAAAATTCAATTCGGAAGATATATTTGAAACTCCAAAACCTGAAAAGTTAATAGAGCGTATATTAACTCTTGCGACAAACCCTAGTGATTTAGTTTTAGATTCCTTTTTAGGTTCGGGAACAACTGCGGCGGTGGCACACAAAATGGGTAGACGATGGATAGGTATCGAACTAGGAGACCATGCATATACGCATTGCTACAAACGTTTAAAAGCAGTAGTTGACGGTGAACAAGGTGGAATATCAAAGGGCGTAAACTGGCAAGGTGGCGGAGGATTTAAATTTTATGAATTAGCTCCTTCGCTCATCGAAAAGGACAAGTTTGGCAATCCGGTTATTTCAGATAAATATACTGGAGAAATGTTAGCTAAAGCAATTGCGAAACACAAAGGATATTACTATCAACCAGATGAACACTTCTTTTGGAAACAAAGTAAAAACGGCGATAAAAATTTTCTTTATGTAACGGAAAATCATATTACCCCACAGGATCTAGACTACATACATACTCTCATGAAACAAGATGAACATCTTTTGGTATGTGCACCGTCATATGAAAGTGAATGTTCTAATCAATTTCCTAATATTACTATTCAACAAATTCCCAAAGTATTGTTTGGAAAATGCGACTTTATGAAAGAAGGATATAGTTTAAATGTAAATCAAAATGAAAGCAGCGAGGAGGATAATTGCAATGAATAATAAATCAGAGTATAGACTAGAAACCATAAATAATTTAATGTCATTGAGATTACCGCAATATAAAAGCTTGCAAATACTTGATAAAATAGCAAAAGAATTATTTGAGATTAAAGATGATAAAATTCTAGAAAATAAAATTCATGAGATGTTCCCTATCTTTAAAAATTTTGAACGTGCATTTCCGTCTTTTGCATTTTCACTTGCAACAGGTGTTGGAAAAACTTTACTTATGGGTGCATTTATAACCTATTTGTATACTAACTATGATATAAGGAATTTTTTCATTGTTGCTCCAAACTTGACGATTTACAACAAACTGATAGAAGATTTTGGCTCTCCAAATTCTAAAAAATATGTTTTCAAAAGAATTCAAGAATTTGCTCAAAATCCACCTACTGTTATAACTGGGGAAACATATAAAGACGAAATTGCCGGACAAACCATTTTAAATCATTCAATTACGATTAATATTTTTAATATCGGGAAAATTAATGCCGAAGTGCGTGGTGGAAAGTTACCACAAATAAAACGTTTAGCAGAATACCTTGGCGAATCTTATTTTGATTATCTTTCAGGGCTTAATGATTTAGTTGTTTTAATGGATGAAAGTCATCACTATCGTGCGGATAGAGGTATGACAGTTATTAACGAGTTAAAGCCTCTTTTAGGATTAGAATTAACTGCAACACCTCAGGTTGAAAAATCAAACAAATCTATAAAATTTAAAAATGTTGTTTATGAGTATTCGCTAGCCCGTGCGATTGTAGATGGGTATGTTAAACAACCAGCTGTTGCAACCAGAAAAGATTTTGACCCACGAAAATTCTCAAACGATGAAATAGATAAAATCAAATTAAATGACGGTATTAGAGTTCATCAAAACACAAAAACCGAACTTGAACTATATTCAAAAAATGAAGGTGTCAAATTAGTAAAGCCATTTGTTTTGGTGGTCTGTAAAGACACAAATCACGCAGAAGAAGTAAAAGAGTATATAACCTCAGATGAATTTTTTAACGGATATTATAAAGATAAAGTTTTAGAAGTTCACTCAAATCAAAAAGGAAGTGAAAAAGATGAAAATATCCAAAAACTTATGTCTTTGGAGGATCCTGAAAATAATATTGAGATTGTAATTCATGTTAATATGTTAAAAGAAGGCTGGGACGTTACAAATCTTTACACCATTATTCCTCTAAGAACTTCAGCATCTCTAACACTGCGTGAGCAAACTATTGGTAGAGGGCTTAGGCTTCCTTATGGCTCAAGAACAGGAAATGATACAGTTGACCGCTTGACAATCATTGCACATGATAAATTTGAAGAAATTGTAAACGCTGCAAATGATGAATCCTCAATTATTAAAAAAGAAAATATAATCTCTATTGAAGATGAAAATATAGAAGAAGAAAAAGAAGTCAAAGTTGCTAAAACAGTTTTTGATAACATAATAGAACAAAAGAAACAAAAATTAAAATATGCCAGAAGCGAAGAAAAGAAACAAGATTTAAAAGAAGAAATTGCTATTGATGAAGCTGTGGGTAAGACTATTAATGAAGTAATAGGAACACCTATTGATTTAAAAATTGCAACTGTCGAAGTAGATAATACATTATCCAAACCTACAAACAAAGTTATAAAGACAGTTATTACATCACATGATTTAGAAAGACCTGAAGTCAAAAAAATGATAAAAGAAAAAGCAAAAGAAAAACTACAAATCGAAGGTCAACAATCATTTAAAGATATTGATAAAATTGAAGAAAGAATAGAACAAGCTGTTTCCCCTCTTTGCGAACAAAAAATACGTTACTCAATAGATATTCCTGATGTAGTAATGGTATCTAAAGATTCAAAACTTAAAAAATTTAATCAGTTTAAGCTAGATACTTTCGGTTTCGATTTTAAAGTACCTTCTGATGAAATAATAATAGAAACTTTAGGAGATAAATCTTCATGGGCACTCAAATTAGATGAAAATGTTATACTCCCTGATACTCCTGAAAATGTTATATTAAATGAAGTCTTAAATCTATCGTCAGATATAAACTATAAAGAACACTCAGAATTGATTTATAATCTGATAGGTCAAGCACTAGATGAAATAAAACAAAACAAGAGTAAAAAAGATTTATACAAGATTGTTTTTAAATATAAAAAAGATATTGCGTATCAAATTTACAATCAAATGAAACTACATTGTGAAATATTTGCTCCTGAATATGATGTGAAAATTTTGAAAAGTTCTTCAGAAATTTTGCCTCATGGATATACCAAATATAAGCAAGACGATATAAAGGAATATACATCTAAATTCGCTGGATATGAAATAAAAAGTAAGGTTTTCGATTATTTTTCTAAAGCATGTCATACGGAGTATAAGTTTGATAGTGTTCCTGAACAAACATTTTCAATAGTACTGGAAAGAGATTCAAATGTTTTAAAATGGCTAAGACCTGCACAAAACCAACTAAAAATTATTTGGAAAGATGGCAGACAATATACTCCCGATTTCTTGGTAGAAACAGATAAAAACATTTATATTATAGAAATAAAAAGTTATAAACGTATACTTGATGAAGAAGTTAAACTAAAAGCTGTTTCTGCACAAAAATACTGTGAGTATGTTAATATCTATGCGAAAGAATATTCCAAAAAGCTTTTTAGTTACATTATTATTCCTGCCGAAGAAATAAGTAGAAGCAGTTCATTTGATGCACTTTTAAACAAAAATTATTTGTATAAAATTTAATCAAGACTATGTGTCTTGATTTTTTATATTTCATTCAAATGTTGAATTTTACCATAAATTTTCAAACTCTTTAAGCATTTTTTCTTTTCGTTCTTTCTCGATTCCACAGTATTTAAGTGTCATTCTTTCAGAGCTATGATTCAGCATGTCTTGAAGAGTAGCAAGTGCCGTCATATCATTTTTATGTATTTGTAAAAACCAGTAAGCAAAAGTTTTCCTCAAAAAATGAGTTGAACAATGGTAGGGTAAATTTAAGTCCTTAGCCATTTTATTAAATATAGCTCTTGCTGGAGAAATTCCTATTGGTTTGTTTTCTCCTTTTTGACTTTTAAAGATGTACTCATCAAATTCAAAATACTTTATTTGGTTTATATAAAGGTTTACAACCTTTTTAATACTCTCAGTTATAGGCATTTTTCTACGTTTCTTTGTTTTTTGTTCAATGATATCAATTTCTTGTTTCCATGAATAATCTTCATTGAAAAAGTTAGAAAATTTCAAATTTAATAGATCTCCGCAACGATAGCCAGTTGTAATTCCAATTATGAAAAGACAATAATTTCTGTACTCTTTTCGGTTTATAAAATAAGCCTTGATTTTCTCTATTTCTTCTAGAGTTTTGACCGAATCCGCAGCTTGAGCTTTTCTCTTTCCATGACTAGTAAATTCTAAATTTTGAGTATTATTTTTGTGCTTTTTGGCAGGAAAGTCAATAACATTATTACTAGTATTTTTGCACGAATCGTTTGCTAAATTCCCAAATGTCAATTGTATATTAATAACAATCACCTCATAGATTTATTATACAATAATTATATCATATAATGATTTGTGATTCGCTGTTTTATGCATATTTACACCATAAATATATAATTGTATATTTTATCTTTTTTAGTGATTTCAACTAATAAAAATAACTGCTTTGATTTCTTGGTTAATTTCAGAATATCAAGGCAGTTTTGTTTTACTGTTTTATGACTAATGGTTTTTTATTCTGAAAAATCAAGATGATAACTACTCTTTGAGATTATAAATAAAACTTTTTATTCTAGTTTTTTACTCCATATCTTGATTAAACCGAATAATTTTAGAAATTATTTTTGCTTGTACACATATGACTTTGAGATTTTGTAATATGGTTACTCATACGAATCTCAAAATTTTTTATGCCATTTATGATGTAAAATACCCCCCTCAAAAGCTGAAAATATTCAAAATATCATCTTATGTGATTAGTTGATATTTTATCAGATCAGTAAATCAATGAAATTATTCGCTGACTTTTGGAATGAAAGGATCTTTTATTTTGTTTGTCTATGTTGTCTTTGTGTTTAAGACTTATTTTTACGACTTTTTTATTTATCAAGGTTTGAATATTAACACCCCTAATAACAACACAATTAAGCCCAATAATACACCTTTGAGCCTATTTAAAATTACTATTTTAAATTTTTTAATCAATTCTAGTGCCGTTTTGTTCCTGACATTCTTCGGATTTAGATTGACTTTCCTTTAAAAATTCCTCGAAGCTTTTGCCGGTGTCTCTTTCGATTTTTTCTTTTATTGCTTGTACTATAAAGCCATTTACAGTATATTTATTATCTTTTAAATATCTCTCTAGTGTTTCGCCTTCTGGCTTTTTCATTATAATTCCAAATCTTTTATTATTTTTGTCTTGATATTTTTTAGCACTTTTCTTTTGTGCATTGCTAACTGGCATTTAAATCCCTCTTTTTATACAGAAATATGTAATACATATTTTATCATATGAATCGTTTAAAATCAAATATCAAGCGAATTTGTCATTATGCACAAAATAAATATATGTTATACATATATAATTTACTTAAAATGTCTTGACAATCTATGTTATACATAGTATAATATAAAAGTAGTAAAGAGATAGCAAAACGGCGGAGAGCGACAGTTGTTATTAAATTACAAAATAAAAATATATAAGGAGCGCAAAAACAGAATGCTGTATTTTAAAAATTGCGACTGTATAGAAGAATTAAAAAATCAGTACAGAGAATTATGTTTTAAATATCATCCAGACGTAAGCAAAGAGGCTAATGCAAATGAAATTATGAAAAAAGTCAATAGTGAATATGACGAACTATTTGACAAATTGAAAAATGTATTCAAAAACCAAAAAGGAAAAATTTATACAGATCCAAAGCCAGTAAGTGAAACACCAGAAGAATTTAGAAATATAATAAATGCTTTAATTAGCTTGGAAGGTATCGAGATCGAATTAATGGGTCGTTGGATATGGGTTAGCGGAAACACTAAACCTCATAAACAAAAGTTAAAAGAATTAAAATTTAGGTGGTGTAAGAAAAAAATTGCTTGGAATTGGCACAGAACCGAAGATTCAACAATATCAAAAGGAAATTACACACTAAACGAGATAAGAGAAAAATATGGATCTACAACCTATAAAAAATCTAATATGCCGGAAATAGAAGCAAAAGCAAGCTAAAAAAGGAGTTAAAAATGGAATATTTACAATATAGTAAAATAAAAAATTTTGTAAAACAAGAAATGATTGAAAAATTAGAAGATTTAAAAGATTACAACGAGTCTTTTTACTCCTCTGATTTTGGGTTTAGTCTTTTTGAAAGTGAAAATGTAAACGGAGCATATTTTTGCAATGATTATAATGCGAGAAATTGGCTCAAAAAATATTTTGATGATTTAAGCGAGATAATTGAGGAATTAAAACTTCAGTTCGATGTTGAATATTGCAATAAGATTTTACTCGATTTTTTCGATAATCCTGACAGATTTATAGTAGTTATAGTTCTTGAAGTGTCAAGTTACTTAATGGGAAAATGTAAAACGATAAATAAAAATTGGAATGATGAAATTACTTTAAGTAACGAACTTATAAACACTTTAATAAGTGAACTAAAACAAGTATAAAGCAAGGTGCAGACTTATGAAAATAAAAAAAGTCGCAAGCTAACCACCACGAAAGCAAGCGACAAGTAACACACTAAATTCAAGATAAAAGCGGTTACAAATAATATTTTACTGTAACCGCTAAGAAAAAGAAAGGAAGAATTAAAATAATGTATAAAAATTTAGGTAAAATTTTTATAACAAGGACTATAAATAAAAAAATGTTAAATGACGAATCTTTTAAAAAAGAAGTTTTAGAAGCATTTTCTAGGTATTTGCAAATGGACTGGGGAGAAATGTGCGAGGAAGATAAGCAAATGAATGATGAAGCCATAGAAAATGGTAATGATAGGATTTTATCAGCTTATGAAACGACCAAAGGAAAAATTTACATAATTACAGAATGTGACAGAAGTGCAACAACAATATTATTTGCAAATGAGTATTAAAGGAGTAAAAGTTAATGAATTTTAAGGACACAAAAACTAATAAAATTATTACACTTGAAGAAATCAAAGAACGTTATATAAACATAAAAAAAGAAAACTATTTAAGATATACAAATTTTCAAGAGTACTTAGCAGACCAATTAAGCAAATATAAAACTATTGAATTAATTTGAAAGAAAGGAAAATAAATTTTGAATGTGAATAACCAAATAGGAATAGAAAAAACTTTAAGAGATGAAATAATCGACAATTATACCTTCAAGTATGAGCTTTTAGAGTGTATAAAAAATAACAATGTTTTGAATTGGGGAATTATTGACGAAAAAACAAAAAGGCAAAATAAAGAATATTTGAAAAAAGGTGCTGGAATTTTAGAATCTGAATATAAAACAACCATGGGAAACATAACGATCTATACGGATATAAAAAAAGGAGATATTTTGATTTTTAAAACGAACAAAACAAAAAAAGACCGCTCATCTGTGGGGACAGACAAACGGTAAATGCAAAGCACACACTAGTATCAAAAAATAATGGGGCTTGCTATTCAATTATAACATATCTCACCCAAAAAAGAAAGGAAAAATTAAATAATGAGGACAATAACAAAAGAATTTAAAATATATACATATGAAGAATTGAGCGAAAAAGCAAAAGAAAAAGTAAAGCAAAATTATATTGACAGTCTTGATGCTAATGATTTTACATACATGATAATTGAAGATTTAGACAATATAGGGCTAAAAAATTTAAGACCGTATTATAGTTTAAACTATTGTCAAGGCGATGGATTGTGTTTAGCCGGGTATATAGATTTTGATGAAATAAAATTTGAACTAAAAAAGATTTTTTATAAAGATTTTATTTTTTCGGACTATAAAATACTCAATAGTTTGAAAGAGTATAGCCGGATAGATTTTAATCATATAGGAATATACTATAACAGGCACTCAGTTGAAATTGATATTTATATCGACGGAAGTTTTGACAACAAAAAATATAACAATCACAAAAGATTAGCTAATAAATTAATCAAAAATATAAAAGAATGGTATTTTGCAAAGTGCAATGAATATGAAAATCAAGGATATAAGTTTTTTTATGATATATCTGATGAAGAACTAGAAGATTTTTGTAACGGCATGGAATACGAGTTTTTTGAAGATGGAACTATTTTAAATGAAAAGGAGTTTTAAAAAATGGACATACTAAATAAATTTGAAAAATTTGAATTAAATCAAGGGAATAGAATATCAAAGGAAGATAAAGAGGGTTGCGAAAGAATACAGGCTATATATGAGCAAACATTATCCGCATATAAAAAATGGTATGATGCATACCATGCAGCTAAAGCATCTATTGAAGAACATAATTTACGCAATTTGAAGCTTAAGGATTTATCAATATGTGAATGTATAGAAAAATTACATAATGGCTTAATATCAAGCATTTATTCTTACTTTACAAACAAATACAAAGTAAAAATTATTAATAATTTTAAAGGAAAAGATGATTATGGTTATAACTACTCAAGTAGCACTATAAACACATCCCCGCTAGATTATAAATTATATGTGGAAGATATAATAAAACAGCTAAACGGATTGGATTTTGAAAGTTTACGAATAAAACAATTAAAAGAGTACATAAAAGGCATGTGCCAAAATCGTTATAACAAAGAATGGAATATAGATATAAAAGGAAACACAATAAGATTCAAAGGCTTAGTTCAATTGAGTTATTTGG
Source organism: uncultured Eubacteriales bacterium (assembly GCA_934728355.1). Classification (GTDB taxonomy): domain Bacteria; phylum Bacillota; class Clostridia; order Oscillospirales; family Acutalibacteraceae; genus UMGS1491. The sequence goes on from CAKVEA010000012.1 coordinate 13,599, forward strand.
GAATGGATTTTGATAAATTTTTAAAAATAGAATCTGCATTAAGTCGTTTCGAGTTTGGAAATGAAACAAAATTCTCCGAATTAAATATGATAAGGAAAAGTTGGAGTCTTAAATGGCATGAAATAACCCCCAACATTGAATTAAACACAACAAAAAATGTAAAATCTTTAAAATTTTTTCAAAATGGCAGAGTTGACGTGAAATTTTCTTCTCCTGAAATGGCAAGAGAGTTTATTCAAAATTGGTGTGGTTATCCACTTTCAAGCGCAGTTTAAAAAGGAGTATGACAAAAAATGAAGTATAAAATAGAAAGTCAAACAATACCAAAAGAATTAAGAGAGAAGATAAACGAAAAAATCATTTATATTATAAATAATAATTTGACCGATAAAGAAACCGGAATAACCAAAAATGACATATTTAACAGCTACACTGGCAGAGGCGGATTACATAACTTAAATTATAACGATTATAGCAATTATTATTCTTACAAGAAGGATAAACAAGAAATTGAGCAAGGACAATTTTTCACACCGTACAGTCTTGTAAATTGGATAATGGATTGCTTAAAACCTAAACA
>CAKVEA010000013.1 GCA_934728355.1 uncultured Eubacteriales bacterium
ATTTATGTACTCTTTGAAGGAAAGCATCTACATTTAACTCATGAGATTTTTCTTCATAAACAATAGTTTCTAAATTCTTAATTTTGGACTTTAATTCTATCTGTTCATCGTCATATTTTGCAGATAATTTTACAAATCTCTCTGCCGATAAATTCCCAAAAACTTTTTCCTCAAAGAGTTTTTCTACTAAAGTATCAATTTCCTTATCTCTTGCAAGTAGCTTTTGTAATTCATTTTGGTTTCTCTTCTGAGTTGCAACAACCATTCTGTAATTTTCATCCATAACTATTTTCACAAAGTCATCCTCAAAGCAATTTGCCAATCTCACAATATTTGAGAGATTGTTAGTTATTAATGCAATTAATTTATAAACTCTAACATGATGAGTTTTTTTACAAAGTTTCTCTCCAGATTTGTTATTTTTACATGAAAAATAGTGATTGTCAGGATTGTGATGAGTATATTTATAGTTCAAGTTAGCACCGCAATCAGAGCATTTAAGAAGTCCTGCAAATATATGTTTTTTTGTATGTTTAGGCTTTTTGTATCTAACATCACCAAATGCTTTTTGAATATCACAATATATCTTAAACAGAGCTGATAGAGAGAGTAAACTGGCTAAACTTTCTGACAGAGCAAAAAATAATATTGTGTGCGAACTTTAAGACATCAAGTATCTGATTACATTCATTACACAAACAGAAAATGTATTACTCAAAAATTCAGTCTGATGGAAGAAGAACAAAAACTTTACGATTTAGTTGCAAATTATCTTCATACACCAAAACTTTACTCTATACACAATAGTGGATGCCCTCTTGTAGAACGAGGTCTTTGGAAAAGGTTAGCTTCTTCGTCTTTCGCAATCGCTAAAACCTTAGAGAAATTCATGCTACGTTTAAAAGAATTAACAGAAAAAATCTCTAAGCCATTAAATAAGGGAGAAAAAATAGTAACTATTAGGCATAACAAGTATACAAAGGCTGATGTTACAAAAATTCAAAAAGAAATAAATTATCTACAAGATTGTGTTCGTGTTGCAAATACCATAAAAGAAAATTCTAAAGGGAAAGCACTTCTTTCGGCACTTAAAACGGGATTTAAAGAAATGTATAGACTTCATGCACAAAATAAAGCAATTATCTTTACAGAAAGTAGAGTAACTCAGGATTATCTAAAAAAATTATTAAGAAGTTTGTAGACATCTCGAATGAGCGATATTTATTACAAAGATTACTGCTTACAGTTCCTATTATATGAAGACTTTTAAAATTTGAAACACTTGCAATTTCAGTTCTGTCAGGATTGCAAAGTGTTATTAATGGGATTTCATAATTTTTATTTATACCAAATTCAAAGTTCATTTTTTTAAAATCCTTCTTTGTGTTTTTGAACATAAAAAATCCGCACTATCTAAGAAAATTCATAGTGCGGGAATTTTATTTTTTAAGTATAATAAAAATCAATTTCCTGTGGCTGCCTTCTAAGACATTTGAGCAATTTTGCATCTTCAGTAATTACTGAATTTTTTTCATCTTTTCCTTCCCAAAAAGGAAGTATATCTTTTTCAAACAGTTCAAGTATTTCTTCGGCTTCTTTATGTTTTTCTTTGTATTTTGATAAATCATAAACAAATATTACGACCTTCTTACTAAATGGAAACCACCTTAAATCTTTCATCATGCTTTTTAAATCGCTAATACTTAAAGCCTTCGGAAACGGTGACATAAATCTATGCCCCAACACACAATAAAAATCTTCTACAGATTTCCATTTTGAAGCATTTGTGTACATAAAATACGTGTTAGATTCATTAATATTCTGAGACTTTTTCCAACTACATACCTTAGTTCTTTGTACATTGACTTGACTAATTTTATTTGCACTAACTGTTGTTAAATTAGAAAAACAAAAATTAAGAATGAGCATAAAATATATAAGTATTTTTTTATTTTTGATCGTTATATTTATTCCCTTCTTTAAGTGTAATAGAAATTAAATTCTTTCGGCTTTCTTTTCAACGGTTCTGGCAATTTAATATCTTTTGTGATTACTGAATTTTTTTCATCTTTTCCTTCCCAAAAAGGGAGTATATCTTTTTCAAACAGCTCAAGTAATTCTTCAGCTTCACTACTATGTTCTTGCTTAAATTTTGAAAAATTTAATACTAGTATTATTATTTTTTCAGTATGCTTAGCCCACTTCAAATTTTTGAGTATATCTTTCAATTTAGTTATATCTGAAATGCCTCCCAATGCTGGATAACAAAGATTTCTTGATATTGTAAAATAAAAGTCTTTTATCGACTTCCATTCTGAAGCATTTGCATATACAAAGCTTAAATTATCAACACCTTGTTTTTTTTTCCAACTATGTACTTGAGTTTTCTTTAAATCAATTTTATATACACCATTTGCCTGAGCGAAGTTGTTATTAAAGCAAGATAACATTACAAGAACTAATAAAAATTTTTTTAATTTTCTAAAAATCATTATATTTATTTTCCTTTCCAAAAAACATATTATATATAGCATCTATATCTAACTGGATGAATGATGATTCTTGAATGTTTTTTCCATTATTACCGTAATGATCTGGTGTAAAAAACACACATTTTTTTGATGAGTCTTCTCCTTGAAGGACTACTAATCTATATGGTGTTTGTTTATTATGTCCGCACCATACTTCGTAACTATTTTTGTAATTTACTCTAAAATTTATACTAATACTATAGTTGCTAATATACGTTTCTATTTCATTACATCCATGATAGCTAGAACGATGAAGTGAGGAACTATTACTCCTTATTTCGCCTACAATTTCTATTATATCCCCTATAATTTTAACACGATCTTTTTGATCAATAGCATTAACAACTGATGAATCAATTTTTTCACAAAACACTTTCACATTATTTTCATTTTGTTTGTACTCTAAATACTTTGCTGCTAATTTATTTAAATCTTTTGTAACAACATTAAAACGATTAATAAAAAGATTCTTAGCCTCTTGAGAATCATCCAGATTTAAGTTTTCGTCTTCAGCCCACAAAGTTAATGCTTCCACATACTCATCATTAATATATCCATTTGATGACTTTACACTATCTAAAATAGTGTTAATAAAATTAAATACATTAGTAGCAAAAGCAATAGCAGTATCCCAATTATCATCAGTAATTATATAATCTTCGATTTCATCATTCCATACTTCTTCTTGTGCGTAATGATTGGTTATTTTGTTCACTAAAGTACCTAATGTCTGACTACGTAATACTATATTTAAAGGTTTCATCTCGTTTATAATTTTACGGAGTTCCTGTTTAAGTTTTTTCTTGCCTTCAGGTAGTTGAATTGGATTGCTATTTTCACTTGATGAACCACTATTTTCGCTTGAAGAACTACTATTTCCGCAGCTATCAGATTCACTATTTTGCTTTTTGTATTGTTGCTTTTTATTTTTCTTATTTTCTTTTTTACCACCCGATTTAGTTTTTTTACTAATGCTAGATTTGCCTGAAACTTGCCCCTTTTTCCCGCTTTTTTTAGGAGGCACTTCCTTGATTTTTAAACTGGACGATGAAAATAAATTTTCAATAATAGATTTTTTACCCGAGTTAAATTTTAAAATTAGCGCTTTGAAAATAGACAAATAAACACCTCACTTCTCTAAAGATAAAATTATTTCTGATAAATCAACTGATTTTTTATTTATTTTTTCTTCAAAAATTTTAATTGTATTCGGGTTAGATTCATCCAAGCAGACCGCGGGCCAGTCAAGTTCACTTACCTTAATTTTACTGTATTTCGTCTGCTGATCTTCAGTAATGTATAGAGCACAACCATACGTAGGGCTAACAATAATACTAAGCTTGCCTTTACCAACAATATAATCGCTCAAAAGCATCTTAGCGGTATTAATATTCGAAGTAAAAACTTTATTTTCTGCCATGTGGTATTGTCTAACTCCAAGGATCTGATTATAAAAAACTTTAGCATTCAATGGTTTTTTATCTTTTGAGTTAACCACCATAAAAACCTTACTTGCATTTTTCCTTTTAAGCATTTCTTTGGCTTTTGAAGCTGCTTTCCGTGAAAATTTTATCTGCCCTTTTTTTAACAAATGTTATCACCAACCTTTTTTTGCTATTAATTTTGTATTAATTATAACATATATTTTTACAAATTTCAATAATTTTTACCCGTATCCGAGTCTTACTGCAAATTGGTACGTTATTTTTAAATAGTCTAAAAGTCTATGACACTCAAGTTTGTTGATACCATGAACTAAACTGAAATAGCCTTGATTTTGACCTTTAAAGAGATTTTTAAACCTATTGAGCCCAGTAGATGATGTAATAATCTCGTTTTGATTATCGACAATAATTAATTCATTAGGATCTAGATTTTCCATTTTAAATTCTCGGTTAGCGGTCAAGTTTTTGATGTTAAAATTGTTACCAGCACTTGAAAGTTTAATCTCTATCGTTGTTCTAAGTCCGTAAACTTCGGAAGAAAAATTGTCAAATTCAAAATAATTAATTACAGAACTGTCAAAGTTATAAATTTTAGTTTTTGGGAATGTATAAGCATAGGGAGAATCACATTCCACGTTACACATAATACCAAAGTATTCACCGCCAAATTTTATATCTTCGTTTGCTTTCAAAATGCAATTAAAATAAAAATCCGAGTACCATTCATCTTCAATCTGAAATTTATGATATCCGGGATTTTCAAAAAGCCAATTTTTAATTCTTAAAAAAGTTGGGAGATCAATAGGTTCTTTAGATACAATTTCAATAGGAAATTCTAAAACCGTATTTTCTTTAGCCCCTAAAAACAGTTTTCTAGGGTTTTTCATGACTGATTCGCTTTTTATTTCTATACCTGAGCCAGAGACTATATCGTTTAAACCGGTATTTATAGACACTAAAATTAAGCCAAAATCCTTTGAAGATATTCCATTATACACAAAGTAATTTCCTAGAAAACTCACTCTTTATGACCTCCTTTTAAATAATTTCAGCATACTTGTTAGCTGTCTTGAAAGTAATTTCAACAGCTTTTTTGATAATATTTTCACTTTCTCGTTTTAGTGCATTTACGGTTTCAAAATCTGCGTTGCCTTTAATGTTTATGTTTACGATAGGCGAGGAAAGGTTGTTATAATTTTTGTTATAAAATATTTTCTCTTTAGAACTGTTAGTAAACAACATTCCAGCACCCACAAAATTATTAGGGCTATTTGCAAAATCCCATAATTTTTTAGTAGCTTCATGAGAAAATA
>CAKVEA010000014.1 GCA_934728355.1 uncultured Eubacteriales bacterium
ATTCTCTTTCGTCCTCCTCTCTATCTCTTTGTTTATCTCTTCTTGTTCTCTCGCATTACTTCATTTCCTTAAACGTTCCTCTTTAAATTAATTTTTTGTTCCTCCAGACATTTATTTATCTGATGTCTGGAGGGCAACTATTTTTTCACTGCTACCTGATATAATCGAAATTTTTATTAAAAAGAGTAACGAATATAAAATTAATAGACAGCTTTATAAAAATCATAAAAAATAAACCTAAAAAAATATCAGACTAAAATAATTTTATCAGTCAAAATATTTCCGCAACACTTAAAACTATTTCCTCCGCATATAAATCAAATTGTCATAATCTAAACTTATAATAAATAAAATCTTATATTATGATAGCTATTTAAATGCTTAAAATATCCTCGATAAAGATTAAAAATTCTTTATTTCCTAAATTTACTATTGATAATTCTGTAAAAATGTTATATAATTTAGCATGCAGGGAATGAAATAATAATCATTGGCAAAGGAGTGAAAAGGTTGTCTAAGGAGTCCATAAAGATTATTTCTAAAAATAAAAAGGCTTTTCATGACTATTTTGTACTTGAAAGTTTTGAAGCAGGTATTGAATTAAAAGGAACCGAAGTTAAATCCATAAGACGTGGAAGCATAAATCTAAAAGATTCATGGTGTTCGGTCATTGACGGAGAAATCTTTGCTAATGGGATTCATATTGGTGCATACTCACATGGAAATATTTTTAATGTTGATTCCTTAAGAGTAAGAAAACTGCTTCTCCATAAAAAAGAAATAAATAAACTTTTCGGACAAAGCAAACAACAAGGTAACTCTATCATTCCTCTTTCTGTTTACTTTAAAGGATCAAAAGTTAAACTTCAAATAGGTCTTTGTAAAGGTAAAAAACTTTATGATAAACGTGAAGATTTAGCAAGAAAATCCGCTCAAAGAGATATTGAAAGAGCCTTTAAAGAAAGGAATCATTTTTAAGAAAGGAAACTCTTTAATAATACTTTCATAAACAAGATCAACATGGGGGCGTAATGGGTTCGACGGGGAATAGAAGTCCCAGTAAGCGAGTAGCAATGTGGAACTGCTTTAAAAGTCACATCTTTAATTAAATGGAAAAACTAATTATGGCGATATGCCAAAGAACAGCAAAGGTAATGTAATTCATGCCAATTTTGGAAGGAAGATTGCTGTAGCTGCTTAATCAGCCTTTATATTCAGGCGACATCTTATGACGGAGTACCGCGACTGACTTAAGGTGTTTTAAATAGCGGTGAACGTGAATCATTGATTTTCTCGGCTTTGATCATGCAACAGAGAATACTTGTGTTCTAAGTTTTCCGATATACTTATAGTACAAGGAAATTTGATTATCGGATACACTCGTAGAAAGCTCGGATGGACTATTTTTCGGACAGGGGTTCAATTCCCCTCGCCTCCACCATATCAATACCTCAATCTAGATACAATGTAGTTTTTATGTAACGATTACTTCTTTAATTTTGGGAATAATCGTTAATTTTTTTGTATCTAAAAAATATAATCGTTACATAAGATGAGCAATCGTTACAAATTTGCACCCACAATTCAATAATCTAAACAGTTAAAAATCCATCAATTAAAGTATTGACGGATTTTATTATTTCCATTAACTTTATAAAATCAAAACTACCACCAGCAGTACTTTCTGCTATGACGGTTTATGGTTTTTTAAGTTATCACGATGAAACTCTCACTATTCCTAACAAAGAGCTCCGAATGAAGTTTGAGTATGCTCTTAAAAATCATCAAATAGGAGAAATTTCTAAACTGGTTTTGAAGTCTAATCAAATGCTTAAATCTATGCTCAAAAAAGACACCAAAACCATGGAAAAACTAATCCAAGAAGTGCATGATATCAATATCCCGATTATAAAGTACAACGATGAAAATTCACTCGCTTGTATAGTTACCCTTGTTTACTTAAGTGCAAGAACAAAATATAAAATAGTGCGTGAAATGCCCGCAGGAATAGGATTTGCAGACTTCATTTTCTACCCTAACGATAAAAGCAAAACAACATTTATCATTGAACTAAAAAAAGACTCCACTCCCGAAGAAGTTTTAAAGTAAATTAAAGAAAAACGTTATTCTTTAGCACTCAAAGATTATACAGGGCGAAAGTTAGCCGTTGGAATTACTTATGATAGTAAACAAAAAAGCATCATGTTAAAACCGAGGAAATCAATTAAACTTCAGAATTATTCATGAAAACAAAAACAAGCCTATCTCAAAGCAATGTGCTTAAAAGATAGGCTTAAGTTAGTTACTTTTATTATTTATATTCCTCTAAATTTAAATATAATTCTTGCCCATTTCTAAATACAATGGCAACTTTAGTATAAGACTTCACAACAATTTTATCTACTACACTAGTAAAGAGTTTTTCATCAAAGGCCTCAATTAAATTTGAAAGTATTTGATTTTCCGAAAATTTTGAATATAGATGTATCAAAAAGCGACATTTAAAATTTTATGCTATAAATAATATTCTTATAAAATCCACAAACTTCGAGAATTACTTGTACGAAATCAAGTAGGTTCCTTCCATATGTACCAGCGGTAAAATCAAAAATATACCACAGAATATCTCCGATGAGCCAAACATAAGAACCACCACCCGTCACGTAAATCAGAGATTTTCTACGGGTACCCGGGAACCTTGTTTTTCGTTACTCTCAAAAGAAAAACACAGTGTATTTTTTCTTATATTTAAAATGGTTCCCGTCAACGAAATTGCTGTCAATAACCATGTTATATCTATCATTATTTTTTCCTCCTTGCTGTCAGGAGTAATTCCATTGCATTGTACTGTGGTGTGTCTGAAAAATTAGTCGTACAGTTTTGTTTAACGATATCAAAAATTTCATACCATATGATGTTAGCTTGTTTTTGAAAAGATACACTCATCTGAACAAATAGATTCGCAATCGCTACTTCTGTGGTTGGATGCTTTCCTAAAAATCCAAATTTACTTATTGCCTCTTCACATTGGACATATCTTGCGAAAGCCTGAGAATAAGATTCCACCAATCTTGGATTTACAAATTGATCACACTTCCGCTTCTTAAGCCACAACCACGTTTCTTTAAAAATTTTATCTGCTCCGAGTGGTTTTCCGTCTTTTTGTTCAGAATTTAAATAATCACTTGGTTTTGGAATTTTTTCTCCTTCTAAATTTTCGGAACTTAAAAAATAATTATCATTAACCTCAAACAACGTTTCATCTTCTAAATCAACTGGTTCAAAAATTCACGCTGATCTTCCTGATGCTATTTTATCAGCTAAAGAGTCCGGCTTATTCCCAGCACGAACCCTTCGACCGCCTCTGTACGTTCCGTCTTTGGACATTTTTCATACTCTTTTCTTAAAATAAAAAATTCTCAAAAAGTCACGCAGCTTTTTGAGAATAATTGGTTAATACCTTGTTTGAATCGGATTTTTTTCATGCGTTTTCCCATGCCCATTGCTCCCAGAGGAGAGAAAAGAGATTTTACTCCCCCTCCCTGAAAGAGGTGGCCGAAACCACCGGCCTTTAAAGTTTAATCAACGCGGCATATCTTGCGTAATCGTAGCCTTCGGCATTAATCACTAATGCTTCGTGATTTACTTAAAAAACTCGTTTTTCTAGCAAAAGTTTTGGGATTAGGTATCCATAGAATTAGTGAATCAAAACTTTCTCTTAGATTATTTTGAATCTTTTATTTTTTATGATTGCTAAAACTAACAATATACTCATGGTTTAAAACATCAGAAGCAGAAACTTGTGGCATATTTTCTATATAATCACAAAATTCTCCAAACTTATTCTTTGCATATCTCTGATCCTCAGTAGCATTTATAGGATTACCCTTACTAAAACCTTGACCACTTTTAAAAATGTTTACAAGCTTTTTAATATCTATTGATATTTTACTTTTCCCCTCTTCATCGCTCTGTAATTGACGCATAGCACCAAAATCTGACAATCTATAACTACTGCCAGGTGCTGCTTTTGGCATTTTTAATATATTTCCTAGACTAATATCATTATGGAAAAAACCTCTAACTCTAAGTGCTTCAAGTCCCATAACTACACTTTTAATGATGTCGGCTATATCTAAAAAATCATACTTAATGTTACTTTTACCCTCTCTCTTGATCAAATCACATTGTGCTAAGGACATAGAACATATATGTAGGGAATCCAGTTCAGTGTCGACCTTCATAGGTAACACACAGTATTCTTCTAACCACTTATCGGCACCTTCTGATACTTGCGTTAAATAGTTGATCATGTATTTGAGTATCGGTATTCGTTCTCGAAATCTTTATGGCAATTTTTTCCTCGTTTTGCATAGCTACATATATATCCCCGCTTCCTCCGCTTGCTATAAATTCATTCAAAGTAATTCCCTTGGTCGATAGCGTCTTACTCACTAAAGCTATCTCTTCATCAGTAAAATGAGCTTCAGGAATCGCACTCACACACGGTGCTGACAAAACACAAAAACTCAATATCGTACTCAAAAAATTTCCTAATTTATTATTCATCGTATTTCTCCTTTAATTTGTATTTAATATCATTATACCACAAAAATATCAATTAGTAAATACTAAATACTAAATTAATGTTATTCGATGATTAATTATATATACCCATCTGTTATGTTTTCTGCGGTAATCCTTGAGTGACAGCTCCTACAAAAACCATCAGATTTTATTCAATCTGAGCTCTATATTTAGAAAATTGTGCACCATGAAATACCTCTTTTACAGGTGTTGAATTAGCTATAGTTGTTGCGAATTCTCTGAGTGATTTTATTTGTTCCATTTTACAGTCTATACTTTGATCTATGTAATATGCTTGAGAAAGGTACTCCTTTGCATTCACTTTAAACATCTCCTTTCTCCAAAACTGCATCCCGACCAGGTTATTAAGCTG
>CAKVEA010000015.1 GCA_934728355.1 uncultured Eubacteriales bacterium
TCCGGAAATGACGATCAGATAGTTCCTATATTATCTTTAGGAGGAATCGGAGTAATATCGGTGTTTTCTAATGTATGTCCAAGAGAATGCCACGAGATAGTAGAAAACTACCTAAACGGGAGCTGCAAAGAAAGTTTGAATCTTCAACTCAAATATTTAAATTTAATTGAAAATCTCTTCTGCGATGTAAACCCTGTACCAGTAAAAGAAGCAATGAATTTGATGGGATTTTCTTGCGGAAATTGCAGGCTTCCTTTAGGAAATCTGAGCGAATCAAATTTAGAAAATCTGAAAAGTGAAATGAAAAAATTGAATTTAATATAAATTAAAATCAAAACGGACGGTGAAAATGAAAGATATGAAAATTGTTATTTGCGGTTGCAACGGAAAAATGGGTCAAGCATTAAAAAATATAATAGATAAATCAGAAAATTTGATTCTTGCCGCAGGAATAGACAAAGTTTTAACAGGTAAAGAAACTTTCCCTGTGTTTAAATCGATTGAAGATTTGAACACAGAAGCAGATGTTTTAATTGATTTCTCGCATTCTTCGGCACTGGAATCAATTTTAAATTACTGTGAAAATAAAAACTTACCTGCTGTTATATGCACAACCGGTCTCGATGAAACTCAAGTGGAAAAAATTAAAAAGGCCTCAAAAAAAATACCTGTTTTTTATTCAAGAAATATGTCTATCGGCATAAATTTACTTATTACACTTGCAAAAAAAGCAACTGAATTTTTAAGTGAAGGATTCGATATAGAAATAATAGAAAAACACCATAATCAAAAAATAGATGCACCAAGCGGTACAGCTCTTATGATAGCCGAAGAAATTTCAAAAAAAAGGCCAAAAACAAATTATGTTTTCGACAGAACAAATACAAGAAATAAACGCTCAAAAGAAGAAATAGGAATAAGCTGTATTCGCGCAGGAAGCATATGCGGAGATCATGAGGTTATATTTGCCGGAGAAAATGAAATAATTACTATTTCACACCATGCTCAATCAAGAAATATATTCGCATCCGGAGCAATTAAAGCAGCCATGTTTGTTACCTCAAAATCTCCTGGATTTTACACGATGGAAGATATGGTATAAATCAAAACAGGCTAGAAATCTCATCTATTTTTTCATAAAATAAAGATTTAGAAGATATTCCTTTTATAGAATTTGAAACAAAGGATTTTTTACTTGCTGTCAAATAAATCGGTATTTTTTTACTGTAAGCATATCCTACTTCTATTCCGACACCTATGCTGAGATTTGAAGCTTCGGCAAGTAAAATATCCGATGAATCTATTTCACTAAATGCTTTTTCCATTACTTCTTTCGGAGTCATTATACATTCACCATAGTTTTGAATGTTTTTTGCAAAAACAAAAACTTCGTTTCCTTTTAGAATATTACAAATTTTTTCGATTAAGTTTTTGTTTCGCATATCATCATAATACTTTATAGATAAAAATATTTTCATTTCAATCCCTCACTATAATTTTTCTTTAAGTCTAATATATCAGGAGTTGTTTTAAAAGTGTACGAATTAAAATTAAAAGAAAAAAATGCCCGAAGAGGTGAATTTAAAACTCCTCACGGAACAGTTCAGCTTCCCGGATTTATGAATGTTGCGACATGCGGAGCAATAAAAGGTGCCGTTTCGGCAATAGATTTAAAAAATATAAAATGTCAAGTTCAGCTTTGCAATACATACCATCTTCATTTACGTCCCGGTGATGAAGTTGTAAAGAGTCAAGGAGGTATAAGAAAATTCACGTCTTGGGACGGACCTGTTCTCACCGATAGCGGTGGATTTCAAGTTTTTTCTCTTGCAAAATTAAGAAATATTACCGAAGAAGGAGTCTCATTTTCATCTCATATAGACGGACATAAAATATTTATGGGCCCCGAAGAAAGTATTCAGATTCAGTCTAATTTAGGCTCAACAATAGCAATGGCTTTTGATGAATGTATAGCAAATCCGGCTGAATATTCATATACTAAAAATTCTTGTCAAAGAACTGTACGTTGGCTTAAAAGATGCTTAAAAAAAATGAATTATCTAAATAATTTAGATGAAACAATAAATAAGAAACAAATGCTTTTCGGAATAAATCAAGGTAGCACTTATTCGGATATAAGAATAGAACACATGAAACAAATAAGGGAACTAAATCTTGACGGATATGCTATAGGTGGCTTGGCGGTCGGAGAAACTGCCGAAGAAATGTATGAAATAATAGAAAATGTAGAGCCATTTATGCCCAAAGACAAGCCGAGATATTTAATGGGAGTCGGAACACCCGCAAATATTTTAGAATCTGTGGCAAGAGGTGTAGATTTATTTGATTGCGTTATGCCAAGCAGAAATGCACGTCATGGAAAAATTTTTACTTGGAGCGGTCCTATAAATATTTTAAATGCAAAATTTGAGCGCGATTCTTCCCCACTGGACGAAAAATGTGATTGCCCTACTTGCAAAAATCACTCAAAAGCATACATAAGACATCTTCTGAAAAGTAAAGAGATGCTTGGTATGAGACTTTGTGTTATGCATAATTTATACTTTTATAATACTCTTCTTGAAAGAATACGAGAATCTTTGGATAGTGGTAAATTTAACGAATTTTATAAAAATTATATTAATACTATTTAAATTAATCAACTCTGTGGAAATAAAATCCATAGAGTTTTTATTTTTTTAAAATCTTGACAATATATAAATAATAGTTTAATATATTCACATATAATTAAAATTAAGAAGGTAGGAAATATAGTGAATAAAAAATTAACAAAAATCACATCTGCAATACTTTCATCATTAGTTTTATCAACAATAGCAACACCAAGTTCAAATGCTACAAGAGGAGGTAGATCTACAAAAGAAATTACCATCGATAAAAAGTCCTCAAATAATAAAAAGCCCGCTGTTCCCAAACCCGATGTTTTGTATTACAATAAAAAATGTAATTTCGAATTTCATATGGATGATCAAGAAACAGACATTATCTATTTCGTTAATGAACTTAACTTAATCCTACATGAAACTTTAGGGACTTCTGCAGGTGTAAGTTTTACTTCAGTAACAGATCCGGAAACTAAAAAAAGTATTTTATGCACTAGAAGACCGAATAACAGTAAACCTAACATTTATGTAAGAGAGGAAGATTTATCATCAAATAGCAATTGGCACGTTTATAATTATTCTGTTTACAAAGGAAAATATCATCATAATTATGAACGATTTAAATCATATGTTAATTATGATAAACAAATAGTTATAACAGTAATTGATGATGGACCCTTCAAGAAACATATAAATAGATTAGAAACGATTTTAAGTTTTACTAATCATATTAAAGAAATTAAAGAAAACAAATTACTCTATGACGAATTCTATGTAAGTTTTCCAGTTAATAATTTAAAAATATGCTATAACAATCCAAATTATTCAATATATGACTACCTTATAGATTTTCAACAAAAAAATAATTTTAGGAGCAAATATTGTAATAATTCAACCCCAGTTCCAACTCAAGCTCCAATTCAATTTCCGTCTCTAGCTCCAACTCAAATTTCAACTCAAGCTCCAACTCAAGCTCCAACTCAAGCTCTAACTCAAACTCCAACTCAAGCTCTAACTCAAACTCCAACTCAAGCTCTAACTCAAACTCCA
>CAKVEA010000016.1 GCA_934728355.1 uncultured Eubacteriales bacterium
GTCGTGAAGTCATAAAACAATGGCTCATCCGTAACCAAATCAAAACGATTGGTAGATTTGGTCTATGGGACTATCTTTGGAGTCATCAAGTTTTTCAAATGGTGGAGGTATAATTAATATGAACACAAGTATAAATTGTGAATGTGGATTTAATTCTATAGTAAGTAGTAAAAATGATTATTTTAGAGTCATAGAAGTTTTACAAAAAGAGGTCCAACAAGATACATATTTGTTGATGGATAATCTATATGAAAAAAATGCTTCATGTATTGATACATATACTATTTTTCAATTTTTAAAAAGATCCGGATATAAGGCTAAATATGTACTTTATAAGGAAAATCCACTTTTTTTAAGTCTCTCAGAAAAAGATGAATTAGAGGATATAATTGTAGTGGAAAATTCATCTCTTGAAGGTGATGAATTGTATGATAAGTTATTTTGGGTCCTTATTCGTGTAAAATACATAATTTTGTCTTTTCCTGATTCTTTATATAAGGATATTAGAGATTTTGCATATAAAAATGACAAAATTCAAATTGTAGGGGTTGGACATGGTCCTTTATACTTCAAAACAAGTATTTTGAATCCTGCATTAAGTAATTATATTGTTCAAAATGATTGGAATCTTTATGTCGTTTCAAGTTTTAGGGAGAAACGTCTTCTTTTGGAGCATAATTGGCCAAAGGAAAAAATAATTAATATTGGATTGCCTCGTTTTGATTGCTGTTCAAGAAAAAAACATAAAAAAAGAAATATTCTTTTTATGTTCACTTGGCGTTTTGAATTTAGAGAACAAAAGAATATAGAAAATTTTGTTTATTTTAAAAAATTAGTTTCTCTATTAAATAGTCCGGACCTTATACAATTAGCCCAAAGGGAGGATGTAAATGTTATTTTTTCATTACATCATTCCATAAAATCTTTGTGTGATTTTGATTTTAAGATCCCGTCGTGTTTTAAAATTGCGGATTCAAATAAATTAATTGATTATATAAATACTTGTGATCTTTTTGTTACGGATTATTCAAGTATTGTTCATGATTTTATGTTTTTGCATGTTCCTGTTATTTTCTATAGACTTGATTATGGGGATCCTTTGTTAGGTCGTCTAGACACCTATGACCAAGAGCAGTGTAGGAAACATGATAGTGAATTATTTAATGTGTTTTATACTCAAAAAGATACACTAGATAAAGTTTTATATTATGTTGAAAATGATTTTGTCCTCGAACCTGAGTTTGTTGAGGTTGAAGATAGTTTCTTTACGGAAAAGGTTGATATAACAAAGAAATTAGTTGCTTACCTAGAAGATTATAGTATAGAACATATTTCTGATGGTGAATTATGTGTTCTGCCGATTTGGTCAGATAACAAGGTTGCCCTGTGTGTTAGCTCCTCAAATGAGTATGCACCGTATTTGTGTGTTTATCTAAAAACTGTTATAAGTCATTCTGAACAAAAAAAGGATATAGTTGTTTTTGAACGTGATATTTCGGATGAAAACAAAAGAAAAATTTTGGAATGTGTTTCGAATTCGAGTACTTCAATTCGTTTTGTTAATCCATCGTCGTATTTTAAAGATACTAAACTATATATATCACATGATTATTTTAAGGAAGAATGTTACTATAGAATAGTTGCTCCTGTGGTACTTTCTTCTTATAAAAAAATAATCTTTACAGACCTTGATCTAGTTCTGCAAGATGACATATTTAAATTAGCTCAGATTGATTTAGGAGATGCTCCAATAGCTGCTTGTATCGAGCCTATTTGGAGAGAGCTATACATGCAAAATAATCGTGTATATTCTTATACAATTAGGGAATATACAAATAATATTCTAAAACTTTCAAATCCATTCTTATATTATAATACAGGGGTCGTTGTAATAGATGTAAGAAAGTATAATGAGTTTGATTCATTTAAAGCGCTTTTAAAAATCATTGGTGATAATAAGTTGCTTTATCAGGAACAGTGCGCATTAAACATTTTATTTAAAGACAAGTTTTATACACTCCCTTTAGAATGGAATTTTGAATTAGCTCCTTCGTTAATTCAAAATAAATTTGATTTTGATTTTTATAATGAATATAAGAATAGTGAGTCTGATGCAAAGGTTTTGCACTATTTAGGTAGGTATAAACCATGGAAAAATGCCCAGGAATATAAAGCTGATATTTGGTGGAGTATTGCAAAGGAAACCCCTTTTTATGAGGAAATGTTATCTACATTGTTAAAACACCAAATAATTGGTTGTAACAATGTTTCCCAATTGAGAAATGAATTGCAAAATGTACATTTCCCTAGAATCAATCAACATTTCGCTACGGATGAGCATAGAATGTTTTTACTATTCGTTTCTGAACATTTGTTTTTCTTTTCTTTTAAAAGACTTTCGTATTGGATAAAAATGCATGTGGTAAGGAAAGATAAAAGAGAAAAGTATCGTAATAAATTTATTAGGGTTTCGAGTTCCTTAACTCAAGCAAAGAGTATGAAGAAAGCATGGAAGAAGTCTTAATTTTATTTTAACCGTATTATCTATACTCCAGTCGTCATAGTTTCCAATTTTTGACGTGCTTTTTGGGATAGGCTACACCAAGTAAATCGAAGAGATCTCTAGCACAAACTTTGCGTGAAACAACATATCTATGAGTAGTTTATATAC
>CAKVEA010000017.1 GCA_934728355.1 uncultured Eubacteriales bacterium
TATTTTCTCATGAAGCTACTAAAAAATTATGGGATTTTGCAAATAGCCCTAATAATTTTGTGGGTGCTGGAATGTTGACTAACAGTTCTAAAGAAAAAATATTTTATAACAAAAATTATAATAACCTTTCTTCGCCTATTGTGAACATAAACATTAAAGGTAATGCAGATTTTGAAACTGTAAACGCACTAAAACTAGAAAGTGAAAATATTATCAAAAAAGCTGTTGAAATTACTTTTAAGACAGCTAATAAACACGCAAATATAATTTGACCTATAAGATGCAAATTTTCTATTTTTTATATGGTGTTATGAGAATACTTTTTTAAGGAGAGGATTTTATGACACTCGAAAATTTAAAGTACCGAACTAGCCCTTACTTTTTAAGAAACACGTTGCGTGGTACAGGAAAATATGATATGCCACTTATACCAAAACCGAAAATGGTTTCTGATGATTTCATCGATTTAAGGCTAATAGGATTTGATAAAATAAAAGCTGATGATATCAAACATTTTAATCGTATGGTTCATTTCTTTTTGTATGATTATAAATTCGAAAAAATTTGGAAGAATCCAGAAAAGTATATAGAAACTTTAAAAAATTACAAAGCGGTTTTTACACCTGATTTCAGTATGTACATACAGATGCACAAATTACAACAATTACATAATACTTTCAAAAATCGGTGGTGCGGAGCTTTTTTAGCTTCAAAAGGGATAAGAGTTATACCAACTGTCAGTTGGGGACTACCTTCTACATTTGATTTTTGCTTTGAAGGAATAGAAAAAGGTTCATGCGTTGCAGTTTCGACATATATGGTCTCGGAGCATAATAATCATTCTGATCAAAAAGAGTTTTTTATGACTGGATATAACGAAATGTTAAAGCGGATAGAACCAGAATATATCATTTGTTATCATGAACCTTTTCAAGAAATGGAAGGAAATATAATTTATGTAAATTATGAACTAAGCTCTTGGAGATATTTTAATGTCGATGAAGTATATAAGCCTTCTAAATACTTTGAGTATATTTCCGGAATTACAAATAAACCTGAAAATTGTGATATAGTAGTAAAGTCATATGGTTATGTTTTGAAAGATAATTTCAAAGGTATGGGAGATGCATACGGAGGAGGTTGGAAACCTAAAAATTCTGATGATGAAAGATTTTTAGGAAATCCCGGTGATGTTAAAACAACTAGGTCTAGTGGAAAAAAAGGCGGTTACACTAGAAACACAAAAATCGGAAGTGATGGTAAAGCCACAAGAGAAAGGCACTGCACAGATCATAATACGCCTTCTAAACACTCTGATCCTCATGACCATAATATAGATTGGTCAAACGGATATCCGAGTTTTGGACCTCCAATAAACTATCCCGATGCAGTACCTGAATTTAAAAATTTTAAGGTGGTCAATAGTATGAATGAAAATAAAAATGTTAACATGACAAACTTTAATTTTGATGAATACAATTTTAAAACAATAAGTGATTTTAAATGGTGCATGAAACAAGGTGGAGAAGTCGAATTTGAATGGAACGGAAAAGAGTACTCTATAACGCATCCTCAAGGAATGATTAACATCTGTGAATCTAGTACAGAAGAAAATGAAAAGAATTATAAAACCGCTGACGAAGCGTTGGAGTATATGATTGATGGTCAAAGATTAAGAGAAATTATAATAAAAGTAAAAGTTTTGGACAGAACAATATAAGTATTTATAGTGATAATTTTTGGCAGAGGTAAAAGTAGTTTAATACCTCTGCTGTTTTTATGTAAATTTTGATATAAAGGAGAATAAATCATGAGTTTTCTAGGAAATTACTTTGTGTATAATGGAATATCTTCAAAGGATTTTGGTTTAATTTTAGTGTCTATAAATACCAGTTTAAACGATATAGTTTCTGGCTCAGGTATAGAAATAAAAAGTGAATCAGTCATGAAAAACCCTAGAAAACTGTTTTTAGGGGCGAAAGAAAATACGGTTTTAGAATTTCCTATTGAAATTGTATCTAAAGAACCTATTGATCTCCCAACTTTTTTAAGAAT